>CADBQY010000001.1 GCA_902796885.1 uncultured Planctomycetota bacterium
CAGATCGTCGGTCATCGTCTTTAACGTGTCCTGATAATCCTTAATGGCGGCGTTGTTCGCCGCGATCACGTCGAGACGCTGCTGCAGATCTTTTTCGGTCTGCTGTTCCCGTTCGGTCAGCGTGTCGTTCTGAACCTGGAGATCCTGCACCACGTCGTGAAGAGCGCCGATCGTCGCTTCGTAGGCTTCCCGCTCTTTGGCGATCTTGTTTTCGAGGTCTTGCTTCTGAGCGGTCAGCGTGGTCTTTTCTTTATCGAGTTCGGCGATCCGCTGCTGTTTGGCGGCGGCATCCTCTTTCCAGTTCTTGTGGTTGGCGTAGAGCGTCAGCGAGAGCGAAAAAAAGATGATGCTCATGATCGCAATGAGACTTACAAATATCTTTCCAACCAGGTTCATAAAACAACCTCTCTCTTCGATCGGACAGCCGAACCGCCGGCCAACTTGCGGCATTCCGGGACCGTCCCCGGCCGCGGCGGGAAAGCCGATCAGACTCCTTATCTGTTAAATCGGCTCCCCTTCCCGCCCCCCTTGTCGGGAAACGGGGAAAATCGGCGGAAGGGAATCGCCCCGCGCGCCCTAACCGATACAACCGGTTTTATCGAAAGGGACGCGGGCGGCGTTCCGCCCCATTATTATATCCACAAACAGGAAAGAACGTCAACATTCTTTGCCTGCTTTTTCTATTTTTTCTAATATCAAACCTTATCAAGCTCGGATCAGTCTATTCGGACGCCCCGCCCCCCTTGCGCATTTTCCCCTGACGGCGGTTTTTCGACTGCTCTTTGACAAGGGAATGGAGTTCGCGCGAGAAGTCGTCGACGCTGTCGAACTTCCGATAGACCGAGGCGAACCGAACGTAGGCGACCTCGTCGAGTTCGCGCAGACATTCCAGAACGTTTTCGCCGATGTAGTCGGTGTCGATTTCGTTCTCGCCGTCGTTCTCGATTTTCGTCTCGACCCGCGCGATCAGCGCCGAGATCTGCCCTTCGCTGACCGGCCGTTTCCAACAGGCGCGTTCGACCCCTTTGCGGAGCTTCTCGCGGTCGAACGGCACGCGGGTTCCGTCCCGCTTGATGACGCGAATATTCGTCACCTCAATCCGCTCGTAGGTGGTGAATCGGCGGTTGCAGACGTTGCAGTAGCGGCGGCGTTTGATCATAAACCCGTCTTCGGCGACCCGCGTGTCGACGACGCGGTCGTTATCGGCCCGGCAGTAGGGACATTTCATCGCGGATTTCCTTTCCGGTTCACACGCGGGAACCTGTTAAAAGTCAGACGGTTTTCCAGGGGGGGAGTTCCGGCAGATGGCGGTCGAACTCGTCGAGGAGCCGCCGCTGATACTCGCCGGCGAACGTTCCCGCGAAGAAGCGGTCGAGCCCTTCGTTCAAGAACGCTTCCCAGCTCTTTTCTTCGTCGCCGGGATTGATCGGGAAAAAGAGAACGTCGTTGGCGACGCTCGCCTTGTAATCTCCCGGCGCGTCGCCGATCATCAGCGCGTGGTCTTTCGGATAGCGGGCGGCCCAGCGGAGCGACTCCTTCTTGGTGCCGATCTCCTGCCCGGCGATCGTCGAGACGTAGGGGAGGAGGCCCTGATTTTCCCACTCCTTGACCAGCGCGGCCTGAGGCGTGGCCGAAACGACCATGATGTCGGCCTTCTTCCCCGCCTTTTCGAGGCTTTCGCGCACCAGCGGGAACGGGGCGACCCCTTCCCCGACGATCGCGTCGATCACCTCGTTCACTTCAAGAGACCAGGCGAGCGTCTTTTTCAGAACCGGATCGCCGGTCCGCTCGACTTCGGCCGCCAGGGCGGCGTTGCCGAGTTTCGTCTCGCGGTTCATCCAGTCGATAATCTCTTGCGGGGGCTCGACTTTCAGACCGCGGGCGATCACCTCGGGACGTTTGGCGAGCCATTTGAAGTCGTCGATCAGGGCGGGGAACCGGTTGATTCCGCGCGTCTTGGAATAGAGGTTCACGAACTCGATCACCTCGCGCGCGTATTTACTGACGCTCTGCCATCCCCAGTGCTTGATGATCGCCGGAATGAAACACTACTTCTGTTTCAGTTCCATCGTGTCGAACGCGCACCCGTCGGAATCAATGCCAATGAAAAAATCGGATTTCGGAGTAAATTCCTCGTTCATCGAAACTTCTCTTTCGTGTTAATCTTCCTCGTCGGCCTCGTCGAATTCGCTCTTCGGCAGGGGCCACAGTTTGCACAGGCCGATCCCCAGGAAATAGAGCGAGATCAGCGGAACCATCATACAGAACATACTCCCCGGATCGGGAGGGGTGAGCATCATCGCGCCGAAGGCGATCACCAGGACGGAAATCCGCCACTGGTTGATGTAGTCTTTGGTGGTAAAGATGCGGAGGCGATAGAGGGCGAACATCACCAGCGGCAGCTGGAACCCGACCCCGAATCCGATCGGAAGACCGATCGCCAGTTTCAGCCATTCGCTGATCCGGGGATCGGGGTCGATGTTCAGCCCCGAGTTGAAGGTCAGCAGGTAGTGGAGCACGAACTGGAAAACGACGAAGTATGCCAGCGCCGCTCCGGCGAAGAAGAGACCCAGACTGAACGGAAAAAAGCGGTAGACCAAACGCCGCTCTTTCGGATAGAGCCCCGCCCCGACGAACGCCCAGAAATGGTAAAAGAGACCGGGACTTCCGATAAAGGCGCCGAGAACGAGCGCGGCTTTCAAGAAGATGACGAACGTCTCGGGCATACTGAGCGATTTGGCGCGGATCCGCGGGTCGTTTTCGAGTTTCTCCCAAAAGAAGAAGGAGATCGGATCGGCGGGTCCCGCCGCGCCGGCCGGCGCGGCGGATTCGCGGTCGAAATTGTCGACCAGTTCGAGCGCCTGTCTGTTCGTCAGGAGAACCGGCGAGTCGGGCGCCGCGTCGGCGGCGTCGCCGTCCAGAATTCGCCGGAGCCGGGCGATGTCTTCGGGAAAGAGCCAGATCTCGCGTTCGGCCATACCGAGCCGCTGGGGGATCTGCGTGACGTTCTGCGAGTAGCCGAGCTGCCGAAGCTGATCCATCTCGCCGGAGAGTTTGCGGGTCGAATGTTCGGTGTAGTAACGTTCGAGCGCCTGGGTCAGCGGGCGCTGGATACACGAGACCGCCCGGCTGGTGAGCGAGCCGTGGCTTCCGAGCGGAATGAGGGCGAGAACGAAACCGGCGGCCAGCCAGTAGATCGCCTGAATGAGACGATACCGAAGCTCGTCGAGATGTTCCAGAAAGGTCATCTGCGAATTTTCAAAGAGGTCGTCGCGTTTCTTTCGCACCATTCAACTATCCCGTAACCTCTCTCTGTTCGCGCTCGCGCTCCGGGTTCGGAGTCAGGAAGACGCGCAGGATCATCAGCGTCACGCCGCCGACCAGGGCGGCGTCGGCAATATTAAAGTTCGGCCAGTGATACGAGCCGATCATCACCAATATCCAGTCGCGGACCGCGTGAACCGGAGTTCCGGCGAGGTGACCGACGTATCCCGGAGGCCAGACGATCCCGTGCAGCGCCAGGCGGTCCCACAGGTTGCCCAATATCCCGCCGGCAATCAGCGCCAGCGAAACGACGCACAGGAGGGATTTCCCCCCCTCGCGGTAGAGCCAGTAGAGAACCCCAAAAAGCGCGGCGAACGAGACGGCCGAAAGGAACGTCGTCTGCCGCGCGCCGACCCCCCAAAGGGCGCCGGGGTTCAGGCTCGTCTGGAATCCGAAAACATCCGTGATCACCCATTCCACGCTGCCGGACGGAAAGCCGAGCCGGTCGAAGAAGAAGCGTTTCGTGCCCAAATCGGAACCGGTCACCAGCGCGGCGATCGCCAGGAAGAGAAAAAAACGCCCCCATCGGCAACAATCCGAGACCGGGGCGGAAAGACTCGTCTGATTCGACTCGGTTTGCATCGGCAAAGCCCCCGTTCCGATTAGAGGATGAACTTGATCAAGTAAAACCCGCCGACGAGCATCACCAGGAAGATGACCGAAAGGATCCCGAAATATTTGTCAATGAACCCTTTCACCGACGGTCCGAAGAAAAAGAGGAGAGCCGCCACGGCAAAGAACCGAAGCGAACGGCCGACGAAACAGGCGACGACGAAAGCGGGGATCGGCATCGCCATCATTCCGCCGGTGATCGTAAACGCCTTAAACGGAAGAGGCGTAAAAGCGGCGGCGAAGAGCGCCCAGAACCCCCACGAGTCGAAGAAGTCGCGGACTTTGAGCATGTGCGCTTCGGAGATGATGTTCGGAACGAAATAGGGTTCGAGCCATCCCCAGAGGGCGTGGCCGATCACCCAGCCCAAAAGGGCGCCCAGAACCGACGCGACGGCGCTGATCAGCGCGTAACGGAACGAACGGCGGGGCCGCTCGATCGAAAGGGCGATCTGAAGCGGATCGGGCGGGATCGGAAAGAAGGAGCTCTCGGCGAACGAAACCAGGGCGAGAACCGAGGGACCGAACGGCGAGTACGACCACGAAAGAACCCAATCGTAAAGCCGCCGCATCCCGCGCACCGGCGAAAGAACGGCGGCGCGCCAGAAAGGCTCGGGTTTGACGGCTTCGATTTCCGGAACGGGGATCGGTTCTTCCATGGAAAATATCGTTACCCCTCAACGCAGGGGGGACCGGCGTTTTTGATCGCGTCGTTCGCGTGATCGGCGTATTTCGCGAAGTTTTCGTGGAAAAGCCCGGCGAGTTTGCGCGCGGTCTTTTCATACTCTTCTTTGTCGTCCCAGGCGTTTTCCGGAATCAGAACCGCGGGGGGAACGTTCAGGCAGACCGTCGGAACGCGCAGACCGAAGATCGGATCGACGACCGTCGGCGCCTTGGCCAACTCGCCGCTGTGGATCGCGTCGATAATGGCGCGGGTGTGGCGGATCGAAAGGCGTTTGCCGACGCCGTACTTTCCGCCGCACCAGCCGGTGTTGACCAGCCAGGCGCGCGAGCCGTATTTTTTGATGTTCTCGGCGAGGAGTTCGGCGTATTTCGTCGGATGCCAGACGAGAAACGCCGCGCCGAAACAGGCCGAAAAAGTCGCCTGCGGTTCGACGATCCCGACTTCGGTACCGGCGACTTTGGCGGTATAACCGCTGATATAGTGGTACATCGCCTGTTCGGGAGTCAGGAGGCTCACCGGCGGAAGGACGCCGAACGCGTCGCACGTCAGAAGGATGATGTTGCTCGGATGGTTCCCAATGCACGGCTTTTTGATGTTCTCGATAAACTCGATCGGGTACGAGGCGCGGGTGTTCTCGGTCAGCGAGGAGTCGTAGAAGTCGACCAGACGGGTCTTGTCGTCGAAAACGGTGTTCTCCAAGACGGTGCCGAAACGGATCGCGTCGTAAATTTCCGGCTCGTTCTCTTTCGAAAGGTTGATGCACTTGGCGTAACATCCCCCTTCGATATTGACGATCCCGTGGTCGGTCCAATAATGCTCGTCGTCGCCGATCAGCTTCCGGTTCGGTTCGGTCGACAGGGTCGTCTTGCCGGTTCCGGAAAGCCCGAAGAAGAGCGAGACGTCGCCGGCGGTGCCCTCGTTGGCCGAACAGTGCATCGAAAGGATGCCGTTTTTCGGCATCAGATAGTTCATGATCGTAAAGACGCCTTTTTTCATCTCGCCGGCGTATTCCGTCCCCAGAATGACGAACTCGCCCCGTTCGAAGTTGAGCGCGACGCTCGTGGTCGACGAGACCGACTCGACCGACGGGTCGGCGGGGAACTGTCCGGCGTTGAAGATGACGTAATCGGGCTTGCCGAAGTGCAGGAGCTCTTCGGGGGTCGGCCGAACGAGCATATTCGACATGAAAAGGGCGTGGTAGGCGCGGGCGCAGATGACCCGCACCTTGATTCGGTTTTCTTTATCCCAGCCGGCGAACCCGTCGATCACGTAGATCAGATCGCGGGTGTTGAGGTAGTCGATCGCGCGGCGGCGGTTATAGAGGAACGAATCGTCGGAAATTTTTTGGTTGACGGGCCCCCACCAGACGTCGCCGGTACTTTCGGGATTATCGACGATCCGTTTATCCTTGGGACTGCGGCCCGTCTTCGCGCCCGAACTGTTCATCAGAGCCCCGGACGAAGTGACGGCGGCGTTCTCTCGAAGAATGGCGTCTTCGTAAAGCTGGGCCGGAGAGGGATTCCGGTGAACGCGGCTGACAAAAATTCCGTAGGGGGATAAATCGACTTCTCTTCTCATATTAAATAATCCTCCGTATCGCCCATTATAGTCGCATGCCCCCCGAATGAAAAGGGGGTTATCCCTTGTTCGGAACGGCGAAACGGGCCGCGAACAAAGGGACCGCGTCCCGACCGGACCGGCAAAAAGCGGCGTTCCGCCGTCACGCCGTCGGAGCAAAAACGCCGGCAGACCGCGTTTCGGAGCAATCTGCCGGCGGGAAATGAAAATCCGATTTCAAAAGGATCAGGCGAGCTCTTCTCCGAATTCGCGTTTCAGCAGCTTGAACCCTTCGTCCCCGTCGGCGTCGTCGATCACGACGTTAACGCTTCGTTCGCTCGTTCCGATGATACTGACGTTGATCTTGGCGCGGTAGAACGTCTCGAACATCCGAAGCGCCAGATCGGTATGGCTCCGAAGCCCTGTTCCGCGAACCGAGAGTTTCGCCACGGTCGGATTCCACGAGACTTCGCAATGATGTTTGGCCTTGAACTCTTCGGCGAGCGACTCGATTTGCGGCAGGTTTTCGCGCGGAACGGTGAAACTGATCTCCGCCACCCCCTGCGCCTTATCGCCGCTCGACTGAACGATCATATCGACCACAACCGACTTCTCGGCGATCCGGCCGAAAAGTTCGGCGGCCAGACCGGGGTTGTCGGGAAGCCCCGAAAGGGTCACGCGCATCTGAGAGCGGTCGAGCGCGATCTGTTCGATGACAATGTCTTCCATCCCGCTCAGGCGCGAGACGAGAACGTCGGAAAGGACCGCCGACGAATAGCCGGCGTCGGCCAGCGAGGTCTGCGCGGCGGAAAGGTCGACGTCGGCCTTGACCTCGTCGCGGTCGGCCGGTTCGCGATCGAGCTGGAACGCGGCGTGAACGGCGCGAAGCGCTTCGACCCCCTGGGCGCGGTCGACCAGAACCGAAACTTTGATTTCGCTGGTCGTGATCATCTCGACGTTGATTTCGCGTTCGGCCAGAACGCGGAACATCGTCTGCGCCACGCCGTGCCGTGTCTCCATGCCGAGCCCGACGATCGAGACCTTCGAAAGGTTGTCGTCGCCGGTCACCTCTTTGGCGCCGATCTCTTCGGCGACCTTCTTGACCAGTTCCAGGGCGTTGTGCAGGTCTCCCCCGCTGACGGTGAACGAAATGTCGGTCTTCCCCTGGCTCCCGGCGCTCTGAACGATCATATCGACCGGAATCCGCGCGGCGGCGATTTTCGAGAAGAGTTTCATCACGACGCCCGGCACGTCGGGGACTCCGGCGACGGTGATCCGCGACTCGTTCTTTTCGAGCGCCATCCCGCAGACGGGAATCTTATCCGATTCCGGTTCCGCGCCGATGATCGTGCCGGGTGTGTCGCTGAAACTGCTCCGCACATGGACCTGGGTGGCGAATTTCTTGGCGAACTCGATCGACCGGCTGTGCATGACCCCGGCGCCGAGACTCGCCATTTCGAGCATCTCGTCGTAACTGATCCGGTCCATCTTCCGCGCCTCGGGCACGATCCGCGGGTCGGCCGAATAGACGCCGTCGACGTCGGTGTAGATGTCGCACGAGTCGGCGCCCAGCGCGGCGGCCAGGGCGACGGCGGTGGTGTCGCTTCCGCCGCGCCCGAGCGTGGTGATGTTCAGGTCGTCGTCGATCCCCTGGAACCCGGCGGCGATCACGATCTTCCCTTCGTCGAGGCTCTTGCGCATCCGTTCGGTCGAAATGCTCTTGATCCGCGCTTTATTGAAAGCGTTGTCGGTCCGAATCCCGATCTGCGCGGCGGTGTAGCTGACCGCCTGATGACCGAGCGACTGGAGCGCCATCGCCATGAGCGAAACGGTCACCTGTTCGCCGGTCGACATGAGCATGTCGAGTTCGCGGGAATTCGGGTTTTCGCTGATCTCCTTGGCCAGGGCGATCAGGTGGTCGGTGTTTTTCCCCATCGCGCTGACGACCATCACGACCTTGTTCCCCGCCTTGACTTCGCGGATCGCCTTGCGCGCCGCCGCCAGGATTTTCTGCGTGTCGGCGACACTCGTCCCGCCGAATTTTTGAACGATCAGAGCCATTGTTTTAACTTTCTTTTAGGTGAACCTGATATGGTAAAACGGCGCCGGACCTCAAAAACGCCCGGCGATCCCCCCGATTTCTATAAGAATTATAATATTCCCCGAAAAATCGGAAAGGAGCGTCTTTCCCGAGAAAAAGACCGGAAAATCAGAAAAGGAGCCTTCGCAGAAGGTCGAACGCGCGGGCGGCGAAGACCGGTTTGACGATCGCCGGGTGGAACCCGTAGGGATACGAGGCTTCCCGATACGCGTCGCCCAGAAGCGCCGCCGTCGGAACGGGAAACCGTTCGGCGAGCGTCTCTTCTTCCCCTGCCGGGAAAGGGCCGACCGCCAAGACCGCGTCGGCGCCGGTCGTTTTCCGCCAGGCGCGAAGCGTCTCTTCCAGGGGAGCGCCGGCCGCAAGGCCGAGCGTCTTTCGAATCAAGCCGTCCCCCGAATCGACCAGACCTCCGGCGAAAACGGCGCGGGGAACCTGCTGGGCGAGGAACCCGCCCGTTCCCCACTCGAGAACGGCCAGGCGCTTTCCGGCGGCGGCGAGTTTTTCCGAGACGACCGAGGCGAGGGTCGCGTCCCCCTCGCCGAAGACCAAATCGCCGAGCCGGTCGTAAATCACACGCGCCGTCTCGTCGACCCGGCGCCGGCATTCGGCGGCGTCTTCCCCCCGCGCGGCGATCCGAAGCGAGATCACTCCCTGCGCGGCGGTGATCCCGACCCGGGGGTCGCGATCGCGGGCGATCAGATGGGGCAAGCGCGACTCGACGTCGCTCTCTCCCGCGCCGAAGGTGCGCAGAACGCGCGTCACCGTCGTATAGCGTTTTCCGGTCAGTTCGTATTGCCAATTTAGCGAAAGACGGCGGCCGGAACACTCCCACATCTCGCGAAGTTCGGCGGGAACGCCGGGAAAGACGAGCATCTTCGCCCGCCCGGAACCCGGCACCGCCTCGCCGCGGCAAACTTCCAGTTCGAAGCCGGGCGCGGTTCCGTGGGGGTTGCCGATCACGCGCGCGCCGCGCGGAAAAAACGACTGGATTTCGTTCGAAGAGGGCATCGCGCGGCCGCGGATTTCAAACAGGGCGCGGATATGCTCCATCGCCGAAAGGTCCTGCGTCAAATCGACCCCGACGGATTCGGCGGCCGCCTGACGGGTCAGGTCGTCTTCGGTCGGGCCGAGTCCGCCGGTCACCAGAACCAGATCGCTGCGCGAAAGGGCGGCGCGGAAGACTCCGACCATCGCGGCCAGGTCGTCCCCGACGGTCGTATGACAGAGAACCGGAATCCCCGGATCGGCGAGTTCGCGGCTCAGGTAGGCGCTGTTCGTGTCGACCAGCGCCCCGCTTGTCAGCTCGTCCCCGATCGAAATGATTTCGGCGGCAAACATACCGGCTCTTTCGCGTTAAAGGGTCAGAAGGGGAGCGTCTTGGCTGCGATCTCGTCCTTCAGCTTTTGTGTAAATTCGGCGATCGGCATCGCGCCCAGCTCGCCGTCTTTCCGGCTCCGGACGGCAACCGTCCCGCTTTCGGCTTCTTTCGCGCCGACGACGCAGATATAGGGGACCAGGTCGCCGCGGGCCGAAAAGATCTTCGCGCCGATCTTTTCGGGACGCAGATCGGTCGTCACGCGCAGGTCGGCGTCGAGGAGAGCCTTTTCGACCTGTTTGGCGTATTCGTTGAACTTTTCGCTAACCGTCATGACGCGGACCTGTTCCGGCGAAAGCCAGAGGGGGAACGCCGCGGCGAAATGCTCGATCAGGATTCCGGTGAACCGCTCGAACGAGCCGAACGGCGCGCGGTGGATCATCACCGGCTGATGCGGCTGATTGTCGGCGCCGATATACTTCAGATCGAACCGCGAGGGGGAAGGCAGATTGTAGTCGAGCTGAACGGTTCCGAGCTGCCATTTCCGGCCGAGACAGTCGCGGACGATGAAGTCGGCTTTCGGCCCGTAGAAGGCGGCTTCACCCTCGACGATGTCGAGTTTCGGCAGGTTCATGTCGCGGCAGACCTTTTCGAGCGCGTTTTGCGCCTTTTTCCAGTTTTCGGGATCGCCGACGTATTTGTCGCTGACCCAGTCGCGGAAACTGAGCCGGACCTCATAGTCGGTAAAGCCCATCGTCTTCAAGACGAGCTGGGTCATCTCGATACAGCCGCGGAACTCGTCCTCGACCTGGTCTTCGGTGCAGAAGATGTGCGCGTCGTCTTGCGTAAACCCGCGTACGCGCGTCATACCGTTCAGTTCCCCCGACTGCTCGAACCGATGGACGTTCCCGAACTCGGCCAGACGCAGGGGCAGGTCGCGGTAACTGCGCGGTTTTAAGTTGTATGTCATCACGTGGAGCGGACAGTTCATCGGGCGGAGAAGGTAGCGGTCGCCGTCTTTCAGAACCATCGGCGGGAACTGGCTGTCGGCGTAGTAGGGGTAATGACCGCTCGTCTCGAAAAGCTCGACGCGGCAGATCACCGGCGAATACATCGGCTGATAGCCGTGGCGGATCAGCTCTTTGTAAATGAAGTTTTCGAGTTCGCGGCGAATGATCGCCCCTTTCGGAAGCCAAACGACCAGACCGCTGCCGATCTTCGAATCGACCATGAACAGCTCGTGCCGTTTCCCCAGAACGCGGTGGTCGCGCTTCTTCGCCTCTTCGAGCTGAACCAGATACGATTCGAGCTCTTTCTTGTCGAAGAAGGCGGTTCCGTAAAGGCGCTGGAGCTGGACGTTGTTGGCGTCCCCTTTCCAGTAGGCGCCCGCGACCGACAAGACCTTGAACGCGCCGACCCATTTGGCCGACGGGATATGCGGGCCGCGGCAGAGATCGATGAATTCCCCCTGACGGTAGAACGAGACCGTCTCCTGGTCGGAAAGACCGGTCTGCAGGTGATCGACTTTGAGCGTCTGTCCCATGTCGGCAAGAAGCTGAATCGCCTCGGCGCGGGGCATTTCGACCCGTTCGAACGCCTCGTCGGCCTTGACGATCTTTTTCATCTCGTCTTCGATGGCGGCGAAATCCTCTTCCGAGAACGGCTTGTCGCAGAGGAAATCGTAGTAAAAGCCGGATTCAGTCGTCGGACCGAACGCCAGCTGGACGTTCGGGAAGAGGCGCATCACCGCCCGCGCCATAATGTGCGCGGTCGAATGGCGGAGAATATCGAGCGATTCGGGGTCCTTTTTGGTGAGGAGACGGAGTTTGACCGTCCCTTCGGCGGGAAGGAGCGCGTCGGCCGAAAGGGTCTTCGTCACGGGGTGCCCGCTCGGGTCGAGCCGGTCGGGAAAGGTTACCGCGCCGGCCAGGGTCGCCTTAGCGAGCCCGGCGCCGATTTCGGCGGCGACGTCGATCACTTTTACGGGGTTTGAATAACTTTTCTCCGATCCGTCCGGCAGAATGACTTTCAGCATTTTCACGACCCTTTCTTTGCGCGCCCCTGAAACAAAGAGGGTCCGCGCATCATTTTGGGAACTACGATTAAACAAATTTCTACGGCCGGGGACGCCGAAAGCGCCCCGACGCCTCATTATATCCCAATTAAGAGAACCTGTAACCCTCCAAGCCCTTTCGCGCGGCTCTTTTTCGGCACGCCCCGCGCGCGGCGAAGCCGAAGAAATTTTCCCGCTTTTCAGACGGCGCGAAAGAAATTTCCCGAAAAATTTCGAAAAACAGGGGGTGAATAATTGGAAAACCGCCCGTTTCTGGTAAAATGGGGGCGAAAGTTTTTTCGAGCGCTCTCCTTCTCATCCGGAAAGGTGGGTGCGGTTTCACCCTCCGCGGGCCGGAGGGGCGTTAGATTTGAGGAGTATTTGCAGATGAAAAAAATGATGCTGCTCGCCGCGGCCCTGATGGCAGCGGCCGTCTCCTGCGCGTATGCCCAGGAAGACCTGACCCAGAACCCGGCGACCCAGTCGAGCCTCCAGTGGCTTGAAAACGCCGTTCCGAACGCCGACGCCGAGGCGGCCTCCGAAGCCGATATGAAAGTCTACGAAGAGACGCTTCAGACGAGCACCGGCGGAACGCTCACGTTCAAGATGATCCCGATTCCGGGGGGCACCTTCACGATGGGGAGCGAAAACGGCCAGCCCGACGAAGCTCCGGCGGCGGAAGTCACCGTGAAGCCGTTCTGGATGGAAGAACACGAAACGACCTGGGAAGAGTTCCAGCTCTTCGCCCTCCTGACCCTCGCCAAGGCGCACAAGGCCAGCCAGGCGGAAAAGCTCTATCCCGAACGAAACGACGTCGCCGACGCCATGGCGATGCCGACCGCCCCTTACAGCATCGGTTCGATCAGTTACGACAACAGCAGTAAAGCCGGGTATCCCGCCAGCGGGATGACCCGTTACGCCGCGCAGATGTACTGCAAATGGCTGACCGCCATGACCGGCCGCTACTACCGTCTGCCGACCGAAGCGGAATGGGAATACGCCTGCCGCGCCGGAACGACCACCGAATACTATTTCGGCGACGACGACTCGGCGATCGACGACAACGCCTGGTACCTGGCCAACTCGCCCGACGGCTACCATGAAATCATGCAGAAAAAGCCGAACGCCTGGGGGTTGTACGACATGGCCGGAAACGTCTGCGAATGGGTTCTGGACGACTACGACAAAAACGCCTATAAAAAACGCGCCGAAGGAAAACAGGACGGCGATTTCGTAAAAGCGAAAAAGGCGAAGTCGGTCTATAAGATGTTCGACGAGATCGCCCGCGGCGGTTCCTGCGTCGACGAAGCCGCCGATTGCCGCAGCGCCCGCCGGATCGTCTCGACCAAAGAGTGGAAAAAGCAGGACCCGCAGTTCCCGCAGTCGATCTGGTGGATGACCGACGCGCCGTTCGTCGGATTCCGCGTCGTCCGTCCGCTCGAAGTTCCCTCGGCCGACGAAGCCGCCGCGATGGAACCCGACTTCAACGTCTGGCTCAAATACAAAGAACTCAACAGCCGCTGAGTTCGGAAAAGAAAACGGTCCGTCCGTTTTTCGACGAAGAGCCCGCGAAAGCGGGCTCTTTTATTTTTTGGCGGCGAAAGAAAAGGCCGGAAGAAGAATCGTTTCGGAACGGGAACGGCCGGCGATCAACGCGATTCCGTTTCCCGCCGCCGGAGAAGAACCTGACGGCCGCACTTGCCGGCAATATGTTCGGGCACGATTTCCACACAAACCATCTTGCCGGCGGAAAGGGCGGCGTCGACGGCGCGGCGGCAGAGCTCGGGATAACCGGGCGCGTATTTCCCGCCGATCAGTTCGGCGATCCGGCGCTGTTCGTCCGGACGGTCGACAATCCGCGCCCGGCCGAAAACGATCACGCTCCGATAGGCGGTCGTGAGTTTTTCGGGAAGCACGTCGTCTTGCGCGACGACGCAGAGGGACACTTTGGCGCAGCGGCGCAAGGCGTCGATCTTGTGGCCTTCCGGAGCGGAATGAAAATAGATCTTTCCCTCGTGATAAACCGGATTGACCGGCACGGCGTAGGGGAAACCGCCGTCGCCGGAAAGGGCCAGAACGGCGGTTTTCGCCTCGCCGAGAATCGTTTCGGCCTCGTCGCGGGAAAGCGCCTGGTCGGCCCGGCGCAGAGGGCGGAACTCCTGCGGACGTTTGTCGTTGGGCATAGAAGCTGTTCCGAACCGGTTTTTAACCGATCGCTTTTCGGATAAACGCCTCGATCGCGTCGAACGGGATCACGTCGACCTTGTCGTAAAGGTCGGTGTGGACCGCGCCCGGAACGATCAGAAGCTGTTTGTTCTCGCCTTTGAGCTTTTTAAAGAGGTCTTCGCTGAAATAACGCGAATGGGCCTTTTCGCCGTGAACCAGCAAAACCGCGCTTTTGATCTCCCCCGCGTACGACTCGAGGGGCATATTCAAAAACGAGATCGCCGAGGTCGCGTTCCACCCGTCGTTCGAGTTGAGCGACCGGGGATGATAGCCCCGTTCGGTCTTGTAATAGCCGACGTAATCCTTCACGAAGAAGGGGGCGTCTTTGTCAAGCTCTTCGGGCGCCGGCACCCCTCCGGCGCGTTTGTATTCGCCGCTCTTGTAGTCGGCGATACGCTGGGCCGCGAGATTTTTACGCATTTCGTCGCGCGCGGCCTCGTCGTTCGCGCCGAAATACCCTTCGGCGGTCACGCGGCTCATATCGTACATCGTCGAGGCGACCGCCGCTTTGATCCGCGGGTCGACCGCGGCGGCGTTGACCGCCATTCCGCCCCAGCCGCAGATTCCGAGAATCGAGATCTTTTCGGGATCGACGTTCGGCTGCACCGAAAGGAAATCGACCGCGGCGCAGAAATCTTCGGTATTGATGTCGGGCGAAGCGACGTAGCGGGGCTCGCCGCCGCTCTCGCCGCAATACGAGGGATCGAACGCGATCGTCAGAAATCCGCGTTCGGCCAACTCCTGGGCGTAGAGGCCGGAGCACTGTTCTTTCACGGCGCCGAACGGACCGCAGACGGCGACCGCCGCCAAGGGGGCGGCGGCGTTTTTCGGCGTGTACATGTCGGCGGCCAGGGTGATCCCGTAGCGGTTGTGGAACGTCACCTTGCGGTGGTCGACCTTGTCGCTCTTATCGAAAGTCTTGTCCCATTCGGACGAAAGGTTCAGCTGCGCGTCTTTCATCTGCGTTTCCTTCTAATCTGTGTCGTTTGTCTTGCGTTGTTCAGTCGAGCTGGGCGTACTCCTCGTCGGAGAGTTCTTCGCACCATTCGTTGCGGCACCCCTCGCCCGGAACCTCAATGGCGATGTGCGAAAACCAGGAGTCCTTCCGCGCGCCGTGCCAATGTTTCTTTCCGGCGGGAATCACCACCACCGATCCTTCGCAAAGGGGGCGCGCCGGTTCCCCTTCGGCCTGATACCACCCTTCCCCGGCCGTACAGATCAACACCTGTCCCCCGCCGCGTTCGGCGTGGTGGATGTGCCAGTTGTTCCGGCATCCCGGCTCGAACGTGACGTTAAAAAGGGGAAATTCGCCGTGCTGAAAATCGGTCAGCGGGTTCAAAAAGCTCTCCCCGATAAAGTATTTGGCGTAATTCACGTTCGGCGCCCCCGTGCCGAAGACGTTCCGTTTTTCGAATTCTTCTTTTGTTTTGTATTTCATGGCGTTTTTCTCCGTCTCAGTTCTGTTTCGTTCGCAGGAACGTCCCCGCGAGAGATTTCTCTCCGGGACGCGCGATCGGACCGACCAATTCGTGCGCCACGTAAGGTTCTTCGAGATACTCGACCTCTTCCGCCGAGAGCTCCACGTCGAGCGCGCCGACCGCGTCGTCGACCCGTTCGGGACGCGTGCACCCGGCGATCGGAGCGGCGACGCCTTTCGCCCAGAGCCACGCCAGGGCGATGTCGGCCATCGGAACGCCGTGTTTTTTCGCGACCTCGTCGATCCGGGCGACGACTTTCATGTCGTGCTCTTTATACGCGTCGTACTTCTCGCGCGAGACCTTGTCGGTTTCGCTCCGTTTCGACGCGCTCTCCCAGGTCGGCCGGGTGAGATGTCCCGCCGCCAGGGGGGAATAGGGGGTCACCGCCATGCCGAACTGTTTCGCCAAGGGGAGGAGCTCCCGCTCGTCCTCGCGATAAATGAGGTTGTAATGCGCCTGGAGGACCGAGAACGCCGTCCACCTGTTCCGTTCGGCGCAGATCTGCATATTGTGAAGCTGATACGCGTACATCTCGCTGGCGCCGAGCGCGCGGACCTTCCCGGATTTCACCAGGGCGTCGAGCGCCTCCATCGTCTCTTCGATCGGCGTTTCGTAGTCGAACCGATGGATCAGATAAAGATCGAGATAGTCCGTTCCCAGGCGTTTGAGCGTTCCGTCGATTTCCCGCGCGATCGCCTCGCGACCGAGCCGGCCCGGATTGAAAAAGACCTTGCTGCCGAGAACGACCTCTTCCCGCTTCACGCCGAGATTTTTAAGCGACCGACCGAGAAACTCCTCGCTCGTTCCCTTCGAGTAGACGTTCGCCGTATCGAAAAAGTTTATGCCGAGCTCCAGAGCGCGCGCGACAACCGACTGCGTGGTCGGCTGGTCGACGACCCAGACGTGGAGATCCTCAAAAGGCCGGCCGAACCCCATGCATCCCAGGCAGATCCGGCTGACCTTGATCCCCGAATTTCCCAAAGTTGCGTATTTCACTGAAAGTTCCCTTGAAAAAGCTATTCAGAGTAAACGTCTTTGGCAAGATTAAAGGTGTCCCAAGCCTTCGGCCACCCGGCGTAGAACGCCGCGTGGGTGATCGCCGCGGCCATCTCCTTACGCGTCACGCCGTGATTCTTGGCGTTGATGATATGAAATTTCAGCGGCGTACCGGTAAGTCCCTGCGCCATCAGCGTGACAACGGTCAGAAGGCAGCGCGTCTTCAGGTCGATGTCCTGGTTGTTCCAGTTCTCCCCGAAGAGAACGTCGTCGTTGTAATGGGCGAACTCCGGGGCGAATTCCCCGAGCGCGTCTCTGCCGGCGGTCTGTACGATTTTTTCGGCCATCGTCTTCTCCTTCAATCTGTTCAAACGTTCGCGTCGACCGGCGGCTCCGCGGCGGAGTCGCCCACAGGAATATATCACGCGAGGCTCGAAAAATCAAGGCGCGCGCCGCGCCGCCTGCCGTGAAGCGGAAAAAGAAGCCAAAAAGAAAACGAAAAGTCCAAGACTACCGGCGAAACCGGAATCCGCGGTCGAGTTCTTCTCCCAGATCGAAAAGGTTGGCGAAGTTTTCGGGCCGGTCGTCGTCGTAAAGACGAACCTGACCCGTCTCGCCCAGGTTGAAGATGATCTGCCCGATATCGTCGGTCTTTTTGATCCCCATTTCGCTCAGGACGGTGCGCGCCAGAAATCCGAAGTTTTCGAGGGCGCTGTCGCGCACGGCGCGGCAGAGGTCGGCCGGACCGATCAGCGAATCCGTCTCGGGAGGCGTCTCCTGCAGAATCGCCGCCGTTCCCCGTTCGATTTGCCGGGCCGCCTGGTTCAGGACGGTATTGACGAAACGGTACGATTCGAGTTTATATCGTCGATCACGCTTTAAGATCTCGTAGATCGGATTATCCTGCGTCATAGTTCGGGATTCTGTCGACTTTACGGTTCAGGTCGGGGAGAAAAACCTCACGAGTCGGCCGCGCGCGGCGAAGAGGCGCCGCCGACATCCGCCTTTATATCGTCCAAAACGATCGTCGTTCCCGTCAATTTTTTGGTCGTCGCCTCATAACGCGCAAAGATCATCCTTCCGGCACTTGTCTGGAGTACGCTTGTAACGGTTACGACAACCCGTTCGGCGATATGCCCCTTCCCCTGGTCGACCACCACCATCGTCCCGTCGTCGAGGTAAGCGACCCCCTGCCCGGCTTCCTCGCCGCTTTTCACAATGTCGACCTCGATCTTTTCGCCGGGAAGATAGACCGGTTTTAACGCGTTGGCCAGATCGTTCAGGTTGATGACGGTCACGCCCTGAATCTTCGCCACCTTGTTCAGGTTGTAGTCGTTCGTCACCAATTTCCCTTCAAGGTGTTTGGCCAGCGCGACCAGTTTCAGGTCGACCGGCTGTTTCTGGTACTCGGGAAGTTCCGAATCGTCGATCCGCAGATCGACCCCGTCCATATTCTGGAGCTTGCTCAGAATATCGAGCCCGCGCCGCCCGCGGGTCCTCCGGTTTCGTTCGGAAGAGTCGGCGATATGCTGGAGTTCCAAGATGGCGAACCGGGGAATCACCAGGGGGGCGTCGACAATCTTCGTCTCCATAATGTCGGCGATCCGCCCGTCGATCACCACGCTCGTATCGAGAACCAGGGGTTTGACCCCTTTCACGTCGGGCTGGAATTCGACGAAGGGGATGATGAACCGGAAGTCGTTCTGCGTCTGGAAGAGAAAACTGACCCCGAAATAGCTGAAAAAGATCAGCATCACGGTCAGAACGCTCCGCCGCAGGGCGCCCGTCTCGTCGTTAACGAAATACGGTTCGAGCGCCGTGGCGAAGAAGAAGGTCATCACCAGTCCGATCAGAAGCCCGAAATAGATCGAGCTGATGAGCGCCACCTTTTTGCGGGGGAACGCCATATCGAGACCGATCACGCCGAAGGCGAGGATCAGCAGGGCGAAAAACGATTTCAGGTTCAGGTCGATATCGCCGCTGATACTCCCGGTTCGGACGATGAAAATACCGATCCCGGCGGTAACGACCAGAAAGATCACGCGAAGGATTAAAAGGGGCATGCCAACTTTCACTCGGTAAAAGCGCCGAATTCTCAAGCCGAAAAAGGGAACCGGCGCCGAAACGCCGCCGTGCGCCGCAATTCTCACCCGTCGAAAACGGCACGGGAATAAAAAATGAATGAATCCGAAAGAGGATAAACCTCCTCCACGTCCGAATTATACCGTCCGGCAAAAATAATAAAAGGGAATCGAAGCGGTAAGCCGTATTCCGCCCCCCCCCGGCGGTAAAAAGAGAGCCTTTCCGCCGCAAAAAAGAGGGGAAAGACCCTTTTAAAAATCCCCGTTTCTGCTATAATGACCCTATTATATTATAGAACGGCCGCGTCGTCTTAAACCGGTCGGAGCCCCGTCGGAGGCTCTCCGGGCGCGAAGTCGCCGCCGTCCGAGAAATCCAACGGCGGCGACTTCGCGCCGGCCGCCTTAAACGCAGGGGGTGCCCTTTGTCATCAGATAACACCAATCTTCCTCCCGAAGACGGCAACAGCGAAAACAACTCCGGCCAACCCGATCCCCGTCCGGTTCACAATCCCGAAGACGGTCCGGTCAATCCGCTCGTTCCCCAGGTCGGTACCGACGGCCATCTCTATCTTCCCGACGGCACGCGTCTTTTGCAGATGCCGATCGAAGACGAGATGAAAGGGAGCTACCTCACCTACGCGATGAGCGTCATCATCAGCCGCGCTCTGCCCGACGTGCGCGACGGGCTCAAACCCTCGCAGCGGCGTATTCTGGTCGCGATGAACGACCTCAACCTCAGTCCCGGGTCGGCGCGTATCAAATGCGCCAAGATCTCCGGCGACACAAGCGGCAACTACCATCCGCACGGCGAGGCGATCGTCTACCCGACCTTGGTCCGTATGGCGCAGGAATGGAACATGCGCTACGTTCTGGTCGACAAGCAAGGGAACTTCGGCTCGATCGCGGGTCTCCCCCCCGCGGCGATGCGATACACCGAAGCGCGTCTTTCGGGGATGGCGATGGCCCTGTTGGAAGACCTGAATCTCGACACCGTCGACTTCGTTCCCAGTTACGACGAGCGGAACATGGAACCGACGGTTCTCCCGTCGAAAGTGCCGAACCTTCTGGTCAACGGCGCCAACGGGATCGCCGTCGGGATGGCGACGAGCGTCCCGCCCCACAACCTGGGCGAAATCTGCGACGCCACCATCGCCGTGATCGACGATCCCGACGTCTCGCCGTTCGAGCTTCTGAAGATCTGCCCGGGTCCCGACTTCCCGACCGGCGGGATCATCTGCGGTACCAGCGGGATCCGCCGCGGCTACCTGCAGGGGCGGGGGAGCGTGGTCGTCCGCGCCCGCGCCAAGATTGAAGAAAACGGCAAGCGTTCGCGGATCATCGTCTCGGAGATCCCCTACCAGCAGGCGCGCGACCGAATCGAAGAAAAAATCGCCGAAGTCGTCAACGAAGGGAAGATCACCGGTATTTCGAACATCCGCAACGAATCCGACCTCAACGAGCCGGTTCGTCTGGTCCTCGACATCAAGCGGGACGCCGACCCGGAAATCGTCTTAAATCAGCTCTACCAGTACACGCCGCTGCAAGACACCTTCTCGATCATCATGCTCGCTCTGGTCGACGGGAAACCGCGCGTTCTGACGTTCAAAGAGATGATCGAAGAATTCGTGCGGCACCGAATTTCGGTGATCCGACGCCGTACCCTCTTCTTGATGAACAAAGCGCTCAAACGCCAGCATACCGTCGAAGGGCTTTTGATCGCCCACGCCAACATCGACGAGGTGATCCGCGTCATCCGCACCAGCAAAACGCAGCAGGAGGCGAAAGAGCGCCTGATGCAAATCCAGTCGCCCGCCGCTCTCTTAAAACGCGCGCTGGGGGACGAAGGCTACAAAGCGTTCGTCGAAAACCGGGGCGGTCAGGAAACCGAGAACTACTCCCTCACGCCGGTCCAGGCCGACGCCATCTTAAAGATGACGCTCGGCCAGTTGGTCAACCTCGAGCAGGAAAAGCTCGGCGGCGAATACCAGACCCTCCTGACCGATATCGCTGAGTTCCGCCGGATCCTCTCCGACGAAAAGAACATCCTGGCGATCATCCGCGAAGACCTCATCGAAGTCAAAAAGAAGTTCGGCGACAAGCGCCGCACCGAGATCAGCACCGAAGAGCTTTCCGATATCGACATGGAATCGCTCATCGACGAAGAGACGATGGTCGTTTCGATCAGCGCCGGCGGCTACATCAAGCGGACGCCGGTGATCGAATACCGGATCCAGAACCGGGGGGGCAAGGGGCTCAAAGGGGCGAAGACCGACGACGAAGACCCGATCAGCCACCTCTTTGTGGCGAGCACGCACGCGTTTTTGATGTTCTTCACCAACAAGGGGAAGGTCTACTGGCACAAGGTCTACGGTCTGCCGCAGCTTTCGCGCGACGCCAAGGGACGGGCCCTGGTCAATCTGCTGAACCTCGACGAAGGGGAAGTGATCCAGGACTGCCTGGCGATCAAGAATTACGATCTGCCCGACCACTACCTGATCATGGCGACGAAAAACGGTCTGGTCAAAAAGACCGAACTGAAAGCTTACCGACGTCCGCTCAAAGCGGGGCTGATCGCGATCAAACTCCGCGAAGGAGACGAGCTGATCGACGTCTGTGTCTGCGGTCCGAACGACGAGATTCTCCTTTCGACCGCCAAGGGACAGGCGATCCGGTTCCGTCAGTCCGACGTCCGTCCGATGGGACGAAACTCGAGCGGGGTCAAGGGAATCTCGCTCCGGGGCGGCGACGCGGTCGTCGGAATGGTCGTCGCCGACGAGAACGCCACGCTTCTGACGGTCTGCGCCAACGGCTACGGCAAACGGACTCCGTTCGGCCCGAACGCGCCGGCGCTGACCGACGCCGAGCCGATTCCGGAAGACGACGACCAAGTCGCCGAGACGGCGGCGGCCGACGCCGAGACCGAAACTGAAGCCGACGAGGCCGAGGACATCGTTTCGACCCGGTCGTACCGCGTCCAGCGGCGCGGCGGCGGCGGAATCAAAGACATCAAGACGAGCAAACGAAACGGTCCGGTCATCGCCATCGTGCCGGTCACCGACGGCGGCGAGGTCATGATGATGACCGCCCGCGGCAAGATCCAGCGGATTTCGGTCGACGACATCTCGATCGTCGGGCGTAATACGCAGGGGGTTCGCGTCATGAACGTCGACGAAGACGACGCGCTGGTCGCCGTCAAACCGGTGCCGAGCGAAGACGCCGGCGTGGTCAAGACCGCCGACAGCGGCGAAGAGTAACGCGCTTGCCGTTCCGACGGCATCCTTCGATCCGCCCGCGCCGGGCCGGTCAAAGGGTGCCGTTTTTTTATTTCCCTTTCTTTCAGGAGAGAACAATGAGCGAACTGCGAATCGGCATCGTCGGATTCGGTATGATCGGCAAGGTCCACGCGTTCGGTTATCGGACGCTCCCCTTCTACGCGCGGGGTCTGACCCTGCGCCCGCAGATCGTCCGCGTCGCCACCTCGCGCGCCGAGACCGCGGCCGCCGCGGCGGATCTTCTCGGCTGCGAAGGGGTCGCCGACTGGCGGCGGATCACCGAATCCCCCGACATCGACGCGGTACACATCTGTACGCCGAACCGCGACCACCTGGCCCCTCTCCTTTCGGCCGTCGAGCATCGCAAACACGTCTATTGCGACAAGCCGATCACCGCCGATCTCGCTCAGGCGCTTCGGGTCGAAGAGGCGCTCGGCCGCACCGACGGCGCCGGCCTCCCTCTCTACACAAAGGTCAACATGATGACCTTTCACCTGCGTTTCATCCCCGCATTGATCCGCGCCAAACGGCTGATCGACGAAGGACGGCTCGGACGGATCTTCGAATACCGCGCGGCGTACCGGCATTCCAGCAACGTCGGCGACGACGTACCGTTCAAATGGAAATACGACGCCGGCGGCGGGGCGATTCTCGACTTGGGGTCCCATCTGGCCGACCTCGTCGACTGGCTCGTCGGGCTTCCCGACGAAGTCTGCGCCGACTCGGCGATCGCCTATCCGACCCGTCTCGACCCGCAAACGGGTAAGCCGCGCCGCGTCGCGGCCGAAGACGCCTTTACCGCGCTGACCCGCACGACCGACCGCGTCAGCGGCGCCGTCACGCGCGGCGTGATCAGCGGCACGAAACTCGCGACCGGAAGCGAAGACGAAATGTCGCTTGAAATTTTCGGCGATAAGGGCTCGGTCCGCTTCTCGCTGATGGACGCGCACTATCTCGATTATTACGACAACGAAAAGAAAGAGGGATGGCAACGTCTGGCGGCCGGCGCGCGTTACGCCGATCCGCACACGCCGTTCCCCTCCCCCAAGTCGGTCGCCGGATGGACCCGCGCGCACGCGGCGTGCGTGGCGCAATTCGTCGCTTCAATCGAAACGGGAACGCCCGTCGGCGCGGACCTGCGCCAGGGGATCCGTATTCAAAAATTCCTCGATGCGGTCCGCCGGTCGGCCGAAAACCGCGCGTGGACCCCGGCCGGCTAGCCGAGCTCTTCCTTCCAGCGGGCGATCAGACGGAGCGCCTCGAGCGGGGTGAGGTTTTCGACGTTCAGTTCGCGTATTTCGTTCACCAGCGGATGATCTTCCGGACCGAAAAGGGAGAACTGCACCGTTTTCTTTCCGCGCCGGCCCGATCGCGGTTCGGGCGCGTCGAACGGAAGCTCCGCGGCGCTTTTGAGCGCGCCGGCCAGCGCCTCGCGCGCGGCGTTCAGGTGCGAGGCTTCCAGCGAATCGAGAATCGCCCGGGCGCGCCGGATCACCGGTTTGGGAACCCCCGCCAGACGCGCCACGTGGATCCCGTAACTCTTATCCGCCGGACCGGGCGCGATCTTATGCAGAAACGCGATCTCGTCGTCCCATTCGCGCACCGCCACGTTCAGATTATCGACCGCCGGACACGTCTCGGGGAGTTTCGTCAGCTCGTGATAGTGGGTGGCGAAAAAGGTCCGGCACGCCCGATCCGTTTCGGACGGGCCTTTCGCGCCGGAAAGCGCGGGCCGGCGGCTGAGCGCCTCGGCGATCCCCCAGGCGAGCGAGATTCCGTCGTAGGTGCTCGTCCCGCGTCCGATCTCGTCGAGAATCACCAGGCTCCGGCGGGTCGCGCCGTTTAAGATGCGCGCCGTCTCGATCATTTCGACCATGAAGGTGCTCAGTCCGCGCGTCAGCTCGTCCGAGGCGCCGACCCGCGCGAAGATCCGGTCGGTGATTCCGATTTCGGCTTCGGCGGCGGGTATGAACGAGCCGGTCTGCGCCAGAAGAACCAGAAGGGCGATCTGTCGGATATACGTACTCTTCCCCGCCATATTCGGGCCGGTGATCAGGTGGATCATCGCGCCGTCGGGAGAACAGTTGGCGTCGTTCGGCACGAAGCCGGCCGAATCGGCGGCGTCGAGCACCGGATGCCGCCCTTCCCTGATATGCAGAACCGGCTCTTCGACCAGACGGGGCCGGCAGTAGCCGCGCGACGCCGCCGCCTCGGCCAGCGCGGCGAGGACGTCCAGGTGCGAAAGCGCCGCGGCGGTCGCCTGCAGCCGAGCGCGCTCTTCGGCCGCCCGCCGGACCAGCTCGCCGAAAAGCTCGAACTCCCGTTCCAGCGCGTGTTCGGCCGCGCCGAGGACTTTTTCCTCGTAGGCTTTCAATTCTTCGGTGATATACCGTTCGGCGTTTTTGAGGGTCTGCTTGCGAATATAGTTCGCGGGGACCTTGTCGCTCTGGGCGTGGGTCACCTCGATGTAATACCCGAAGACCGAGTTGTAGCCGACTTTCAGCGTCGTGATGCCGGTCTTTTTGATTTCGGAGGCCTGAAACTCGGCGAGCCGCTGTTTCCCGCCCGACTGGAGCCGGCGGTACTCGTCCAGCCGCGCGTCGTAGCCGGTCTCGATAAACCCGCCGTCCCGGAAGTTGAGGGGCGTTTCGTCGCCCAGGGCGCGGCGCAGTTCGTCCGCGAGCTCTTCGAGCGGAAAGATCTGCCCGGCGTAGACGTTCAAGAGGGACGCCGAACAGTTCGCAAGACGCGCTTTCAGGTCGGGAAGGATTTCGAGGGTTTTGCGGATCGAGACCAGATCGCGCGGCGTCACGCGCCGCTGAGCCAGGCGGGCGACGATGCGGGGCAGGTCAAAGACCGACCGGAACTGCTGCCGGATAAACTCGCGCAGTTCGGCGTCGCCGACCAGCTCTTCGACCCCGTCCTGCCGCGCGGCGATCCGCGCGACGTCGGTCAGGGGATACGCCAGCCACGAGGCCAGCAGACGGCTTCCCATCGGCGTTTTACACAGATCGACCGCGTCCAAAAGCGAGCCCTCGCGCCGCCCGTCCCGGCTGTTGCGGAGGATTTCGAGACTCCGTTGGCTCGCCTCGTCGATTTCGAGCTGCGAGCCGGGCTGATACCTCTGAAGCGTCTCGATATACTCGAGCGAATTCTTCTGCGTTTCGGTCAGATAGGCGTGGATTCCCCCGGCGGCGGAAAGCGCCAGCGCGTCTTTTTCGGGCGAGAAGGCGAACCCTTCGAGCGTATGGACGCGGAAGAGCGCGTGGAGCCCGTCGACCGCGGCGCGCAGGGCGAAAGTCCAGTCGGGACGGAGCGAACGCATCGTCCCTTCCTTCCGATCCGGGAAATACGCCGCGCAATGTTCGGGAACGAGGATCTCCGACGGATGGATCCGCGCCAGAAGGTCGAGCGCCTCCTGAAACGGAACCTCGGCGGCGGTGAACTCGCCGGTCGAAAGTTCGACCCACGCGACGCCGGTCGGCTGGCCGGGATCGATCTTGCTTTGCGGAGCGCGCGGCGTTTCGGCGGCGTCGAAGTCGAGATTTTCGTTTGAGACGAAACGGGGTTTTGGCGGCAGGGCGACCGCCGCCAGGTAGTTGCTCGATTTCGGGTCGAGGATCGCCTCGTCGGTCACGGTGCCGGGGGTGACCACGCGTGTGACTTCGCGCTTGACGATCGTCTTGGCCTTTTTCGGATCTTCCATCTGATCGCAGACCGCCACCTTCTGTCCGGCGTTGATCAGTTTGGCCATGTACAGGTCGAGCTGATGATGGGGGAACCCCGCCATCGGCATCGCGTCGGGCCCCTTGTGCCGATCGCGCGTGGTGAGGGTCAGACCGAGAATGTTGGCGGCCTTATGCGCGTCGTCGTAGAAGAGTTCGTAAAAATCCCCCATCCGAAAGAGCAGAATCGCGTCCCCCGCCGCGCGTTTGGCCTCGTGGTACTGGCGCATCATCGGGGTTTCGGAAGTCGGTTTCATGATCGGGGGAATCCTTTCTCGGAAGTTCCTAAGGGCCCGGCATCGGGGTTGCGAACCTGACGCAAAAGAAAAGGGGCGCCCCTGCCGCGAAAGACGCCCCGCGCTTTCCCCTCATTTTATCATCTTTCGGACCGTTGTCAAAACGACGCGGCGGGTCTTGAACCGCGCGGGGGGAAAACTTAAAATAGGGAAAACTCTCGTAGAGAACCGTATCACCCCAACCTTGAAAGCGAAAAAGATATGTCGAAAAAAATCATCGCGCACGACCTGGGAACCGGCGGGAACAAAGCGACCCTCTTTGACAGCGACGGGACGCTGATCGCCTCGGTGTTCGCCTCCTATCCGACGAACACTCCCGGCCCGAGTCTGATCGAGCAGAAGCCGGACGACTGGCTCCGCGCGGTTTCGGAAAGCACCCGGCGTCTCCTCGCCGAGACGAAGACCGACCCGCGCGACGTGGCGGCGACGGCCATCTCGGGGCACAGTCTGGGGACCGTCCCGCTCGACAAAGACGGCAACCTTCTGCGCGAAGAGACCCCGATCTGGTCGGACCGGCGCGCCGAAGACGAGGCGGCGGCGTTCTTCGAAAAAGTCGACCCGACCGAATGGTACACGACGACCGGAAACGGGTTTCCCGCGGCGCACTACACCGTCTTCAAAATCCTCTGGTTCCAGAAACACGAACCGGAAATGATGCGCCGCGCCGACGTCGTCCTTGGCACGAAAGACTACGTCAACTACCGCCTGACCGGCGTGCGCGCCACCGACCCGAGTTACGCGTCGGGGTGCGGCGCGTACGACTTAAACGGGTGGAATTACTCGGACAAACTCCTCCGCGCGACCGGGCTCGATCCGGCGCTCCTGCCGAAGATCGTCCCGTCGACCGAACCGCTCGGCCCCCTGACCGACGAGGGGGCGCGTCTTCTGGGTCTGACGACCGACACGCTCGTCTGCTGCGGCGGGGTCGACAACTCGTGTATGGCGCTCGGAGCGGGCTCGTTCAAAAAGGGACGCGTCTACACGTCGCTCGGCTCGTCGTCGTGGATCGCGCTGTGCGACTCGGTCCCGACCCTCGACGCGGCGGCCAAAAGCTACGTCTTCACGCACGTCGTGCCGGGAATGTTCACCTCGGCCCTTTCGATCTTCTCGTCGGGCACGACCTTCCGCTGGATCCGCGACCATTTCTGCCGCGACCTGGCCGCCGAGGCCGAATCGAGCGGCGCCGACGTCTACGACCTGATGACCGCCGAGGCCGCGCTCTCCCCGCCCGGCGCGCGCGGACTCCTCCTGAACCCCTCTTTCGCCGGGGGGACGATGCTCGACGCCAACCCGAATATGCGCGGCGGAATCGCCGGTCTCGACCTTTCGCACACGCGCGCCGACGTGATCCGCGCCACGATGGAAGGGATCGCCATGAATATGCGCGCGGTGATGGAAGCGCTCCAAAAGATCGCCGCGACCGAAAAGAGCCTGATCGCCGTCGGCGGCGGGGCGAACTCGCCCCTCTGGCGCCAGATCTACGCCGACACGCTCAACATGGACCTTCTGCGGGTCAACATCGGGCAGAACGCCGCCTCGCTGGGCGCCGCCGCGCTGGCGTTCGTCGGAACGGGTCTCTGGGACTCGTTCGACAAGATCGACGACCTGCTCCATGCCGAGACCGCGGCGTCGCCGATTCCCGAACACGTCGAAGTCTACGAGAAGGCGTACCGGCGATTCCGAGGCTTTTCGGACGCGCTGGGCCGGCTCGACTGACGCGCGCGGCGCGTCCGGCCGCTACGCCCAGGCGTATTTCGGACAGAGCGTCTCGAAACCGCGGCAGATCCCCTCGACGCGTTCCCGGCCGACGCTTTCGGCCCAGGGAAAGATTCCCCCCTTCTCGCTCGGAAATCCGAGGCCCCGCGTCAGCGCGCGGTCCGCTTCGTCCGGCCGCGCCGCGATCCCGTCCTTCAGCGCTCGGCGCGCCTCGGTCAGAACCGCGCAAAAGACGCGCATCGTCAGAACCTCGTCCGAAATTCCGCGGCCCGAGAGCGCAAGCCCCGCCCCCAACGGAAACGCGCCGTCGCTTTTTACGTCCGGCGTCCGGTGCCGCGCCCGCAGGGGGGCCAGCAGGGCGTCCAAATCCGGATCGGCTTCCCCTTCGTCGGACCAGTTCCCCCGCCCGGCGTAGAGGCGGAATCCCCGCCCGTTCTTCCGGCCGAGCCGGCCGTCGTCGAGCATCGCCGGCAGAAGATCCCCCGCCTGAATGAAATCGGGAAACGCCTTGAAGAAGGTCCACCCGCTGTGCATCGTCACGTCGAGTCCGATCTCGTCCATAATCCGAAACGGGTCCATCTCCATTCCGAACCGGCGGCACGCCCCGGCGATCCGATCGAGCGGCACCCCTTCGAGGAGGAGGGTCATCGACTCTTCGAGATACGGGTTCAAAAGACGGTTGACTAGAAATCCGGGGCCGTCGGCCACGACGATCGGTTCTTTGTCGATTCGCCGAGCCGTCTCTTCGGCGCGCCGTATCGTTTCGGGACTCGTCCCTTCCCCCCGAATGATTTCGACGAGCGAGCGTTTCCGAACCGGATGGAAAAAGTGGAACCCGCAGAACCGTTCGGGCGAAAAGTGTTCCGAGTCGGCGAGCCCGCGGGCGAGTTCGCCGATTCGGATCGTCGAGGTGTTCGAAAGGAGAAGTTTTTCGCCGGCGCAGAGCCGGTCGAGATCGCGGTAGAACTTCCGTTTCACCTTCGATTTTTCGACAATCGTCTCCAAGATGATTTCGGCACGGTCCAGGTCCGCCGCCTCGCCGGTCACGGTAAAGAGGGTCTCGACCCGGCGGCGCGCTTCGGCCCGGTCGTCCGGCTCCGGCGCGGCGCGTCCCGAGAGCTGGCAGGCGAGCTCAAGGCTCAGGCGTTCGGGCGCGGCGGCGCGCGCCTCGGGCGAAAGGTCGTAGAGGAGAACGGGAATCCCGGCGCGCAAAAACGCGGCGGCAATGGAACATCCCATCAGGCCGCCGCCGGCGATTCCGAGCGGTGCGGAAGGCGTTGTCATTGAAAAACCCTTTTCGGGGGGGATTGCGAAAGGACGAATGAGGGATATAATGAATCTGTCGTTCGGGCGCCTCTCGGCGCGCGTCGCGTTTTTTACGCGCCCTTAGTGTAGCGGTAACACGGCAGCTTCCCAAGCTGCAATTGTGGGTTCGACTCCCATAGGGCGCTCTTGGCGCGGAGCCTTTCGGCTCCGCGCCTTTTTTTGTCCCGCGCCGTTACGCCTCGGATTTCCGAATCCGGCGGCGCCAGCGTCTCTTCGGCGCCTTGATCCGGAAGAAGATCATGTAAAGGATCGGGACCATAAAGAGGGTCAGAACCGTCGCGAAGATCAGTCCGAACATAATGGCGGTCGCCATCGAACCGAAGAGCGGGTCGCTCAGAAGCGGGATCATCCCGACGATCACCGTCATCGCGGCGACGGTGACCGGCCTCATTCTTTCGACCGAGGCGTCGACCACCGCGTGATACGGATCGTCCCCTTTCGCCAATTCCTCGTCGATCTGGTCCATCAAGACCACGCCGTTTCGGACCATCATCCCCAGCAGGCTCATGGCGCCGATCAGCGCCATAAATCCAAACGGTTTTCCCATAATGAGAAGCCCGAACGTGATTCCGATCGACGCCAGCGGGAAAGTCAGCATGATGATCAGCGGCTGACGGAGTCCGTTAAAGAGCATCACGACGATGATCGCCATAAAGACCAGGGCGATCGGGAGTTTCCCCATCAGAAATCCGGTCGCGGTATCCGATTTTTCCTGCTGACCTCCCCATTCGAGTTTATAGCCCGGCGGGAGAGGAATCGACTCGATCTGCGGCTTGACCTTCTTGAGAAGCGCGGTCCATTCGACTCCGTTGGCGTCGGCGCCGACGGTGATCGTCGGAATCCGGTTCCGGTGGCGAATAGATCCTTCTTCCCATTGAATTCCCAGATCCTCGGTCACCTCTTCGAGCGGAACGCTCTCCGGCGAGAACCCCCAGACCGGAGTATTCCTCAGAACGTCGGTTCGATTCCGGTCGTTTTGAGCCGAACGAATCTTGATCGGCAGAAGATTTTCGCCGTCGGCGTAGAAACCCGCCGGAATCCCGACGGTCGCGCGGGTGAGCGCCAGCTGCATCTGCGCGCGGGAGATCAGACCCCGTTGCCCTTTCGCCTGCGAGAACGCGGGAGACCAGGTCGGCACCTTCTGCCGCCAGTCGTCCCTCACGAACTTGGCGGTCGGTTCCTGCCGAAGAATCGCTTTCGTCTGTTCGGCCAGCTCGTGCAGCACTTTCGGGTCGGGCCCGCTGAACCGCGCCTCGATTTCGAGTTTTGTGGTCGGTCCGAGCGCAAACCGCTGGGTCCGCGATTCGGCCTGCGGGAAGTTCGCCTTGATCCAGTCCTCGGTCGGCTTTAAGAGCTTGGTGACGTCGTCGACGGTCTCGGTATTGACGACCAACTGTCCGTAGGAAGTGTTGTTCAGTTCCGGTTCGTACGGCAGATAGAACCGGGGGGGGCCGGCGCCCAAAAACGAGGCGACGTTGACCACGCCCGGCTGCTCCATGATATACTTTTCAATTTCCGCCACGTCCTTTTCGACCGCGTTGACCGAGCTCCCTTCGGGGAGCCAGTAGTCGACCATAAACTGGGTGCGGATCGTGCGCGGGAAGAAAATCTGCGGAACCTTGGTGAACTCGTAGCCCGCCAGAATCAGGAGGGCCAAAAGCCCCAGAAGGGAGAGGGTCTTATGCCGCAGGTTCATTTCGAGAAGACCGCGGTAGAAACGGTGGATTGGGCCGGAGTGGGGGTCTTTCGGCGCCCCTTCTTTCGGCCGGACGAAGATGTAATAGAGAACCGGCGTCTGGAGCATCGCCACGAACCAGCTGATCATCAGCGAGATCGCCAGAACGATGAAGATGTCTTTCGCGTATTCCCCCGTCACGTCGGGCGAAAGGTAGATCGGCAGAAAGGCGAGCGCCCCGACGATCGTCGCGCCCAACAGCTGGTTGGCGGCGCGGTGCGCCCCCTCGATACACGCCTGCGTCCGTTCCATCCCCCGCTGCATTCGAACCAGGATCAGGTCGCCGACCACCACGGCGTCGTCGACCAGAATCCCCAGCGCGATAATGAACGCGCCGAGCGAGGTCCGCTGGAGGATGATCCCCATCGGCGCCAAGACGCAAAGAGTTCCCAGAATGACCAACAGCAGACTGCTGGTGATCAGCAGACCGCTGCGCCATCCCATCGCGATCATCACGACGAGCGTGACGATGATGATCGCCTCGCGCAGGTTTTTCGTGAACGCGTGAATCGCCACGTTGACGTTGTCCGGCTGGTAGCTGACCGTGTCGATATGATACCCCGCCGGATACGCCTTCATAATTTCGGCGACCCGCTCGTGAACCTGCCGGCCCATTTCGATCACGTCGCCGTTCGGCACGGGCGAAAGGGCCAGGACGACGGCGCGCTGTCCGTTGACCCGCATCACCTTCGAAGGCTCGTCGACGGCGACGCGCCGGACGACGGCGACGTCTTTCAGACGGATCTGACGGGTTCCTTTCCCGTTGTTGGCGCTGAGCCGTTCGAGGATCGGGTTCGGGTTATCCCCCGAAACGGCCAACTGCGCCAGCCCCGCCGCGTCGATCCCGTCGGGAATGATCACGTTTTCGATCTCTTCGATCGACTCGAACGCGCCGGAGGGATTGATTCGGATCCGTTCGCCCGAGATGCTCATCTCCCCCGCTTTGACTTTCAGGTTCTGCGCGGCCAGCGCCCAGTAGACGACCATCGGATGAACCGAAAGCTCGGCCATCTTCGCCTGCGAGAACTCGACTTCGATCTGTTCTTCGGGGAGCCCCCAGAGAACGATCCGTTTCACCTCCGGCACGAGGAGGAGCTGCTTTTGAATCTCTTTCGCCGCGTCGCGCAGTTCGGCGTCGGTATAGCCGTCG
>CADBQY010000002.1 GCA_902796885.1 uncultured Planctomycetota bacterium
ATCGGATTGACGAGGCGAAAGCGAAGCTCGAAGAGCTCGACTCGGTCCGCCAGCGCGCCGAGAAGGCGCAGGCGAAATTTCAGGAGTCTTACAAGGCCCAGGGAGCCAACAACCAGGGGTTCTATACCAAGAAAACGCAGGAGCTCGCCGACAGAGCCAATGATCTCGCGAACTTGCAAAACGAGATCAAGTCGGACGCCGCCAATGCCCTGGCCGACATCTTCGGGGAAGATTACCAAGCCGACCCGCTCGAAGAGCTCCGGAAACGCGCCGACTTTTACGCCGAGGTTCTCGAATCCGGCGCGTTGGAAGGGGAAGCGCTCGCGAACGCGCAAAAGGCGATGGCGAACAACCTCCAGAAGCAGGCCGACGAGGAGGCGAAACGGGCGCGCGAAGCCGCCCAGGCCAAAGGGTGGGGCGATCTGATCAAGGAGAAGGAGAAAGACCCGCTCGAAGGGGTCGATACCCTCGACGAGGCGATAAAAAAGGCCGCCGCCGACCTGGGGGAAGGTTCCGACCTCTACAAAATCGCGGTCACCAATCTGACCGACGAGTTCAACAAACGGGCCGAGGCGGAGGCGAAAGCGGCGCAGGAAACCGCTCAAAAGGCGCTCGGTTCGGACTTCGACCAATACGCGCAAAAGACCCTCTCGGCTGAAGAAGAGCTCGAAGCGACGATTCAGCGCTGGCGCGAAAACGCCGCCGCGGCCGGCCGGAGTGAAGAGGAACTCTCAACCGCAATCGACGCGCTCCAAGCCGAGTATCAGCGAAAACAACGGGATCAGTTCCTGCAGGACAAGGATATTTCCGGACTCCTCGAACCCCCGGCGAAGGAGCCGAAGGAGGAATACGAAGACGCGATCCAAAAACTCGCCGACGCCGCCGATCAGGGACTGATTACCGCCGAGGAGAAAGACCGCGCGCTCAACGCCGCCAAGGACCGCTACGCGCAGGCGCTGGACGACGCCGCCAAAAAGGAGGAACAGCAGAAAAACCAGCGTCTTTCCGAGCTGGGGATGTCGGGCTACCGGGATAAGGTCAAGTCGAAAAGCCAGAGGATGGACGAGGCGGTCGAGAACGCCAAAAAGGCGGTCGCCGAAGGGCTCCTCGATCAGGCCGAAGCGGATAAGATCGTCGCGCAGAAACGGCAGGAAATCTACGCCGACGAGATCCGGGAGGCGGAGAACCGGCGGAAGGAATGGGAACGCGCGCTCCAGCAGCAGCCGAAAGAGGAAAAACTCGCCGAGGATAAGCACGGCGGCGCGGCCGAGATGCAGTCGGGCTCGCAGGCGCTTTACAAGGCGCTCACCACGAACCAGGATTCGTATCAGTCGGCGGTCCGCAAACGGCTCGATACCGTCGCGTCCGAATCGTCGGCCACGAACGCGAATCTGGAACAGCTGAACTACCTGTTCAACCAGTTCTTCGAGTCGGTGGGGGTGGTCTGATGGCAATTCGGGCGTGCATACTAACAAAAGATAACGCCGTGATCAACAAGGACGGCGGGAGCGCGACGCGCGAATGGGACGTTTACGACGACGACCTGCAGTGCGGCGGTATCTCGGTCTATCAGCGCGGCTGGCTCTCCGGCGTTTTGCCGAAGAAGTCGGGCTATTACCCCGACTGCGCCGATCTGCGCGTTAAGTCGATCAAAACGTCCCGCGCTAAGGGGAAAGATTCCGACGTGATCTTTCAGGGGCGTCACTGCTACGTCTGGAAAGTGACCGTCGAATACGGACCGACCGAGAAGGAAGACCCCGATCTCCGCGACCGAACGACCAAGATTTCCGGGTCGGGCGAGACGGTCGACCTGGACGGGTTCACCGACTGGAACGGCGCGTGGAACACGAACTCGCTCGGCCACTGGTTCGAGGAACGGCTCCCGATGGTCGGGAACGTCCGGGTCTGGACCTTTCAGCGGACCGAATACCTCAATCCGGAGATCAACGCCTACAACTTCGAGAACGCGATCAACTCCGATCCCGTCTGGGGATTCGAGCCGGGTTCCCTGCTGATGAAATCGGTCACCAGCAGCCGGACCCTGATCCTCGAAGAGGGACGGTACAAGTGGGACGTGACCTATCAGGTCGCCTATAACCCGAAAACCTGGTTCCTGGAGAAAGCGAACAACGGGTTCTACGACGCCGACGGATACAGGTTCTACAACGCCGACGGGTCGCCGACCGAACAGCCTCAGCTTCTCGACGAGGACGGATACAAACTCGACGAGGGGGCGGAGCCGGTCATGCTCCGGTTCCAGTGCTATAAGGCCGCGCCGTTCGGCGCCCTCCGGCTCCCCTCGCCGATAGCCGACGATCCGCCGGTCTTGAACTGGAACCGGTAACCCCGAGCCGCTCGTTGGCGGCTGACCGAGCTAAACGACATAGAAAGATAAACGATGGCGTTACTTGAAGGCGATCTGCATGTCACCGGGAATATTTCCGCGGCGAACTATCCGCCGCCGTCGAGCGGAGGGGCGGACGCCGAGGTTACGGAAATCGAAGTGCTGTCCGAAGGACAGGTCGCGTTCTACGTCCATCACTCGTTCGGCGCGCAGTTCGTCGAGGTCAACGTCTACGA
>CADBQY010000003.1 GCA_902796885.1 uncultured Planctomycetota bacterium
CACGGCAACGGACGAAATACGTTTTATGTCAGAGCGGACGGCGATCGGGAAAAGGGCTAGGCGTGAAAGCCGCGGCTCGCGGACGGGAAGGCGCTTCGCTGTTCCCGCTCGCGGCCGGTAACCAAGCCCCGCCAACGAGCGGGGCGCCGTCGGCTAGCTGAAACCTCGACGGGAATAATCGCCCGCCGCGGCTCGCGGATTGCCCGCCGCGGCTCGCGGACGCTATTCCATTTCCGGGCCTTCGATCTCTTCGCCCCGTTGCTGGCGCGCCTGGTCTTCCGGCTTGAACGTGCCGTAGAAGAGGGCGTTGCCGCCGTCGATCCAGGTGTAGAGACGCTCCCATTCGCCGGGCGAGAGTTCGACGTCGTGATGCCCCTCTTTGAGAAGCCGGATCAGGTCGCTTTTCGCCGAACCGAACAGGTAGGGCGTCGTCATCGGTTCGTGGTTCCCGTCGGGCGCGCCCCAGTAGGTGAAGCTGACGTGCGGGATCAGCGCGTTGTACGATTTGCTGAATTGGCCGTCGGGCGCGCCGGTGAGGTCGAGACCCGCTTCCGGGTCGTCGGCGCCGTGACATTCGACGCAGTGCCGGTCGAGAACCGGCTGTACCAGAATCGGATAGGAGAACGGTTTCGAGCCGCTCGGGCCGGGAACGAGCTTTTGCGGCTCGGTTTTGCGCGAGGCGATCGTCGCGACGGGCGTCGCGGGAACCGCCGCCAGCCGGTCTTCGTGGCAGCCGGTGCAGCTGACCTTCTCGCCCGGCTGGCCGTAAATCAGACTCCGCATTCCCTGTACCATCTGCCCCTCTTCGTCGAGCGCCTGGATCAGGAATGGGGTTCGGGAAGGAACGACGAACTGCGCCGAACCGTCCTCTTCGACCGGGACGGTGCCGAGAATCTGTTTGCCGGGCGAGGCGTTCGCCGCGCCGACTTTCGGATTGTTCGCGTGCGGCGTCGTCTTCGGGAGGACCTGAACGATTCGGAGCGATTTGATCTTTTCGGGAATCTCGAACGGCCACGACTCGTAGACGTTCTGAATGTAGAAGTGCGACGGCTTGAACGCGCCGTCCGGCTCGGTCGGTTCGGGAAGGGTCGAGACGTATTTCGGCTGACTCGGACGCGGCGCGAGCGGCATGGCCCAGACGCTCGAGATGTTCGGGTCGCGGTAGATCAGCTCGCGGGTGCCGAACGCGTCGCAGAAGTAGATCCCGAACTGGTTCGGAATGTTCGAACCGATCTCGCCGATCAGCTTGTCGAACGAATAGGACGCGACGAAATACGTTTCGGACAGAGGGAAGGGGGCTTTGAAGACGTGGACGGGCCAGCGGCGCTCTTCTTCGGGCGGGTCGGTCACGCGGTCGGCCGGGCGGTCGGGCCGGTTGGCGTCCCAGCCGCCCTGAAACTCCTCGTCGAACCGGTTGAAGTCGGTTCCCTGCCGTCCGTAGGGAAGAGGAATTTCGTCTTCGGGATAGAGAACCTCGGGGGTGAGTCGGGTCACGGCGTCGGGACCGTCGACCCCGCGGGAATTGTCGAGAAGGATGACCGAGCCGGCGCTCATCCCGTGGTGCGGGCCGCCGATCGCCATAATCTTATTCGAGCCGGGGATCGATTTCGGTTCCCAGATGCCGTTCGGATTGAACGTGTTGTTTCCGTAATAGATCCGCACGTCGGTGCCGTCGGGTCGGGTGGTCCAGAGGTTCTGGTAGTAGACCGCGTCGCGGTCGACGTAGTCCCAGCGCGTGTATACGACGCGCCCGTCGTTCATCACGTCGGGAGTCCATTCGTGGGTCTCGTGGACCGAAATGGGGTGCGGGTCGGAACCGTCGGGGTTCGCCACCGCCAGGGTGAAGACGGGGCACGGCCCCATGCCGCAGCGGTGGAATCCGCCGCGCCGGGTCGACGAGAAGATGATCTTGCCGTCGGGGAGTTCGCGCGGCGCGAAGTCGTCGCTCTCGCCGCTTGTGAGCTGTACGGGATCGGAGCCGTCGGCGTTCATGCGCCAGATGTGCTGGTACTGTTTCCCCCAGGTATCGGGGAAGGACCATTTGTCGGGCGCGGTTTCGGCGGCGCAGAAGGAGAAGAGAATCGATCGGCCGTCATACGAAACCGAAGGATAGAGAAAACCTCCGTTCGGGAATCCGGCGGTGAGGCAGCGGACGTTCATCGATTTGCCCGGCTC
>CADBQY010000004.1 GCA_902796885.1 uncultured Planctomycetota bacterium
CGAAAGAACCGTGTAGCGTTCAATACGCGTCGGAAGCGGAATCGGCCCCCGCGCTTCGCTGCCGCCCCGTTTCGCGGCGTCAATGATTTGTTGAGCGCTTTGATCGAGGATCGCGTTATCGTAAGCTTCCATTCGAATCCGAATGATGTCTTTCTTCTCTTTTTTATCCGCGGGCATTGAAATCTCCTTAATATCTAAGGCGTTGCTGGAGCCGATGACCTGATTGCCAAGTTTCGCTGATACTCGCAGTCGCCGGCTTCCTTCGCCCGAATGTGTGGAGAGGAAGGCGAAAAAACGCGGATCACGGCTTAGGCGGGACGGTCTTTCCTGAAACACTCAAAACCGCTTGCCTGTGAGGTACGCCCGTTTAAAAGAAGGGCCGCTCCCTCGTACCGGTGCTATCCGCGCTGCCGGTAATTTGCAAATATATGGGATCAGTATAATCCAAGAAAAGAATCGTGGAAGGGGGCAACTTGAGAAAATTTTCAGATTTTCCGAGAAAAACCCGCGCAAAACCCGAAGTTCAGGAATCCGTTCCTCTTCGGGATTTGCCGGTTCTCCCCGCGCCTCCTGCGCGGGAAAAGGCGCCAGCCGGGCGCCGCGGATTCTAAAAGCCGGTTGTCAATTTCAAGTCGGCCGAAAGAATAGTCCGCCTCCTTGCGGTCTGGGGGTTCCGTCCGTGAACCCCAAGCTAAAAAAGGGAAGAAATCCGGCCTTTCGGGCCGTGTTTCCGCCCTCGTTTAAGCTGGGGGTATGTTACCCTTTTTCCGAAAACCGGTCAACATCAAATCGAAGACTTTTCCCGATTTTCAGCGCGATTGGCTCAGAAACCACCGATAGAGCTCCGGATTATTATACGTCTCGGTCCAGCAGTCGTGTCCGTATCCCGGATAGGCGGTAAAACGAATCTTTTCGCCGCCCCGTTTTTTGATCGCCTCGACCATTTTCACGCTTCGATCGAACGGCACCGCGCCGTCGCTGTCGCCGTGAAAGACCCAGATCGGCTTATCGATCATTTTGCACGCTTTGGCCGGATCGCACCCGCCGCAAAGGGGGGCGGCGGCGGCGAAGCGTTCCCCCGCCCGGTCGAGAAGCATCCAGGTGGCGTACCCGCCCATCGAAAGACCGGTCACGTAGACGCGGTCGGTATCGACCGGCTGTTCGGCGATCACTTTGTCGATCGCCAGGAGGATCTGATCGGGCGACCAGTACCCGTCGGCCGGGCAGGAGGGGGAGAGGGTGATGAAAGGCCAGGTTTTCCCCGCTTCGGTTTCGACCAGTTTCGGCGGACCGTGAACTTTGACCGCTTCGGGATTCCCCCGTTCCCCCGCTCCGTGCAGGAAGACGAGGAGCGGAAACCCCTTGTCGGTCTTCGCCGACTGATCGGTCGGCAGATAGAGCCAGTAGCGGAACTCCTCCTCTTTGGACGGATCGGCGGGAAGGTATTCCCCCAGCTGGTCGACGTCGCCCGTCGTCCAGAACGACTGGCTCGCCGGAACGTGGATCGAACGGAGAACCTGTTTTCCCGGCGCGGGAGCGTCGGTTCCTTCGCCGGCGGCCCATACGGCCAGAGCAAAACCGCAGAAAAGAGCCGCGGCGGTCATTTTTATCGGCATTTAAAAACTCCTTTAAAACTAATGGGACGTCTGTCTCGGTCGCGGGAAGCGCCTCTTCCCGTCCTTCATTACGATTCTACCCGAACGATTTCCCGATTTCAAGGTTCCGCCGTCCGGCGGTCGGCGAGGCTCTGATCCAGAAGCCAGCGGTAGAGCGCCGGATCCCGATACGTGCGGGTCCAGCAGTCGTGATCGCAGTCGGGATAGAGGGTCAGTCGAACCTTTTCGCCCCCGCGCTCTTTGATCGCGCGGACGATATCGACGCTCCGCCGGGGGAGAACCACGGTATCCTTTTCGCCGTGGAACGCCCAGACCGGCATATCGGCAAGCCGGGACGCCTCGGCGGGATCGCACCCGCCGCAGAACGGGATCCCGGCGGCGATACGGTCGTGCGCCTTGACGAGCATCATCCAGGTACCGTACCCGCCCATCGAGACCCCCATCACGTAGACGCGGTCGGGATCGGCGGGCGTGTCGGCCAGGACGCGGTCGAGGATCGGCAGAAGCTGTTCGGCCGACCAGCGCGACTCGGCCGGACAGGCGGGGGTCACGGTGATAAAGGGCCAGGTCTTGGACGCTTCCGGCCCGAGCGAGCCGGGAAAAGCGAACCCTTTCAGGGCTTCGAGATCTCCCCCCCCGCCGGCGCCGTGCAAAAGGAGGAGAACCGGGAACCCTTTCGCCGTGCGGGCCGACTCGTCGGTCGGCAGATAGAGCCAGTACGAAAGGTCGACGATCTCTTCCGACTCGACGGTCACGTCGTCGCCGGGACGATCCGCCTCTTCGGGCGTTCGGAACGGCTGACCGATCGGCGCGCGAGTCGAACAAAGGACCTGTTCGCCCGGCGTCGGAACGCCGCGGGCGGTTTCGGCACACGCCGCCGCGGCCGACAAAACGGCGGGGAGAAGCAAAAGCGTTAAGAGATGTTTCAACATAGAGGGTTCTCCTTATAACGGCTTGAGGCGAGGGCGGCGTTCGCGCCGAAAATCACTTCGACTGTTCCAGGAACCAGTCGTACAACTCCCACGTGTCGTACGCCTCGTCCCAGCAGTCGTGTCCGACGCCCGGAAAGAGGGTCAGAATCACCTTCGTCCCGCCGGCGGCGGTGATCGCGTTGTACATATCCCGGCTCCGCTGGGGACTGACCCCGATGTCGTCGGCGCCGTGCCGGATCCAGATCGGAACGTCGACCAGCGCGGCGGCGCGCGACGGATCGGACCAGCCGCAGACCGGCGCGCCGGCGGCGAACCGATCGGGCGCCGCCAGAAGAAGGTTCCACGTGCCGTGTCCTCCCATCGAGCATCCGGTCAGGTAGACACGGTTCTTATCGACCGGAAGCCAATCGGCGACCTCGTCGAAGAGGGTCAGAAGCTGAGACGTCGACCATGTGGTTCCCGCCGGGCAGTTGGGCGAGAGGGTGATAAAGGGCCAGGAATCGGCCCAGCCGATTTCGAGGAGTTTCGACGGGCCGTGCAGTTTGATCTTTTCGGGATTCCCGCGTTCCGAGGCTCCGTGCAGATAGACGAGCAACGGCAGGCCGTTCTTATTCTGCGCCGAAAGATCGGTCGGAAGATAGAGCTGGCAGACCAGTCCGGTCGACGGGCTGGTATAGAGAAACTGTTTCCCCGCCTGGGGAAGATCGGCGATCGTGTTCGCCATCTTCGCGGGATTCGATTCCGCCGAAATATTCGAGAACCGCGCGGTTCCTTCCGAAACGTAGAATCCGACGTCTCCCCCCGAAAGGCGCGTCTCGCTAAGGGCGATGAGCGTCTCGCCGCGGACGCCGCAGGCGAGCTGACCGCCGGAAACCTGTACCCAGACGGTTTCGGTCCTCCCCGCGACGAACGCGTAGCCGACGCGGTGAAGAAGAGCGAAGCGTTCCCCCCCGTCGACGTAGTAGAGCGAGACCGCGTTGTTCCGGAACTCGGCGTAATAGCGCGCGCCCGACGGCTGCACCGCGATCTCGATCCCCGCGGCGAACGCGCCGGTCCCGCGAAAATCGGCCGTGACGCGAAGATTCTCTTCAAAGGCCTCGTAATCGACCACCGCCTCGATCGCGCCCGACGACGCGTCGAGAGTCAGCGCGCCGTTTTTCGCGCTCGCCTTCGAAACCTGATCCCCAAAAAGGAACCAGTTTTCGATATTCGAAGGAACGATCCTGTAGGCCGAAACCGGTTCGGAAAGAGGGACGCCGTTCTCGGCGAACTTCGTGCCGGCGATCACGTCGCCGACGCGGTTTTCCGGAACCGCCGCCGACGGCGGGTCGGACTCGACCTTGACGTTCGTAAAGACACCGACGCCGCCCGAAGCGTAAAACCCGACCTGCCCGGCCGAAAGGCGAGTGTCGCCGACCGCGACCAGCGCGAGGTCGTCCACTCCGAAAGCGACCTGACCCGACGTCTTCTGCGCCCAGACGGTATAGGTCCGGTTCGCCGCGAACGTGTAAAGAGCGCCGTCCAGCAGGGTCATCTTTCCGTCGGCGCCGACGTAGTAAAGATAAACGCGGTCCGGCCGAATCTCGGCGCAGTAGCGCGCCCCGCTCTCCTGAACCGCCAGTTCAAGTCCCGCGTTAAACGCGCCGGAAAGATCCGCCGCCTTAAAATCGGCCGTGACGCGCAAATTCTCGGCGAACCCGTCGAAATCGCAGACGGCTTCCAGATCGCCCCCCCGCGCGTCGAGGGTGAGCGCGCCGTTTTGCGCGGTCACCTTCGAGACCTGATCGCCGAAAAGGAACCAGTTCTCGATATTCGAGGGATAGATCTCGTACGAC
>CADBQY010000005.1 GCA_902796885.1 uncultured Planctomycetota bacterium
CGTGATGGAAGATCCGGGCGTCGATATGGGGATCGTCATTCTGACCCCGCAGTCGATGTCCGAACCGGACCTGGTCGGCCAGAACATCCCCGCCGCCGTCAAGGCCTGCGGCAAACCGGTCATCTGCTCGTTCATGGGCGCCGCCGACGTCGAAGAGGGGATCAACGCCCTCCTCGAACGGGGCGTGCCGAACTACTCGTTCCCGGAAAACGGAATCAACGCCCTTTCGGCCGCGGTCAAGTTTGTGAACACCCAGGCGATGGAAGGGCGCACCTATTGCGAGCTGCCCGGCTGCGACAAAGCTAAAGCCGAAAAGATCATCAACGACTACCTGGGCGACGAAAAAGAAAAGTACCTGACCCAGGCCGACTGCCGGGGTCTCTTCGAATGCTACGGGCTGCCCCTTCTGGCCAGCGGCGTGGCGACCAGCGCCGACGAAGCCGCGGCGATCGTCGAAAAGATCGGCAAGAAGGTCGTCATGAAGGTCATGTCGGCCGACGTCAAGCACAAGTTCGACGCGGGCGGGGTCATCCTGAACGTCGACGGCGCCGACGCCGCGCGGAAGGCGTACGACGCCATTTACGCCAACGTCGCCAAGGCGGTTCCGGGCGCGAAGATCGACGGAATCCTGATCGAGCAGATGGCCGAAAAGGGCGTCGAGGTGATCCTGGGCTGCAATCGGGACGACAAATTCGGCCCGCTCATGATGTTCGGTTACGGCGGGACTTACGTCGAGCTGTTCAAGGACGTCGCGTTCCGTCTCGCCCCGATGTGGAAGGCGAGCGCCGAGAAGATGATCCGCGAGATCAAAGCGTTCAAAATCATGGACGGGTTCCGTGGCGCGCCGAAAAAAGACGTGGCGGCTCTGGAAGACACCCTTCTGCGTCTGTCGGCGATGGTCTGCAACCATCCGGAAATCGCCGAATGCGACATCAACCCGCTGATCGTCCACGACGAGGGGAAAGGCTGCTCGGTCGCCGACAGCCGCGTCATGCTGAAACGGAAGTAATCAACCCTTTGTTCCTCCTTTCTTAAGGGTTGTTCCCGCCCGACTCGGGCTTAACCGGGTCGGGCGGTTTTCATACAGGGAAAGACCTGTTTCGGTTTTTTTCCAGAAAAGATAGAATGGTTCCGACCGGCGCGGTTTTTTCGCCGAAATTGAAGGTTCACCGACTTTCGGAACCTCCGAAAGTCTTTCAAATTAGATCGTTTAAATGCCGATTCTCCACTTTCTGCTTCAACTCCTCATCGAGCTGCTCGGCTGGTTGTGGGGAATATTGGTCGTCATTCTCCACTGGCTTCCGGCGCACCTGCTCCTGCTGGTTCATTGGCTCTGGGGTCTGTTGGTCGTGGCGCTGCACTGGTTCCCCGTTCACCTGCTTCTGTTGCTCAAATGGCTCTGGGGAATCCTCGTCTTCTGCATCTGTTTCGTGCCGATGACGATTCCGGTTCTGATCGCGCTGATCGCCAAGTTTTCGCGTTTTCTGGCCCGCCTGTTCGTCAGGCCGCTGGTAATCCTCTTTTTCGGAGAGAAAACGTGGACGAAACTCGCGCGGCGGACCAACTGCCGGATCGAACTCGCGCGCAGGGCGCTGGAGAACAGCCGCCCCGTCAAGGCGTGGCGGAATTCCCGTCTGTTGCGGGCGTGGCAAAACTCGGCGGCGGTACGGACGTGGAAGAACGCGTCGCGAAAACAAAAGATCGTTTACGGCGTTCTCTTTTGCGCCGCGGTCGCCGCGGGAGCCGGTCTCTATTTTTGGTGGCGGCATTGCGGCTGAAACGCCGAAACTCTTTTTCGCCCACAAATCCCGTTTTCGCGCGAATTCGGTTCCCCGCCGCCCTTGTACTCCGGCTCCGAAACGATTAAAATCGCATATGTCGCAAAAGGACTCTTGAAAACCGCGAAAGAAAATCCGCGTATGATCGACAAGGCCGAACATCTCGAAAAGAATCAAATCGTCAACGGCGGGAGTTTCTACACTCCCGCGCGGTTCGTCGAGGTCGCCGCGCAGTGGCTGAAAGAGGAACGGTTCGATTCTTCCTACACCGTCGCCGACACGTCGTGCGGTTACGGCGCGTTCTTCCGGCTCCGTTCCCATTTCCCGAAAAACCGGTATGTCGGCAACGACGTCGACCCGGTCGCCGCGCGCGTGGCGCGAAAGAACTATCCGTTCGCCGAAATCTTCAACAAGAGCGCCCTTTCCGGAATCGGGCGCGCCATGTTCCGTCTGGGAACGGAAAAACTCTGCGTGGTCGGAAACCCGCCGTATAACGACGTCACCTCGCAGATCGGCCGGCCGATCAAAACCGCGCGGCATAAAACGGACGAAGCGGTCCGCTCGCGCGATCTGGGGATTTCGTTTCTGAAATCGTACGCCGCCCTCGCCGCCGATCTGGTTCTGATCCTCCACCCCCTTTCGTATCTGATCAAAAAGGCGAACTTCACGTCCGCCAAACGCTTTTTCGATCGCTACGCGCTGCGCCGATCGCTCGTCTTTTCGAGTCACGAGTTCGCCGACACCTCGCGCAGCGGGGAGTTCCCGATCGTCATGGCGCTCTACGCCGCGTCGCCCGGCGGCGGACTGACCTACGAAGAGGTGAGGAATCATCCGTTCCGCACTCTGGAGGGGGAATCGTTCCGTCTGGCCGACTTCGATTACGTCGCCGATCATATCCGCAAATATCCCTGCCGGGCCCGGTACACGCCGGAAATCCTCTTCTACACACTGCGCGACGTCAACGCGCTGCGCCGCTGCCACACGTTCATTACCGAGCGGTGCGCGGGCGCGGTCGACGTCGATCCCGCCAAACTGGCTTACTACTGCTACATCGATCTGTTCAAAGAGTACGCGCGCGCCCCCTACTGGATGGGAAACTTCGACGTGCCGTTTCGCCGCAAGAGCTTTTCCCGGTACGCGGCCGACATCACTGCGCTGTCGAAATCGCGTCACCCCGAAGTTTTCGGCGCGCAGCCGCCGATTCCCCCCGAAACGGAACGCCGGGTCATAGCGTATATCAGGTCCGTCTTAAAAAGACCGAAAGAGAAGAACGCGCGGCCTTGTCACGGCGTCAGGAGCATCAGCGCGCCGACCAGCCCGCCTAAGAAGAACCCGAGCACCTGAATCGCGCCGAGATTTTCGGCGGCGACCGAATTGACCAGTTCGTGAAACTCGCGCGGGTCGAACTTTTCGATTTCCTCGGCAATCAGCGCGGCGAAGTCGATCTTTTCGAGGGTTTCGGGCGCGTGCTCACGGACGAATTCTTCAACCGAAGGTTTGATCGACGGGATGAACTGAGTGTCGATCCATTCGACCATTTTCGGGGAATCGAGCGCCCAGTCGGCGATATCGGACGCGCTTCCGCGCAAACCGCCGATCACGCGCGAAACCGGCGAGAAGAGGCGCCCGCGAAACCCGCGGGGCGATTCGGAGATTCGGTCGATCTGTTCGGAAATCGTCTCTTTCGCCTTTTGCCGGAGATACTCCATAATCTGTTCGGCGGCCTGACGGCGAAGTTCCTCAGAATCGAACGCCTCGGAAACGCAGCCGCAGAGGCGGTCGGCGATTTTATCCGGATCGAGAAGTTCCGACCGGATCGCCTCCCCCGCCTTTTCGCCGATCCGTTTCTGATTCCTCGGGATCAGCCCCTGGGGCCAGATCCACAACCATTTGACCGGCCGGTAGGGGCGGAAAAGCATTTCGATGGCGATCCAGTTGGTCAGGTAGCCGACCGCCGCGGTCAGGGAGACCGAAAGGAGCGCGCGGCAGACGCGGCCCGGCGCGTCATCGGTCAGTCCGGCCAGGAACACGTTCAGCGCCAAGGCGGCCAGCGCGGCGAAACTGAAATAGAAACAGAAGACCTCTAAGAAGGCAAAAACGCGAACCGGCCGCGAATGCCGCCGGTCGCAGAAAATCTTAACACGTTTTCGGGTTCCCTCAAACATCGGCACTCCCCCATTCCGCGCGCGGTCAAAGCGAACGAATCAGTCGAGAAATTTCCCCTCGCGCAGAAGTTCGGGAACGTACTCTTCGGTCACGTAACTGAGCCCCGCGCTGATGAGCGCTTCGACTTCGAGTTTAAAACCGTTCGAGAGCATCGTGCTGATTTCCTTCTGCCACGCCTTCTTTTTGGCGAACCAGGGATATTCGGCGATCTGTTTGGCGCGTTTGCGGTCGACGTCGTTGAGCGAGATTTTCACGCTTTCCGAAAGGCCGCACCGCTGGAAGTCGCGGCTCCGCACGCCGATAAACTGCGCGTCGGGGATCGCCATCCGCTGAGACTCGTACGCCAGGTTGATCGACCCCTGCTTGATCACGCTGTAGATGTAATACCCCCACGGGTCGTTGTCGAGAAGGCAGAAGATCGGCAGACGCAGTTCGTTGTGCAGGCGGTTCAGCAGACGGCGGACGCCGCGCGGCGGCTGCCCCCCGCCGTGGGTCAGAATGCAGTGATGCTTCTTCCAGAACTTGTCTTCGTTGAACCGGCTCCAGACGGTCCCTTTTTCGACGTGCAGAACGAACTTCGCCTTGCAGTTTTTGAACTTGAGCACGTCGGGCTCGACGATCGAGGGAATTCCGTAACCGCCCGACCCCATGTGCGAGCAGTCGATATCGTCCCCTTTGTCGTTGATCGTAATCTCGCCGACCATATCCCCCTTCTTATCGGCGAAGAGATGGAGCTCTTCGCGAAGCGAATCGAGGAGGACTTCGCAGTCTTCGATGATCGGGTCGCATTCCCCCTGGTCGTGAAACGTCGGCTCTTTGGTCGGCCGGATATCGTGTTTGAGCATATAGTACAGACCACGAATGCTGGTCGTCTTGCCCATTTCGATCAGTTTTTTGGCGCCCCCGGCGACCAGACAGGTCTGCATGAAGCTCTTGGCCTGGTTCAGATTGAAAAGCTGGCGCTGGGTGGTCTTGCGCCCCATTTCGAGGATGCGTTTCGACGCGTTGAACTTCACGTTCGAAAGGGAGCGGGTCGGAATATCCATCGCCGGTTCGCGCCGATGACCGGCCTGCCGGCCGATGTTCTGCGCGAACCCGACGATCTGGTTGACGGTCCGCTTATCCTGCGCCGAAAGAGGCGGGTTCGACTCCGGTTCGTTTTGGGTGACAGGCTTCCGTTTTGCCATTCAATGCTCTCTTTTCGCTAGATTCAGTTTTCGACGATACGCGTTTTCGGAAGGGCTTTTTTCAGCTCGGCCAATTGCGCCTCGTTCCCCTTGGCGGTGATCGTGGTGTCTTTCAGATAGAGGGTTTTCAGGCTCTTCATCTGTCCCAGGCGCAGATACGCGTCGGCCGAAACGCCGTTGTTCGAACGCAGGTCGAGGACGGTCAGCTTCTGAAACTTCAGGATATGGTCGATCGCGCCGTCGTCGATCGTCACCGCGCGGGCGGCGAACTCCGACATCTCGGGATTGTTTTCCACAATCTTGGCGACCCCTTCGTTGGTGAGCGGGATCGTGAAGAACGACATTTTGGTGATCCCCTTGAGCGAGCCGAGCAGATCGGTCAGCCCGGCGGCGTCGACGCTGGCCAGTTCGGAAAATTCGACCGTCTTGAGGCCCTGCTGATCTTTGAGCGCGGCGATCCCGGCGTTCGAAATGTTCAGGTCGCGCAGTTCAAGGCGTTCGAGCTGGCGGGCGGCGAGCCCCTGAAGGGTTTCGTCGTCGAACCCCTTGCACCGGAAAATGCGGATTCCCGTCAGAGCGGGCATCTTCTTGAACGCTTCCACCGCGCCGGCGTTGATGTCGTTGCAGTCCTGGAACTCGACGTATTTCAGATTCGGCGCGGCGGCGAGATACTCGACCCCGGCGTTGGTGATCATGAACCGGAAGTAAAGCTGTTCGATTTCGGGAAGGCGCGCCAGGTACTTGGCGCCGTTGTCCGAAACGTCGGAGCAGCCGCGCACGTCGACGACCTTCAGCGTTTTCACCTTGGCGATCTTGTTCA
>CADBQY010000006.1 GCA_902796885.1 uncultured Planctomycetota bacterium
AGAGGCGATCTCGATTCTGGCGGTCTTTACCGAAACGAAGACGCGCGACCAGGTCGCCTCGGGAATCACCTACACGCAGATCGGCGGGGAACCGACCCACGAGACCAATCTAAAAGGGAGTCGAAAAGGGGATCTGCTGAAACAGGAGCTCGACGAAAAATCGAACGACCCGGAACGGCAGACCGCCGCGTCCGACAAGAGCGCCGCGGGTGAAACCTCCGACGCCGACCGCGGCAAGGAGGGGTCGAACGAACTCTTTTCGATCAATCTTTCCAATTCGCTCGCCGAGCAGATCGCTTCGGCTCCGGCGCCGGTCATCGACGAAAGCGCGCCCCGAGCGCCGATGAAAACCGCGATGGCCGCGCCCGAACCGGCGGCGGACGAAGGGCCTCTCCTCTCCACGAAGAAACTGACCTTCGACCAGCTCCGCACCGTCGGCAGTCCCTCCTTCGGTGAAGGCGGCTACTACTCGCAGGGCGTGGTCGGCGAAAACGGCGCCGAACCGGCCGCGCCGCCGGCCGCCTCCGAGCCGAACCTTCTCGACGGCCGGCAGGCGGGGGGCGCCAAGGTTCTCTATCGGTAAAATGGGCGCGCCCTCGGCGCGCTCGTTCTTTTTAACCGGCTTATCGGACGCAAAAACTCTCCTTTTCCCGCCGGACGAATCTCTATCAAAAACCTGAAAGCGCGGTATAATGGGGAATCGCTTCCGCGTACCGCGTCCCGGCGTCACGGTCCCTTTTAGGACGGTTCGGGAACGGTCCGCCTTCCCAAAAAACCAAATCAAAAGACGAAAGGCAACGTCATGACCGCTTTTCAGCATTGCATTAACCCCGACTGCGGACATTCGTTTGATCTTCTGGAAGTCCATCACCGCTGTCCCGATTGCGGCGCGCTCTTAGACGTCGAATACGAATGGGACAAACTCCCCGTTCCGAAGTCTCTCTCCCATTTCGAACAATACTGGGGCCAGCGGCGGATCCCGCAGCGGCACAGCGGCGTCTGGCGGTTTCACGAGCTCCTCCCGTTCGCCAAACTCGAAGAGTGCGTCACGATCGGCGAAGGACAGACGATCCTCCAAAAAGCCGATTACGTCGCCCCTTACGCCGGCTTGGTTCCCGGCTCGCTTTACCTGCAATACGAAGGGATGAACCCGTCCGGCTCGTTCAAGGATAACGGGATGGCCGCCGGCACAACCCACGGCAAACTGGTCGGCGCCAAACATACCGCCTGCGCCTCGACGGGGAACACCAGCGCGTCGCTGGCGATCTACTGCGGCGTGACGCGGATGATGAACGCGGTCATCTTCATCGGGTCGGGGAAAATCGCCTACGGCAAACTCTCGCAGGCGCTCGACTACGGCGCGCGAACGATTCAGATCGAGGGGGACTTCGACGACGCGATGGCGCGGGTGCAGGAAGCCTCAAAGAAGCTGAACCTCTATCTGCTCAACAGCCTCAACCCGTTCCGGCTCGAAGGACAGAAGACGATCATGTTCCGCGTCCTGGAAGGGCTCGGGTGGGAAGTCCCCGACTGGATCGTCGTTCCCGGCGGCAATCTGGGGAACTCCAGCTCGTTCGGCAAAGCGTTCATCGAACTGCACAAACTCGGCCTGATCAAAAAGGTTCCACGTCTGGCGGTCATCAACGCCGCCGGGGCCGACACCCTCTACCGTCTCTTCGAAAAGGAGGGGCTCCGGTGGAACGGCGGACGGTGCGACCAGACCCACATCAAAAAGTTCTACGACCAGATGGACGCCGAAGGGAGGCGCGCCAATACGATCGCCAGCGCCATTGAAATCAACCGGCCGGTTAATCTGACCAAATGTCTCCGCGCCCTCGACTTCTGCAACGGCGTGGTTCGCGAGGTCACCGAGCAGGAAATTCTAGACGCCAAGGCGAACGTCGGCGCGGGCGGTCTGGGATGCGAGCCGGCGAGCGCGGCGAGCCTGGCGGGAACGAAAAAACTGGTCGCCGAAGGGGTGATCGGAAAAGACGAACGGGTCGTCTGCATCTTGACCGGAAACCAGCTGAAAGACCCGAACGCCACGGTCGCCTATCACGGGAACAACAAAGAGTTCTTCGATCAGGTACTTGGCAAACGGGGTGTCAAGACGACCGAGTTCGCCAACCACCCGGTCACGGTCGCCAACGATATCGACGCGATCATCGACCTGCTCAAATAGTCCATCGAAACGGAAAGGTTCAGCGATGACAGAAAAAACACGTGTTGCCATCTACGGCGCCGCCGGCCGGATGGGGAAACGCCTGATCGCCCTGGCGGCGGCCGATCCCGCGCTGGAAGTCGCGGCCGCCGTCGAAATGCCGGGTCATCCTCTTCTGGGGGCCGACAGCGGCGAGGTCGCCGGGATCGGGAAGAACAACGTCCCGCTCGTTGACGCGCTGCCTGACGCCGCCGCGGTCGACGTGGTGATCGACTTCTCGTCCCCCGCCGCGCTCGACGCGGTGTTGGACCTCTGCCGCACGCGAAACCTGGCGCTGGTCTACGCGACGACCGGCCTTTCGGACGAGCAGAAAGAAAAGCTCCGCGCCGCGGCGGACCGGACGCCGGTTCTCTGGTCGCCAAGCATGAGTCTGACGGTCAATCTGACGATGAAACTCGCCCAGATCGCCGCCGAAGCGCTCGCCGATAAAGACGCCGACGTCGAAATCATTGAAAAACACCATCGGTTCAAGGCCGACGCGCCGAGCGGAACCGCGCTGAAATTCGGTCAGCTGATCGCCGAAAAGATGAATCTGACCGGCGAAACCCACGGACGAAGCGGAAAACCGGGCGCCCGGCCGCACAACGAGATCGGCTACCATGCCGTTCGGATCGGCGACAACCCGGGGGAACACAACGTCATTTTCGGCCTTCTGGGCGAAACGATGGAGCTGACCGTCAAGGCGACCAATCGCGACGCCTACGCCGTCGGCGCTCTGTCGGCGGCGAAGTTTCTGGCGGGAAAAGCGCCCGGCCGTCTCTACGGGATGGACGACGTTCTTAATTTGCGATAACGCGGCAGACTCTTTTCAAGCGGGCCGGAATTTTTTAGAATAACGGCGGGTATCGGTCCCGAGACGACGGGAAAGATACCCGCCGTTTTTTCCGAAACCTTTTTCACACCTTCCCAGAACGGGGGTTATTATGAAACGTTTCCTCCTTTCGGCCGTCCTGTTTTTCCTTGCCGCGGCGCAAGGACTCTTTGCCGCCGACGCGGCGCCCCTTCATGTCGGCGCGGCGGCGGTCGATATCACTCCGCCGGTCGGCTACCGACTGCGCGGTTATTTCGACGAACGAATCTCGACAGGTGTCCACGACCCGATCTACTTCAAGGCGCTGGCGTTTCGCCAGGGGGAAGAGACCGCGGTTCTTCTCTTTTCCGACACCTGCTCGATTCCGACCAGTTCGACCGATCCGATTCGGGACGCGGTCGCCCGAGAGTTCGGTATCGATCGGGAGGCGATCGTCATCTGCGCCACCCACTCGCATACCGGGCCCCTCTTCTGCGGCCCGATCCGCAAACATCTGCACGCCCGGGCGATGGCTCAGAACAACGGCGTCGATCCGTGCGAGCCGATCGACTATGAAAAGTTCTTTATCGAACGGGGAATCGAAGCGATCCGAACGGCGCTGAACCGTCTTCGCCCGACCGTACTCGACGAAGGTCAGAAAGATCTTCCGGGCGTTTCGTTCAACCGCCGGTTCGTGATGAAAGACGGTTCGGTTCGGTTCAATCCGGGATTCGACAATCCCGATAAAGTTCATCCCGCCGCGGGGATCGATCCGAAGTTCACATTCTTCCTCTTCTCGGACGCCGAGACCGGAGTCCCCTTCACCTCCCTGACGAATTTCGCGCTCCACCCCGACACGACCGAAGGAACCCTGATCAGTCAGGACTTCCCAGGTTATCTGAGCAGCGTATTACAAGCACGGTACGGAAGCGACTTCGTTTCGGTCTTCGGAAACGGAACCGCGGGGGACATCAACCACTTCGATTTCGCGGGGGGGACCGAGCCGCGCCACGCCTCGGAAATCGGCACAATCCTGGGACTGAACGCCCTGGAAATGGCGTATCACCACGGGCTAAACCGCGTGACGCCGAATCTGGCGTTCCACGGCGAAATCCTCGAATGGCCGAGACAGGCGTTTACCGACAAAGACGTTGAAAACGCCGAAAACATGATGGATCTGGCCGTCGCCCCCGAAGGGAAAGGGCTCCCTTTCCTCGACCGCGCGCGGGCCGAAAAGATCGTGAACTGCGCCTCTTTCCCGAACATTCTTCCCCTCGATATCCAGGCGATCCGCATCTCCGACGACCTGGCGATCGTCTCGCTGCCGGGCGAGATTTTCGTCGATCTGGGGAACGCGATCCGCGAAAATTCGCCGTTCAAACAGACGATCGTGCTGGAACTTTCCCAGGGGGACTATCTGTACGTGCCGACCCTCAAAGCTTTTGAAGAAGGGAGTTACGAGACGATCGACAGCGTCCTGGCCCCCGGCGGCGGCGAGGCGGTCGTCGAAAAGGCGCTCGAAGTTCTTAAAAAGCTGAAAGAAAAATAGAATCGGACGCTTGCGCGTTCGCCTTTAAGCAATCCGAAGTAACGGGAAGAGCCGCAATCCGACTCGACCAAAATCATAGGGCATCATCGCCGAAAGGAAAGTCGTTCAATGATCACCTTTATCTGTTACGAACGCTGCACCACGTGCAAGAAAGCGCAAAAGTGGCTCGACGCGCGCGGGATAAAATATAAGGTTCGTCCGATTAAAGAAGCAAACCCGACGGCGGAAGAGCTGTCGGCCTGGGTTCAAAAAAGCGGCAAAGAAGCCCGAAAGTTCTTTAACACAAGCGGAATCCTCTATCGGCAGCAGGGGCTTTCGGCTCGTGTCAAAGAGATGACGGAAAAGGAGATGATCGACCTTTTGGCGACCGACGGCATGCTGGTCAAGCGGCCGATCCTGGTCGCCGGCAAGACCGTTCTGGTCGGATTTAACGAAGCGGAGTGGGAAAAGAGCCTCTCCGAACCGGGCCGATCGAACTGAGGAGGAGGGAAACGGAGCATGGGCAAACAGGCCGCCGTTAAGACCGCGAAAGTCTATTTCACCGACTTCCGAACCGAATACGGGGGACGAAGTCTTCCCGAAAAACTGAAGAAACTGGCGCGAACCGCGGGACTCGACCAAATCGACATGGAGGGGAAATTCGTCGCGATCAAAATGCACTTCGGCGAACTCGGAAATATCAGCTACCTGCGTCCCAACTACGCCAAGGCGGTCGCCGACCTGGTGAAAGAGCTCGGCGGCAAACCGTTTCTCACCGACTGTAACACGATGTATCCCGGCTCGCGCAAAAACGCCCTGGAACATTTGGAGTGCGCGTGGGAAAACGGATTTACGCCGCTGTCGGCCGGCTGTCCGGTGATCATCGGCGACGGCCTGAAAGGGACCGACGATATCGCCGTTCCTCTGGAAGGGTGCGAGTACACCAAAGAGGCGAGAATCGGCCGGGCGATCATGGACGCCGACGTATTTATCAGCCTAACCCACTTCAAAGGACACGAGATGACCGGCTTCGGCGGCGCGATCAAAAACATCGGGATGGGATGCGGTTCCCGCGCCGGGAAGACCGACCAGCATTCCGGCGGAAAACCGACCGTCGATCCCGGCCGCTGCCGGGGGTGCAGGCGATGCCTGCGCGAATGCGCCAACAACGGCCTGGTCTACGACGAACGGCGCCGCAAGATGAAAGTCGATCTCGACCGCTGCGTCGGGTGCGGCCGATGCCTGGGCGCGTGTAATTTCGACGCGATCGACTTCGTTCAGGATCAGGCGATCGCCGTGCTGAACGCGAAGATGGCTGAGTACACCAAAGCGGTCGTGTCCGGCCGCGACGCGTTTCACCTTTCGCTCGTCACCGACGTCTCTCCCTACTGCGACTGCCACGGCGAAAACGACGCGCCGATCCTGCCGAACATCGGAATGTTCGCCTCGTTCGACCCGGTCGCGCTCGACCAGGCGTGCGCCGACGCGTGTCTGGCCGCCGCGCCGCTTTCCGGTTCGGTATTGAGCGACAACATGGCCGCCAAAGGGTTCGTCGACCGTCACGACCATTTCAAGAACACCACGCCGGAATCGGAGTGGGAAACGCAACTGAGCCACGGCGAGAAGATCGGGCTCGGAACGCGGAAATACAAGCTGATCACGATGAAGTGAGGATCGCTCCGGAATAACGCCGGGGGCCGACCGCGCGCTCGCCAACGAGCGGGCGCTTCCGGCTAGCCGAAACTTCGACGGGAATATACCGCCCGCCGCGGCTCGCGGCCCGCTACTCCCATTCGACCGTTCCGGGCGGTTTGGACGTGATATCGTAGACGACGCGATTGACCTGCTCCACTTCGTTGATGATCCGGTTGGAGACGCGCCCCAACAGGTCGTAGGGAATCTTCGCCCAATCGGCGGTCATGAAATCGTCGGTGGTGACCGCGCGTATGGCGATCTGTTCGGCGTAGGTCCGGTGATCTCCCATCACGCCGACCGTCTTAACGCCGGGCAGGATCGCGAAGAATTGCGCCATTTCCCGTTCGTAGCCGGATTTTTTCATCTCGTCCCGAAGGATCGCGTCCGCCTCCTGTAAAACGGCGACGCGCCGGGCGGTCACTTCGCCGATCACGCGAACGCCGAGCCCCGGTCCGGGGAACGGCTGACGCCAGACCAGCTCTTCCGGCAGACCGAGCTGCCCGCCGACCCGGCGAACCTCGTCTTTAAAGAGGAGACGCAGCGGCTCGATCACGCCCAGGAACCGTATGTCTTTCGGCTTTTTCACTTCGTTGTGATGCGTCTTGATCGTCTGGGCGTGACCGCTGCCGCTTTCGATGAAGTCGGGATAGATCGTTCCCTGGGCAAAAAATCCCTTCTCGTGATTTTCGCGGATGTTGTCCCAGAAAACGCGGTAGAACTCCTCACCGATCGCCTTGCGTTTGTCTTCCGGATCGGTAAGTCCTTTGAGCCGAAAGAAGAACTGGTCCGCCGCGTTGATCCGGACGAAGTTCATATCGAAAAGAGACGTGAACGTCCGTTCGACGAAATCCCCTTCGTCTTTCCGCATCAGACCGTGATCGACGAAGACACACGTCAGCTGCTTGCCGACGGCGCGGGAAAGAAGAGCGGCGGCGACGCTCGAATCGACCCCGCCCGAAAGACCCAAAACGACGTGGTGCGCGCCGATTTGTTCGCGGAGCGAGACGACGGTCTCTTCGATAAAATCGTCCATCTTCCAATCGCCGGCACAGCGGCATATCTCGAAAAGAAAATTCTTCAATAGCGCCGTGCCGAACGACGTATGGCTGACTTCCGGATGAAACTGGACGGCGTAAAGACCGAGCGCGTCGTTTTCCATCGCGGCGCAGGGGCAGTCGGCGGTCGAAGCGGTCACATCAAATCCGGCGGGCGTTTCTGAAATATAATCTGTATGGCTCATCCAACAGACCGTCCGCCGCGGAACGTCTTTCCAGAGCCGACTTTGAGACTTTCGGACGGCGATCTCGGTACGGCCGTATTCGCTGACCGGAGCGCGCGCGATCGCGCCGCCCCTCATATAAGCCATGAGCTGGGCGCCGTAGCATATCCCGAGAATCGGAACCCCGGCTTCGAGGATCTCGGCGGCGTAATGCGGAGAGCTTTCGAGATAGACGCTGTTCGGTCCGCCGGTAAAGATGATCCCTTTCGGGTTCATCGCTTTCAGTTCCGAAAGGGGGACGGTATAAGGGACAACTTCTGCGTAGACGTTCAGGTCTCGAACGCGCCGGGCGATCAGCTGGTTATACTGGCCGCCGAAGTCGAGGACAACGATTAATTCTCTGTTCATCTTCTTGTATTCCGGCCGATCTGTTGTGAGTTTCCCTTTACGCTTTACGGTTTCGATGGTTCACCGCCGCTTGAATAAAACCGCGAAAGACGGGATGCGCCCGGTTCGGCCGCGACTTGAACTCGGGGTGAGCCTGCGTTCCGATGAAGAAGGGGTGGTCTTTCAGCTCGATCATTTCGACGATCCGGTTGTCGGGAGAGAGACCCGAAAGAACCATTCCGGCGTCCTGCAATGCAGGCCGGTAATCGTTGTTGACCTCGTAGCGGTGCCGGTGCCGTTCGGAGATCCGTTCGCCTCCGTAGAGCCGGTAGGCGATCGAATCTTTCCGAAGAACGCAGGGATAGGCGCCCAGGCGCATCGTGCCGCCCAGATCGGTCACCGTCTTCTGTTCCGGCATCAAGTCGATCACCGGATGGGGGGCGTCGGGCTCGAATTCGGTACTGTTTGCGTCGGCCAGACGAAGCACGTTTCGGGCGAAATCGACGATCGCCATCTGCATCCCCAGACAGATCCCCAGATAAGGAACCTTCTTGGCGCGGGCATAGGTCGCCGCGTAGACGATCCCTTCGATCCCGCGCCCGCCGAATCCGCCGGGCACAATTACCGCGTCGACGTCGCCCAAGACGGCGTCGGCGGTCTCCGGAGTCAGGTCTTCCGACTCGATCCACTTGATGTTGACCTGGGCATGGTTGGCAAACCCGCCGTGCTTTAACGCCTCGACGACCGAAAGATAGGCGTCGTGGAGTTCGGTGTATTTCCCGACAAGACCGACCGTCACGCTTTTTTCGGGATGCCGCAGGACGTGCGAAAGATTTTCCCATTCGCTCAGATCCGGTTTCGGCGATTCCAGCCGGAGACACGAAAGGGCGCGATCGGCGAGATGCTCTTTTTCCATGGCGAGCGGCACTTCGTAGAGATACTCGACGTCGCGGTTCTCCAGAACGTTTTCGGGCGGGACGTTGCACGATAGGGCGATTTTCTCTTTCATGCCGTCCGAAAGGGGGAGTTTTGTCCGGCAGATCAGAATATCGGGCTGAATCCCGAACGCCTGCAGACGCTTAACGCTCATCTGCGTCGGTTTTGTTTTCAATTCTCCCGAAACGTCCAGATAGGGGATCAGGGTGACGTGGATCATAATCACGTTGTCGCGCCCTTTCTCCCATTGGAACTGGCGGATCGCCTCGAGGAACGGCTGGCTTTCGATGTCGCCGACGGTACCGCCGACTTCGATGATCGCGATGGTATTATGATCCGATTCTTCCCCTTCGGCGCCGTAGAAACGGGATTTGATCTCGTTGGTGATATGGGGAATGACCTGGACGGTGCCGCCGCCGTAATCGCCGTGACGTTCTTTATTCAAAACCGTCCAGTAAACCTTCCCGGAGGTCACGTTGGCATTCCGATCCAGGTTCTCGTCGATAAACCGCTCGTAATGCCCGAGATCAAGGTCGGTCTCCGTTCCGTCGTCGGTCACGAAGACTTCGCCGTGCTGGATCGGGTTCATCGTTCCGGGATCGATATTGATATAGGGGTCGAATTTCTGCATCGTCACGCGGAACCCCCTCGCTTTCAGAAGCCGTCCGAGCGACGCGGCGGTAATCCCCTTCCCGAGGCCTGAAACAACACCTCCGGTAACAAAAACATACTTCATACCGCCACCTTCCATTCCGCTGTTGCGCTTTTAACAAAGAGAAGTGACAGACCATCGGGCGCCGTTTATCCCCGCCGGGACCGTCACCGAAAAAAACATTTTATCACAAACCCTTGAGGTGTAAAGTCGCCGACAACGGCGGCTCGGACCTACGGTGTTCGGGCAGAACGATTGCGGAGGATTCTTTTTTGGCAATCGCGGCCGAACCGAAAATATACATGAAACGGGCGCGGACAACCGCGAACGGTATCTTCAAAACCCGATTTTTCACCGCACAGACAGCAGTAAAAAGTAAAATTTTAAAAAACGCCGACTCTGTTATTGACAGAACCCCAAAATCGTGCTATTCTCATTTCTGACATATGTCAGAAATGAGGTGCGTCTATGCCCAGAAAACAGCGTTGCAGATGGATCGGCGGTTATCCGGACTGTTGGGAATTCTCCCCCGAAGAAACCGCAGACCAAAAACCGGTTGTTATGAGCCTGGACGAATTCGAAACGATCCGTCTACTCGACCGGGAGGGGTTGACCCAAGAGCAGTCGGCCAAACGAATGGGCGTAGCTCGCTCTACGGTGACCGCCATTTACGATAGCGCTCGCCGAAAAATAGCGGAAGCTTTGGCAGAGGGCAAACGTCTTCTGATCCGCGGCGGGAATTACCGGCTCAAAGAACAGCGAACAGATAACATCTTTCAGAAAGGGACGAACAGTATGAGAATCGCGGTAACCTACGAAAACGGAGAAATTTTTCAACACTTCGGCCACACCGAGCAGTTCAAGTTATACGATGTGGAAGAAGGCGAGATTGTCGCGGAACAGGTCGTAAACACCAACGGCACCGGTCACGGCGCGTTGGCCGGTTTCCTGAAAACCGCTCAAGTCGATTCGCTGATTTGCGGCGGGATCGGCATGGGGGCGCAAAACGCTCTGAGGGAAGCGGGGATCAAGCTTTACGGCGGAGTGACCGGATCGGCCGACTCAGCGGTTCGAGCCTTGACGGCGGGGACTCTTCAATATGATCCGAACGCCCAATGCGGTCACCACGGTGAAGGGCACGATTGCGGTCACCACGGGCATCACCACGGTGAAGGACACGGTTGCGGTCACCACGGACATCGCCACGGCGAAGGACACAACGGCGGACACTGTCACCGCAGCGATAACGATTCGCCTCAAAAAGATTGAAAAGTATATTATCTCGAGAAAACGGACGCGCTGTTTTGTCAAGTGTTCGCGGAGAAATGAAACCGCCGCTGAGAAGCCGAAGGGGAACAAACGACAAAAACCGCGGCAGTAACCGTGGGAATTGAGGCGATTGGGAGTAATCTTGAGTATTACCACCCAAGGCGACGAAAGCGGCCCGAACCTTAAAAAACAGGGCGTTTCACGTAAAAAAGCCCTCTCCGGCGAAGAACCGGAGAGGGCGGAAAATGAGTGAAAATATCCCCGGCGCGATTCGAACGCGCGACCTACGGTTTAGGAAACCGTCGCTCTATCCCCTGAGCTACGGGGACGTTTCCGTAAGACCGCCGCCCGGCAGCGCGAGCGTAAGCGGCGCCGCGTACCGAATCACGGCACAAAGACGCGCCCGGTCAATTTTTTGAACGCCTCGACATACTTTTCGCGCGTCTTTTCGACAATATCTTCGGGGAGCGCCGGCGGGGTCGATTTCCGGTCCCAGTCGGAGGCGAGAAGCCAATTCCGAACGAACTGCTTGTCGAACGAATCCTGGTCGCGGCCCGGCTCGTACGACGCCGACGGCCAGAAGCGGGAGGAATCGGGCGTCAAAACCTCGTCGGCCAGGATGATCTCGCCGTCCAAAACGCCGAACTCAAATTTCGTATCGGCAATGATGATCCCCCGTTTGGAGGCGTAGTCGCTGCCGCGGGTGAAAATATCGAGCGCACGGTCGCGAAGCGTCTCTGAAACCTCTTTCCCGACCAGGTCGACCATCTTTTCAAACGAGATGTTTTCGTCGTGCCCCTCTTCGGCTTTCGTCGAAGGGGTGAAGATCGGTTCGGGGAGTTTCTCGCACTGCCGAAGTCCGGCGGGAAGCGAAACGCCGCAAACCGTCTGCGATTTTTGATACTCTTTCCATCCCGACCCGGCCAGATAGCCGCGAACGACGCACTCGATCGGAACGATCTTCGCCTTTTTACAGAGGGTCGATCGGCCGCGAAACTGCTCGCGGTCGGTCCCGTCGGGCAACGGCATTTGGTCAACGTCGGAAGTGATAAAATGATTCGCCACCTCAAGACGGTCGAACCAGAATTCCGCCGTCTGGTTTAAGATCTTTCCCTTGTCGGGAATCCCGGTCGGCAGGACGAAATCGAACGCGCTCAGGCGGTCGGTGCTGACCAGAAGGAGCGTGTCGCCGAAATCGTAGATATCGCGAACCTTCCCCCGTTTCGGGGTCATACCGGGAATAGACGTTGAACAAATCGCTTGGGAAAGCATGGAAGAACCTTCCTTCTACCATAAAGTCAGATCGGTTTCGAGATCGACGCCGGAACGTTCGCGCACCTGGGTCTGAATCAGGCGGATCAGCCGATGGACGTCGTCGGTCGAACATTCCGGTTCAATCAGAACAAAGTTGGAGTTCCGTTCGCAAATGACCGCGCCGCCGATACGGGTTCCCTTCAGGCCGGCGTCGTCGATCAGATCCGAGGCGCTGTTCCCCGAAGGATCCCTGAAAAGGCGCCCCGCCCCCTGATAGCCGAACGGCTGATTCTTTTTGCGGAGAATCCAGATCTTCTGGAGACGGCGGGTCAGTTCCTCCGGCTCTTCGGTCTGGAGACGGAACCGGCACGCGGTGATCACGCCGTCGGCCAGAGGATCGTTCCCTTCGGAAAAATCGAGGTCGTCGCCGGAAAGATCGGCGGTCTGCCCGTCGCGGCGGACGACGCGCACCGATTCGAGCCACTGGGCGATATCGCCGTCCGACGTCGAAATGTTGTTCCGCACCGCCCCGCCGACGGTTCCAGGGATCCCGATCAGCCCTTCCAGGCCGGTCAGGCCCGCATAGACCGCGCTGGTAATGACGCGGCCCAACTTAGCGCCGGTACCGACCGAGACCGTCTCGGACGCCGGATCGGGATTGATGGAACAGAAAGCGGGCGCGCTCAGACGGACGACCATTCCGGGAACGCCCGAATCGGAAACGAGGACGTTTGTCCCGGTTCCGAGAAAACGGGTTTCCACCCCCGCCTCGCTGGCGGTCCGCAACAGATCGGCGAGCTCGTCCTCATTGCGGGGTTCGGCGAAATACTCGACCTGCCCACCGAGCTGAAGCCAGGTGTGCATTGCCAGAGGAACGGACGTCCGAAGGATCGGTTTGAATCGGGTAAAATTTTTCATCGCAACGCTAAATGGGAAGGCCGGGGATTAAACTAAGAGGTTTGGAATAACCCCGACTGGAATCGAACCAGCAACCTTCGGCTTCGGAGGCCGACGCTCTATCCAATTGAGCTACGGGATCACTGTAAACA
>CADBQY010000007.1 GCA_902796885.1 uncultured Planctomycetota bacterium
ATAATATCGGACGGATTGAACGACTCGACGGTTACCCGCCCCCCTTGGAGGTTTATCATGAAGGCATTCCGACCCCTTTCCCTGACCCTTCTCGCGCTTCTTTCGCTCGTTCCGATTCCGCTTCGCGCCGACGGCGCGGCCGACGGCGGCCAGGACGCGGCGCGCCGCGAGATGATCGCGGAACTCCCCGGCCCCGTACTTTACGTCAGCCGGCCGCAATACCGTCCCGACCACCACAATACCGCGACGATGTTCCAGAAAGGGGAGATCAACCAGGGGAGTTTCGAGGGGGGGAGCGCTCTGAAAGTCTGGTTTCCCGAAACCGACGCCGTCAAGACCCTCCTGGAGCTCCCCGACGGGATCGTTCGCGACCCGACGGTCAGTTTCGACGGGACGAAGGTCCTCTTCTCGTTCAGGCGTTCCGCCGACGACGCCTATCATATCGGCGAGCTGAAGCTCGACTTCGACCGGCCGGCGATCACTCTGGCCGCCGGCGCTTCGGCCGACGGGATCGAAGGACTGCGCCAACTGACCTATCTCGGCGGCGTTTCGGACATCGACCCCATTTATCTGCCGAACGGACAGATCCTTTTCACCTCGACCCGTCAGCCGAAATACTGCATGTGTAACCGGCATATCATGGGGAACCTGTATGTCATGAACGGCGACGGTTCGAACATCGAGCAGATCGGCAAGAGCACGCTTTTCGAAGGGCACGCGAGTCTTCTGGCCGACGGACGGATCATCTACGACCGCTGGGAATACGTCGACCGGAATTTCGGAGACGCCCAGGGGGTTTGGGTCACGAATCCGGACGGCACCAAACACGAAATTTTCTGGGGGAACAACACCGCCTCGCCCGGCGGCGTGATCGACGCCCGCGCGCTCCCCGGTTCCGACTCGGTCTTTATCTGCGTCTTCGGTTCGTGCCACGACCGCCCGTGGGGGGCGATCGCCCTGGTCGACCGCCGTCTGGGAATCGACGGGAAAGACGCGGTCCTGATGACCTGGCCCGCCGAGGCGCGCGATTGGGTCAGCGCCGAACCGGGTCCCGATCCGTTCAAGGAACAGCGGAAATACGACACCTTCTCGCGCCTGAGCCAGAAATTCGAAGACCCGTTCCCGATCACCGACGACTTCTTCCTGGCGTCGGGAATGCGCCCGTCGGAATCGGGGGTCGAAATGGCGATCTGGGGGCTCGACACCGACGGCAACACCGTGATGCTGCACGCCGATCCCGCTTCCTGCTACGATCCGATGCCGATCGCGGCGACCGCGCCGCCGCCGGCGATCGGCAGCCGCGTCGATCTGACGAAAACGACCGGCACGTTCGTCGTCTCGAACGTCTACGAAGGGCTCGGTATGGAAAACGTCGAGCCGGGGAGCGTGAAATACCTTCGCGTGGTCGAGTCGCCCGAAAAGCGGTTCTGGACAAACCAGTGGTGGGACAACATGACCGGTACGCAGGCGCCGGCGATGACCTGGGACGATTTCAACAACAAGCGGATTCTGGGCGACGTGCCGGTCGGCGAAGACGGGAGCGTCTCGTTCGAAGTTCCCGCCGAGAAGTTCCTCTACTTCCAGCTCCTCGACGAGGATAAACTGATGATCCAGTCGATGCGCAGCGGGATCATGGTCCGGCCGGGCGAGACGAACGCCTGCGTCGGCTGCCACGAAGACCGCCTCGGCGCGCCCGCCTCGGCGAACCTTTCGGTCAAGTCGATCGCCGGCGAGGCGAAAAAGCTCTCCCCCTGGTACGGCGAGCCGCGCCTGTTCAGTTACATGGCCGAGGTTCAGCCGGTCTTCGACAAATACTGCGTGGCGTGCCACGACTACGGCAAACCGGCGGGCGAAAAGCTGAATCTCGCGCGCGACCGGAACCTGGTCTTTAACACGTCGTACTGCGAACTGCGGTCGAAAGGACTCGTTCGCGTCCCCGGCGCCGGCCCGCACAACCTTCTGCCCGCCCGCGAGTGGGGCGCGCGCGAGAGCGTCTTGGGGAAACTTCTGCTGGCCGGCCATCCCGACCCGATGATCGACCGTCAGCGCAAGGCGACGGGGCTCTGGTTCGATAAAGAGACCGACCGCGAAAGTTTCGACCGCGTCATGACCTGGATCGACATCAACGCGCCGTATTACCCGACCTACGGCACGTCGTACCGCGAGGGACGATACGGCCGCGCGCCGATTTCGACGGACGACCTGAAACGCTTACAGTCGCTTACCGGCGCCAACGAGCGGGAGATCGCCTTCGGCGTTTCGTTCGATCGGCCCGAAATGAGTCCCTGCCTGAACCTTCTAGCGAAAGACGGGGATTTGGAATCGGCGAAACAGACCCCCGAATACCGGGAAGCGCTCGCCATCATCGCCAAAGGCGCCGAGGCGCTCGCGGCTCGGGACCGCGGCGAAGACCCGAACTGGGAACCGACCGATCCGGTCGAAATCGAGCAGCAGGCGAAATACGACCGCCTCGAAGAGCGGGAGAAGGCGGTTCGCCGGGCGATCCTCGAAGGACGGCGTCTGACCGACCTTGACTTTATGGCGGACGGCGCGCGTTGAACCGGCATCTGAGATCTCTGTTAAGCGGCGCGGGACTCCGCGCGCTGGTCTATCTCGCGGCGGTCCTGATCGGGCTCTTTCTGACCCCTTACCTGGTCAGGACGCTCGGGGACCGGCAGTACGCGGTTTTCGTCTTCGCGGGTCTTTTCACCAGCTGGTGCGGTCTGGCCGACTTCGGTATGACGACGACCGCGGCGCGGTTCGTGACGCTCGCCTATTCGAAAGGAAGAGAGCGCCGTCTGAACGAAACGGCGAGCAGCGCCGCGTGTCTCTTCGCCGCGATGGGACTGGCCGTTCTGGCCGTCGCGGTCTCGGCGGCGTATTGCTGCCGGTTTTGTATACGCACGGAAGAAGGTTCGCTTTACGCGGGCGCGCTCCTCTTTTCCGGCGCGGCGTTCGCCGTCTCGAAACTTTCCGACGCTCTTTCGGGCGTGATCAACGGCGTGATGCGTCAGGAATTGACCGGTCTGGCGGCGCTCGTCTGCCGTCTGGCGCTCGGCGCGGTAACGTTCATGGTTGTCTGGCGCGGCGGCCGCGTCGTGGCGGTCACCGCCGGATGGCTGGCGGTCGCGCTCCTGAACCTTCTGCTTCTGGCCTTCTTCGCCCGCCGGGCCTGTCCCTCCCTTCGCCTTTCGCCGCGTCTGGTTCGCGGAGTCCGGATCCGGGAACTCCTGAGCTATTCGGTCTACGCCTTCGTTCAGCAGCTGGGGACCCTTCTGGTGCGGCGGAGCGATCTTATCGTGATCGGCGCGTTCCTTTCCCTGACCGACGTCACGCATTACAATCTGGCGGTCGTGACCCTGGCGAGTTATTTCGTGACGCTCAGCGAAGAGCTGACCGCCTGGCAGACGAACTGGTTCACTCACCTGCGCGAGAGAAACGAGACCGGGCTGTTCGAGGAATCCCGTCTTTTCGCCTATAAGGGGATGACCTATCTGACCGTCTTCATGTCGCTCATGCTGATCTTCTGGGCGCGCGATTTTCTCGTCTTCTGGGTCGGCGAAGCCTATCTGGACGCATTCGGCGCCCTGACGGTGATCGCCGCCGGTCTGGCGCTCTACCGCGGGTCGGCCGACGTGAACGTCCGTCTTCTTCAGGGGATCGCCCGCCATCAGCCTCTCGCCCCGCTGGCGGTCGGGCAGGGGATTGCCGGTATCGTTCTGGCGGCGGTCGCCGCCAAATCGGGGTTCGGTCTGATCGGCGTCGCCGCCGCGACGATTCTCCCCGCCGCCGCGGTCAACGGTCTGGCGATTCCCCTTTACGTCTGCCGTCTGACCGGCGAACGGCCGTCTCGCTACTTTGCCCGTCACACGCGGCATCTCGCCGTTGCCGCGGCGTCGTTCCTTCCTTCCCTCTTCCTCCTGCGCGCGACTCTCGCGCCCGCCCCGGCGCGTCTGACGCTGGGTCTTTTCGGCTCGGCCCTCCTCTGGCTCGGAATGGTCTGGCTTTTCGGACTGACCCGCGCCGAACGAACCAAAATCCGCGCGTTCTTCCGCGGCGAAAAGGTCTCCGGCGGATCGCCTTCGACGAGTTGACTTCATAAACGGAGCGCCCGGACCGTTTCGTCTTGCCTCGTCGGCGGTTCGACGGAGTTTGATAGGCCTTGGAAAAACGCCCGCAGGCGTCGCTCCGTCTATGCCCGATTCGGTGTTCGGACGACGGCGTAAACGAGAAACAATGGTATTTTGAACCGCGTTGCGCCTAAAACCGAAAGAAATCGAGATATGAAATCGTGAAATTTGAGAAAAAAGATGGATTTAATCAAGCTTTAATATTTCTGACGGTATTGACTCGCCGATAAATATCGTTCATACTGAGGATGTCCGGCGTATTCGCTTTCATTTTAGAACATTCCGATTGATTTTACGAGAGAAAGGGCGATCTCATGCCGAAAACAAGCGTTTCATTGGCGTTTCTTCTTGCCTGCTGCGTGGTTAGTCTTTTTCAGAGCGGGCGGGCCGACGACGGCGTCGACATTTTTTTAAAGGCGGTCGATTATCAACAGAGTCATGGCGCTCTTATCACCGGGCGGGTCTCTTACTCCGTGGTCTTAACAAACGGCGGCAAGTCGGAAGAAGAGATTTACGATGAAATCGACGAATTGGCCGCCGATTTGGACAGGCTCTCTCCGGACACACCCAAAGAAAAAAACCGTTATGACGCCTCTCAGACCATTAGGTCGAAGTATTCGTCGGAACGTCACATTGACGGCACGTTCCAGTTCGATTACTCCAAAGACAAAGACGGTTATTCAAAAGTCAGCTTGGTCTTTGATAATAACCCCAACGATCAGACGATTAACATTGAGAAGAAGAAATCTGTAAACGGCGCGAAAAAATCCGAAGGTGCTTTATACGAAGCGGTCGCTTCCACGGTCTTTGTTAATCGTACGGCGTCGACTGCCGGTGATTTTTCTCATTTCGGCAGACTTCGGGGAATGACTCCCGGTCTCATGGCTGTTATTATATCCCAAAAGGGACTCGCCGCGGCCAAAGACCAAATAAAGTCGACGGCTGAAGCCGTGAGTCAGGCCGACGTCGGCGCGAAAACGCTTGAAATTGTCGAGACGAAGCCCTTTGCGGATGGCGCCGAAGCTGTGACGATCGAAAGCCGATTGGGCGGAAAGATAACACAGCGGTACGTCATCGTACCCGCTTTCGGCTATATTTGTCCCTTAGAACAGCTGTATGATCAGAATACCGGAAACCTCACCAACGAGTATGTCGCGAACGATTTCTTCCTAAACGAGAAGTCCGGTCTTTACTACCCGGCGACTTATATTGAATCGGAATATACCCCTTCTACCGGAGCCCTCGTTACAAAAAAGGAGTATAAAATCGATAAGGAGTCGCTTTCGTTGAACGAACCGATGAGCCCGGCAGATTTTGCCCTTGATGTTCCGGAGGGGGTTTGGGTTCAGGACGTCCGCGACGGCAAAAAAGAGTTGTTCCGGGCGTCATCCGACGGCGTTCTGTCGCTCGCTCCGGGCGGGTTGGATTTGTCGAAGATGAGCTGGCTCAGCAAAGACGCCGCTGAACCGTCGCAAACGCACGCCTCGGACGCGAAGAATAGGCGGATATCCTGTTCGCGGATCATTTTTATGTCGATCGGAATCTGTCTGATTCTTGTCGGCGTAGGGTTGGCCGTCAAAAAACGAAGAGGCGCATGATCTCCCTGACGTCCTGTTCTCCCGGCTCGGAACGGTCCGACTTTTCGGATTGACCCGCGCCGAACGAACCAAAATCCGCGCGTTCTTCCGCGGCGAAAAGGTTTGACGCGTCCGGCGTTTTACGGTTTGTTGCGATCCGCGGACGAAGATCAGGAATGTTATTGAAGCGAGAGTCGGTCGGAAATCCGGTTCCTTGGCACGTTTGAAATTTTTCGATGAGTCCATAAAAAAACACCTTGGAGGGGGCAACCTGCCAAGGTGTTTTTATTTTTTGAGCTGTGCTAAAACTTAGCAGGCCGGAGCGCAAGCCGGGGCGCAAGCGGGAGCACAAGCCGGAGCGCAAGGAGCGCAGGGGAAGCAGG
>CADBQY010000008.1 GCA_902796885.1 uncultured Planctomycetota bacterium
GCGATCGGCGCGACCCTCTTTTTCAACTTCTGCCATTACGCCGTCCGTCCCTGGCCGTGGATTCTGGTGGCGTTGGCTTCGATCGTCGTCTATCCCGACCTGGCTTCGCTGCGCGAGGCGTTTCCGAACCTGCCGGAACACATGATTCGGGACGACATGGCGTATCCGGCGATGCTCAAGCTTCTGCCGGCGGGTCTTTTCGGGATCGTTCTGGCCTCCCTTTTCGCGGCGTTCATGTCGACCGTGGCGACCCTTCTGAACCTGGGTTCTTCGTACATGGTCAACGACTTCTATCACCGGTTCGTTAACCCGAAAGCGACCGAAAAACAGCTCGTCTTTCAGGGGCGTCTCTGGACGGTGATTCTGATGGTTCTCGCCTGTCTTCTGGCGTTCCGCCTTCAGAGCGCCAAAGACAACTTCAACATCATTCTGGAAATCGGCGCGGGAACGGGTCTTCTCTTTTTGATCCGTTGGTTCTGGTGGCGGATTAACGCGGCGAGCGAAATCGCCGCGATGTGTCTGGCCCTTCCGACGGCGGTCTATTTCCGCTTCTTCCATATTCCGGTCTGCACCGCCCTGTTCGGCGTCGAAGGGGCGGACGGACAGCCGGTCTGTCCCGACCACCTGAAATTTTCGGACGGCGCGGTTCTGTTGATCACGATCGCCGTGACGACGATCGGCTGGCTTCTGGTCACCTATCTGACCCGTCCGACCGATCAGAAGATCCTGGTCGAATTTCTCCGCCGCACGAAGGCGGGTGGGCCGGGGTGGAAGCGAGTGGTCGACGCCGCCGTCGCCGACGGGGCCGACCGCGCCGAACTGGAAGAGCCTTCCTGGTCGGTGCCGCTGGGGATTCTCTGTTCGGCGGTCGGCTGCGTCTGCGTCTACGCGTCTCTCTTTGCGGTCGGCTGCTGGATTTACGCGCAGTGGTGCATGGCCGCCGTGCTGACCGCGGTGGCCGCGGCCGCCGCGGTCGTCCTCTTGGCGGTCTGGAACCGGGTCGCCAAAGGGAAGGGACGTGCCGCCGCCGACGGGGAATAGTTTTTGACACCTAAAAGAAAGTGATGGTTTTTTGATGAAAAAGTTCCGTCTCCTTTTTTGCGCCGCGCTCTTTTTGTACGCCGCCCTGGCCCGCGCCACCGAGCCGGCCGCGTTCGACTACGGCGACGATCCGATGCGCTGGCTGGAGAACGACCGCGTCAAACTGGGGATCGACCTTTCGATCGGCGGGGCGGTGACCTGGCTTTCCGACGCGGCCAACGGCGGCGCGAACATGATCAACAGCGTCGACTGGGGGCGTCAGATTCAGCTTTCGTATTACAGCGGCCCGGTTCCGTATATCGGGCCGAACGGCGAGCAGCCGCACGACGCGTGGCGGAACCTGGGGTGGAACCCGATCCAGTCGGGGGACTGCGGCAACTTTCCATCGAAAGTGCTCGCCTTCCGGCAGATCAGCGAGACCAAAATGGCGGTTCGCACGATCCCGATGCTCTGGCCGAACCAGAATCTCCCCGCCGAAGCCGTTTTCGAGTGCGTTTACTCGCTGACGCCCAACGGTTTCGTTCTCGACGCCACGATCAAAAACGCGCGGAGCGACACTACGCAGTACCCGGCGATGCGGCAGGAGATCCCCGCCATCTATACAAACGGCCCGTGGTACAAACTGGTCACCTATATGGGGGACGAGCCGTTCCGGAACAAGCCGGTGACCGTCCTGATCGACAAAGGGGACGGGAAGGGATGGCCCTGGATCAACTACTACAACCCCGAACGTTGGTCGGCGCTGGTCGACGAAAACGGGATGGGACTCGGCGTCTATCAGCCGGAATCGGCGCGGACGACCGCCGGCTTCTTCGGCGGCGACGAACTCAAAGGGGTCGGCGGGGCGAAAGACGCGCAGACGGGGTATATCGCTCCCCTTTCGATGATGATCCTCGACCACAACATCACGCGCACCTACCGCGCGTATTTCATCGTCGGTTCGGTCGACGAGATCCGATCGCGTGTTTATAAACTCGCGAAGAAAGGGCTTCCCGAAGTTCCCGCGTGGGTTTTCGACGGCGACCGTCACAACTGGATCTACGAAGGTTCGGCCCGCGACGAAGGCTATCCGATCGACGGGTGTCTCGACATCTCGTTCGAAGCCTCCCCTCAGGGGGGGATCGACGGGCCCGAGACGTTCTGGCTTGCCGAGAAGGCGCCGGTCCTCGAAATCGACGCCGAGCTTCTGCTGGACGGCGCCCGGCCGGGGGAAGAGGCGGACCTCGTCGCCCATTTCGCGCCGGTCTCGCCCCGCGACATGGTCGACGATATCAAATGGCCGCTGAACCCCGAGCAGGAAAAAGCGAAAGCCGAACGCGCCGAAAAGTACCCCGTCCTTCCCGGATTCTCGGCGCCGATTCCGGTCGCCGCCGACGGGACGCGGGGAGTCTGGCGCGTCGATCTTTCGCAATTCAAGGAGTACCGCGGTGCGATGAAGGCGATGACGATCGGATTTCCTCAGGAAAAAGGGAACGTCAAAATCTACTCGGTTCGTCTGACCCGCGGCAAACGCGGCGCCAGGTGACGCGCCCCGCGCGGCGGGAACCCCTCCGCCCCTTCATCTTTTCCGGCAACCGGCCTATAATGACGGGGGGGAACCGGAGGCGCCAAAACGAAGGGCCTCTTCGACGAACGAACATGCCCGTTTTGATCCTTAAGGGAGGAAATCGACGCCATGAAAAAACGCACGCTGAAATTTGAGTCGCTGGAAGAACGTCGGCTTCTGGCCGTGACCGCGGGACTGGCGTCTCTCGCCGCCGATCCTGCCCCCGCCCCCCTTGCCGCGGCGCCCGCCGGATACCAAGTCGGCGACGTCTACATCGCCTCGACCGCCGACGTCGACGGGGACGGTTTTATCGGACCGGCGGAATTCTCGTATATGAGCCGCGCCTGGTTTTCGACCGACGGCGACGAAAACTGGAATCCGGCCTGCGATTTCGACGGGGACGGATTCGTCGGGCCGGGGGACTTCGCGCACCTGTCCTCCTGTTGGTTCAAGACGAACGACACGCTGCCCGAAAGCACCAAGTCCTATGAAATCTATCCGTCGAACGTCGGGAACTGGCTCCTCTCCGGCGACAACGTCTCGAATATCTCCGCGCGGAGAGGTACGCTCACGATCGACGCGCGCTCCGGCGCGCTCGAAGCGGTCTGCGATTACGGCGGCTTTTCGGACAACCTGCGCGTGACGGCCGATTTCCGGTCGACCGCCCCCGCTTCGGCTTTCAAAGCGGGGATCGAACTGGCGGTTCAGGAGGACGGCCGCGGCTATTACGCCGAGATTCAGGAGGACCGCGTCTGTCTTTACTCCGTCGGCGAAAACGGCGAGATGACCCTCCTTGGCGGAGCGTTCCGAAAATTCGCCGTCCGCGAGACATACACCGTCTGGATGCAAAAATCGGACGGACAGATTGTTTTCGGCGTCGGGGACGACACGTTGATCAGCGTGAACGACGCTTCTCTTTCGGGCGGCATGGTCGGCTTCCGCGCCTCGGACGGCGTCAACACGTTCAGCAACATTTCGGTCGAATCGAATCCGGCCGCGGCGCCGGCCGTGTCGAATCGGGTCGGCGACGTTTACGTCACGTCGACCTTCGTCGAAAACGGCGTTCCTCTCGACGTGCCGACCGTTTCTTACCGCGTCTATCCGTCGAACGTCGAGAACTGGATCCTCTTCGGCGACAAAGTTTCGAAGATTTCGGCGGCAGGCGGCGTTTTGACGCTCGACTCAAGCGGCGGCGCGCTGGAAGCCGTCTGCGACTTCGACGCGTTCCCCGCGGATCTCCTGGTGACCGCCGACTTCCGTTCGTTGGATGTCGCGGACGGATTCCGGGCGGGGATCGAGTTGGCCGTTCAGGAATCGGGCGAACGGTACTACGCCGAATTTCAGAACAACGCCGTCTATCTTTACCGCGTTGGCGAAGGGGAAGTCATGAACCTTCTGACGACGGGCGCCGCCTACTTCGAGACTTCCCGCTTCTACACGATCTGGGCGCAGCTTTCCGACGGTATTTTCTCGTGCGGCGCGGGGAGTACCGTTTTGGCCTCGGTCGCCGACGCGACCCTTTCGGGGGGGATGGTCGGCTTCTGCGGCGCCAAGGGAACGGCCATTTTCCGCAACATCACGGTCGGGGCGCCCGTTTACGACGCCCTTCCCGATGCGTACGATTACGGCGACGAGCCGATGCGCTATCTTGAGAACGGCCGCGTCCGGCTCGGGATCGACCTGTCGATCGGCGGCGCGGTGACGTGGGTCTCCGACAAGGCGAACGGCGGCGCGAACATGATCAACAGCAGCGACTGGGGCCGGCAGATTCAGCTCTCCTATTACAGCGGCCCGATTCCGTATATCGGACCGAACGGCGAGCAGCCGTACGAGGGGTGGCGGAACCTGGGGTGGAATCCGATTCAGTCGGGGGACTGTTACGGTTTCCAGTCGAAGGTCATCTTCTTCGAGCAGACCGACACCACCTTGACGGTCCGCACGATCCCGATGCTCTGGCCGAACCGGAATCTGCCCGCCGAATGCGTCTTCCAATGCGTCTATACGCTGACCGACGACGGCTTTTCCCTCGACGCGACCATCATCAATTCGCGGAGCGACACCACGCAGTACGCGGCGAGGAGCCAGGAAATGCCCGCGGTTTACACGAACGGCCGCTGGTATAAGCTTGTCTCGTATTTGGGAGACAATCCGTTCCAAAACGAAGACGTGACCGTTCTGGTCGACCGCGGCGACGGGAAGGGGTGGCCTTGGGTCAACTACTATTGCCCGGAGCGCTGGACGGCGCTGCTCGACGACAACAACACGGGGATCGGCGTCTTTCAGCCGGACTCGGCCCATTTCAGCGCCGGGTTTTTCGGCGGGGACGGGCTCAAAGGCGTCGGCGGCGCGAAAGACGGACAGACCGGCTATATCGCCCCGACCGCGAACATGATTCTCGACCACAACATCGTGCAGACCTATCGCGCGTATTTCATCGTCGGTTCCCTCGACGAAATCCGCGCGCGCGTCTATGAGCTCGCCGAAGAGTCTCTTCCGGAGCTTCCCGCGTGGACGTTCGACGGCGACCGGCACTACTGGACCTACGCCGGTTCGGCCCGCGACGGCGGCTACCCGATCGACGGGGGACTCGACGTTTTCTTCAGCTCTTCGTCGCGGGGGAGGATTGTCGGGCCGGAAACGTACTGGAACGCCGCCGAGGCCCCGATTCTCGAGATCGACGCGGCTTTGCGGCTCAACGGCGCCCAGACGGGGGGAGAAACGACGCTGACGGTCACGCTCAAGCCGGTTTCGCCGCACGATCTGATCGACGACGTGGCGTGGCCCCTTACCCCGGAGCAGGAAGAAGAGAAAGCCAGAAAAGCGGAAGAGTATCCCGTCCTTCCGGACATTACCGTGCAGGTTCCGATCGCGGCCGACGGGACGCGCGGCGTCCGGAGCGTCGACCTGAGCCAGGTCGGCGGATATACGGGGGCGTTTAAATCGATCAGCGTCACGCTTCCGGCCGCAGGCGGCGAGATCAACGTCTACGGGATCCGTCTGCGCGGTTAGAAATCGGCGAGGAATTCCGCCTCGTAACGCGCGGTCATCTTTTCGAAGGAGAATTCGTCCAGCGCCCGCGCGCGGTTCGCCCGGCCGAGGTCGGCGCGCGCGTCGCCGGATGAAATCAGGTGCTTGAATTTTTCGAGGAATTCTTCTTTGTCGCCGAACGCGAACGTCTGCGGCGCGCTCCGGTCGCCCAGTATTTCTTCGGCGCCGTCGCACCGGCTGCTCAGGATCGCCCGCCCGGCGGCCGCGGCTTCGAGCAACACGTTCGGCATCCCCTCGTAGCGGCTCGGAAAGAGAAAAAGATCGGCGCGGGCCGCCAACGCGGCGGCGTCGGGACGCCACCCGAGAAATTCGACGCGCCGAGCTGTTTCGGGAGTCAGGCGCGCGACGATCTTTTCAAGTTTTCTTTTCTGAGGGCCGTCGCCGACGACGGCGAACGTCCATTCGCGCGCCTCCGGAGCGCCGAGCCACGCGTCGGCGAACGAAAGGAGCCAGTCGAGCCCTTTCTGCCATACAAGCCGCCCGGCGAAAAGAATTTGCTTTTCGCCGTTTTCGGAGGAAAGGGAAGGGGAGGACGCGCCGGATTCGGGGGGCCTGACGCCGTTGGGAATCACGGCGATCTTTTCGGCGGGGATCTTTTCGGCTCGAGCGAGAAAATCGGCGGCCGACCGACTGACGCAGAGGTAGCGGTCGACCAGGCGCGAGGTGAGGCGGTCGAGGAGAAGATGAAGCGGGTGCTGACGGTCGGCGACACGGATTCCCGAAAAGACGCGCGGCACCCCGGCTCGGCGGGCGGCGAAGCGTCCGAGCAGATTGGCGTGAAACATAAACGAAAGGAAAAAGTCGGCGTTTTGTTCTTTCAGAAGGCGCGTCAGACGCGACACTCCCCGCGCGAAGGAAAACGGCCCGCCGACGTCCAAAAAGAAGACGGGAATCCCCGCTTTCCGCAATTTGGGAAGGAAGGAGGGATTCCCGTCGTGGTACTTTTCGCCGCGCAGGACGTAAACGGCGGGCTCGAAACGTTCGCGGTTCAGACCGACGGCCAGTTCGGCGAACGCCTTCTCGGCCCCGCCGACGGCCAGTTCCGTAATACAGAGCGCCGCGTTGATTTTCGACACGTCTTTAAAGCTTTTCGCAGATCGCCTCGGCCATCGCCTGGGTGCCGACCGCCGTCGGGTCGTTCCGGTCGGCCTTCATGTCGTAGGTGACCGATTTTCCCTCTTTGATGACGGCGGCGACCGCGGCTTCGAGCCGGTCGGCGGCTTCGGTCTCTTTGAGGTAGCGGAGCATCAGCATCCCCGAGAGGATCATTGCCGTCGGATTGACCTTGTCGAGCCCCTTGTATTTGGGCGCGCTCCCGTGGGTCGCCTCAAAGACGGCGGCGTCGTGCCCGATATTCGCGCCGGGGGCGACCCCCAGTCCGCCGACCAGACCGGCGCACAGGTCGCTCAGAATATCGCCGTAGAGGTTCGGCAGGGCGACGACGTCGTACAGTTCCGGCTTTTGGACCAGCTGCATGCACATGTTGTCGACGATCCGGTCTTCGAACTCGATATCGGGGTACTGTTGGGCGACGCTGCGCGAGACTTCGAGGAAGAGGCCGTCGCTGAATTTCATAATGTTCGCCTTATGGACGGCGGTCACCTTTTTGCGGCCGTTGGCGCGCGCGTATTCAAACGCCGATTTGACGAGGCGTTCCGTTCCGGAGACGCTGATCGGCTTGATCGAAATGCCGGTTTCGTCGGGTCCGGTGGCGATTTTCCGCCCGTCGGCCAGGGCGTTGATCTTTTCCATCAGTTCGGCGGTCTTCGGCGTTCCTTTGGCGAATTCGATCCCCGCGTAGAGGTCTTCGGTATTTTCGCGGAAGATGACCAGGTCGACCGGAACCTTGTCGAAGAAGGTTCGCACCCCCGGATAGTACTTGCAGGGGCGGACGCAGGCGAAGAGGTCGAGTTCTTGGCGCAGATGGACGTTGATACTCCGAAAGCCTTTTCCGACCGGAGTGGTGATCGGCGCTTTCAGCGCGCAGCGGGTCCGGCGAACGCTTTCCAGAACCGCGTCGGGGAGAGGATTCCCCGTCTTTTCCATCACGTCGATCCCAGCTTCCTGAACGTCCCAGTCGATTTTGACGCCGGTCGCGTCGATACATTTGCGTGCCGCGGCGGCCAGTTCCGGCCCGGTTCCGTCGCCGGTGATGAGTGTCACTTCGTAGGCCATCTGTCGATCCTTTTGCTTTTCTAAGGGAGCGGGCCGCGCGCCCGAAAAGAGGGCGCGGCGCTTTCCCGAACGTTGTGTCGTTTCGTGTGCGGAAAGGGGATTCCGGCGCGCCGTTTGCGCGCGTTTCCGGGCCCTTTTCGGACTGAAATCCATTCTACCCGAATCACGGTTTTTGGCAATAACCGCGCAGAACGCGCGCGACCTCGTCGAGCGAGGCGGTTCCCGTCACGCCGATCTGCCGGATTGTGATCGACGAGACGATTCCGGCGACGAGCGCCGATTCGGGAAGGGGAATCCCCAAAGCTTGGGCGAAGGCGAGTCCGGCGTTGGTGGCGTCGCCGGCGCCGCAAATATCGATCGGCCCGGTCACGGGGATCGCCGGGATGAAGATCGGGGCCTTTTCGGCGTCGAAGAGAATCGAACCGTGCCGGCCGCGCGTGGCCAGGATCGGCCTGGCGTTCCGTTCGGCGAGGAAACGCCCCGCTTCGACGAGCGCGTCGACGTTCCGGTCGGCTGACGGGTCGGCGGCCACCTGCGCCGGGGCGCCGGGGTCTTTGATCCGGCGGACCAGATCGAGCAGCTCGCTGGCGTTGCATTTGATCAGGAGGTTTCGGTAGCGCGCGGCGTTTGAACGGGAATCGACCATAAAGAACTTTTCCGGATACGCCGCGGCCAGTTCGGCGAGGAGGTCCGGAATATCCCCGCCCAGGACCGACCCCGCCTGAAAGGTGAACTGGTCGGCGACCGCCACCGCGTCGGCCCGCGGGACGGTTTCGCGCAAGGCGGCTTTGACCTTTTCAAGCGCGCTTTCGGGGGCGGGCGCGCCGTTTCGGATGTCGAGGCGGCTCAGTTCGCGGGCCGAGCCGTCTTTTTCGTAGATCGGCTTGATATAGGTCGAAGTGAAGATTTCGCCGCTTTTGACCATTCCCGTCGTGTCGATTCGGCGCTCTTCGAGCCCGCGCAGGAGCTCGAACCCTTCGCCGTCGTCGCCGCAAAGGCCGATCGCCCGAACCCGTGCGCCCAGTGCGGCCAGGTTCCCGGCGACCGTTCCCGCCGCTCCCGGAAAGAGGCCTTTCCGGCGGATCTGATGCGCCGGAAGGCCCGTTTCGACCGAGGGTTCTTCAAGCCGGGCGTCGATGAAAAGGTATTTGTCGAGGCAGTAGTCCCCCACGACGGCGACGACGGGGCTCCTTCCCGATTCCAGAGCGGCGAGCGTGCCGGGGATATCGAAAGAGGCGAAATGACCGCCCGAGAGAGTCTCTTTTTCGATCTTCATAGTCTATCTGTCAAGTTTGGCAATGTGCAAAAGGTGAAAAATTTACACATTTTGCGCTGTTCAGGTGTTGCCTTTTTCAGAATGTGGTATATTATGGTATTATAATAGACTCCGTTTATTCTTACAATTCCCTGATAGAGATTCAGGGGTGGAGGAAATGTGGGTAAAATTTTTAGTTATGACGATTTCCATATGAAGGCCTTGCGGGAAATGGCAAAAGAGCTTGGTATTCCGCGATGGAGCAAGCTGCTCAAACCCGAATTGGTCGAGAAACTCGGCGCGGCGGATCCGACCGGCAAATGCGCCCGGTCGAAGCAAGACGCCGCTCCGGCGGTCAAATCGTCCGCCGAAGAGCCGAAAGGGGCCGACGAAAAAACTCGGGCCGTCTCGTCTTTGAAAAAAGATCCCGCGTCCAAAAAGAGCTCCGCAAAGAGCGCCGCGTCGGCCGCCAAGCCGACCCCGACCGAAGAACCGGCGGCGTCCAAGCCCGCCAAATCCGCCAAGTCGGCCGAACCGGGCTCCGCCAAGATGGAAAAGGCGCCCGCAAAAGAGAAGGCAGCGGCCAAAAAAGACATTTCGGCGAAAACGGAAATCCCCCCCGCCAAGCCCGAAGCCGCGCCGAAGCCGGCCGCGCGGCCGAAGAGTCCCGCCGCGCGCGTCAACGTGGTCCGTTCGAGACTCCGGATGAGCCCCTCCGAACCGATCGTTTTTTCGTCGTCCGAAAACGCCGAAAAGAAGACGAAGGGGCGGCGCCTCCCCCCTCCGCGTCGGGAAGACGTCACCAAGATCCCGATGTCCGACACCGAAGAAGACACGCTTCGCGACGAACCGATCAAAGATCCGAATCGGCCGGAACCGCCGAAAGAGCGGATCGCGACGCGCAAGACCTTAGAGACCCCCTCGTCGAGGGTCAGCGGGCAGGACCGGATTGTTTTGCAGGTCTGCGGGCCGTTTTGGCTTCACGCCTGGTGGGAGATCAGCGCCAACATCATCACCCGAATCCGCGCCGCGATGGGGTTCCTTTGGCACACCGCCGATCCGATTCTGCGCCTCTATCGGGTTCGGTTCGATTCCGAAAGGGGACGGACCACCGAGTTCGTCCAGGATTTTCTGATTCACGGGGGAATCTACAACTGGTTTCTGAACGTCGACGACCCGCCCGGGACCTTCTTCGTGGAAATCGGCTACCTGACCCGCGACAAACAATTCTTTTCGCTCGTCTCGAGCAACACGGTCGAGACGCCGCAGAATTACATTCAGGAGTCGATGGGATGGAGCGAGTCGGGTTGGAATATGCTGACCGCCTCGACGACGGTCTCCCCCTTCGAAAGCGGGGCGCTCGACGCCGAGACGGCACCGGCGCCGAAACCTTCCGCCTCATCGTCGCCGCGCCGCCGCGCCGGGTTCGACCTGCAGGTCGACGCCGAGGTCGTGATCAAGGGGCGAACGTCTCCCGACGCGCAGCTGACGGTTCGCGGCGAACGAATCTGGATTCGTGACGATGGGACGTTTTTGATCCGCTATCATCTTCCCGATCGGCGGCACGTCTTCCCCGTCGCCGCGGTCAGTCGGGACGGAATCGATTCCAAGACGGTCGTTCTGTCGGTCGAACGGAATACGAAAAACCTCGAGACGGTGGTTCGTCAAAAGGACGAAGATTGACGGTTTCACCGAAAGGGCGCATTCCCCTCAACGAGTGGGGGGCGCGGACGAAAGGATTCATTCTGTCGTGAAAATCATTACCCAGGCCGATCGGTTCCCCCGTCCCGAGCGGGGGTGCGCTCTTTCGATCGGCAAGTTCGACGGGCTTCATTGCGGGCATATCGCCCTGCTGGAGACCCTTCAGAAAAAGGCGCGTCAGACCGACGTCCCGTCGGCGGTTCTGACGTTCGACCGTTCGCCCGCCGAGATTCTCGCCCCCGAACGCGCGCCGCTCCCCCTTTGCGATTTGGATCAAAAGATCGATCTGATTTCGGCGTTTCGCCCCGACTTTCTCCTGATCTGTCCCGTGTCGCGTTCGTTTTTGGAGCTTTCGGCCGAAGATTTTCTCGAAAAAATCGTCGTCGGCCGGCTCGGCGCCGTTTCGATTGTCGAAGGGGAAAGTTTTACCTTCGGCGCCGGCCGCCGCGGAAACCGTCGCTTTTTAAAGGAGTGGTGCGGGGCGCGCGGGGTTGATCTGACGATTCTCCCCCCCGTTTCGATGTTCGAGGCGAACGTTTCGAGCAGCCGGGTGCGCGCGCTTTTAGCCGCTGGCGAAGTCGGCGTGGTTCACGCCATGCTGATGCGCCCGTACCGCGTCTCGGGCATAGTGGCCGACGGCGAACACCGGGGGCGGACGCTCGGCTTTCCGACGGCGAATCTGACCGAAATCAAGACGCTTCTGCCGAAAGAGGGACTTTACGCCGCGCGGGCGCTGGTCGACGGGCGGTTTTATCCCGCCGCGGTCAATCTGGGGGGGAACCCGACGTTCGGCGTCGAAAAGACGAAGGTCGAGGTTCATATTCTCGACTGGTCGGGGAATCTCTACGGCGAGCGGCTGGCAATCGACTTTATCACCCGTCTGCGCGACATCGTGCCGTTCGCCTCCCGCGACGAGCTGATCGGCGCTATGAACGCCGATCTCGAGACGATCAGGTCCCACTGGTCAAAATGGGCCGGCTCCGATACAATCTATCGCAGAGAGGCAGACGGTCGCGCCGCGCCCTGAGCGCGTCGAGGAAAGTCCGGGCTTCGCGGAAGAAGGATGACGGATAACATCCGCCGGCCGCTTCGGCGGTCAGGGAAAGCGCCGC
>CADBQY010000009.1 GCA_902796885.1 uncultured Planctomycetota bacterium
ATGGGGGAAGGAGGATTCGAACCTCCGAAGTCGTTGACAACAGATTTACAGTCTGCCCCCTTTGACCGCTCGGGAATTCCCCCAAAGATATGCGCGCAATCGAATGTTAAAGTTCACTGTCTCGGCAGAGCTAGTGGGGGGACTTGAACCCTCAACCTGTTGATTACAAATCAACTGCTCTGCCAATTGAGCTACACTAGCGGGACTGCGCCGAAAGAGCGCGGCAGCCTCTTACGGAAAGAGGAGCGCCTTCCGGCCAAAAGCAGTTTTGCTAAGTATAGAGGGATTGTCCGATCAGTCAAGGACCCCCCCGGCATTTCGAAGGGACCGAAAAAACGATCGGAATCGCCTTGGTTAGACCTAGATATATTACTGAAAAGCGGCGGTTCAACAAGGGGGGATTTGACCGAATTTTGTCGAAAAACGATTTTCTCCTCCGGTCCCGAAACAAAATCTACCAACGGGGAGCGCGCTTTTCGAGAAACGCGGCGACCCCTTCGGCGGCCGGCGACTCGTTCCAGCTCTCCCAGTGACGGAGGAATCCTTCGGCGGCCCGTTCGAAAAGCGCGGAATCCGGCGTTCGGAAAAGACGCTTGGCCTGCCGAACCCGTTCGGGCGCGCCGGTTCGGACCGCGTCGGCGATCTCTTCGGCGCGTGAGAAACATTCTCCTTCGGGCGTTATTTCGTCGACGAGCCCCAGCCGGAACGCCTCGGCCGCGCCGATCGCGTTTCCGGTCAAAAGGAAAGGATAGAGTTTCCGGCGGGAAGCGCGCCCTTCAAGGAACGGATGAAGAAGAGTCGGGGCGAGTCCGCGCCGACATTCGGGAAACCCAAACCGGACATTCGGCTCGGCCAGCGCAATATCGCACGAAGCCAGAAGCGCGCCCCCGCCCCCGTAGGCGCCGCCGTGAGCCGCGCCGATAACCACCTGGGGAACGGCGGCCAGGCGGAGAAGGATCTCGACGACCAACCACGGCATTCGGAATCCCGGCGGCACGTCGCGCGTTCCCCTCTCTCCCGCAGGAAAATTCCGCGAGACCGAATCTTTGAGCGCGGCGGTCAGGGGAAACGGATCGGACGAAATATCGACGGCGACCGACTTCGGAGCGGCGGCTTCCCTCAGATCGAGACCCGACGAAAAATGATTCCCCGCCCCGGTGATCAGAAGGACACGTAAATCGCTCCGTTCTTCCAGCGCGGCAAGGCGGCGTCGAAATTCCTCTAAAAGGGACAGAGAAAGCGCGTTGCACCGTGCCGGGCGGTTGAGAATGAGATACGCTTTTTCTCCCGACTCGCCGTACAAAAGAGGGGAGTCGTCCGAACGGGTTTCCGAAAGAAAAAGGGAGAGTTCCGGCGTCATTTCGCTGTCCGCGCTTTCGACCGCGGGGAGAATCATTCGGTTCGGGGAAGCGGAAAGTTTTGCGTAATTTTAAGAAATTTCCCCAAAATCCGCAATATTTCTCTGTTATTTTTATTCCGTTTGGGTAAAATAGACCGCGGTCGGATTATCCGATCTCCCGCAGAGACTAACCTGTTAATTCCATAAAACCAACCGAGGTAACAATGTCCAAACTGACCAGAACCTTTTTCGGCGGAGCCGCCGCGCTCTTTTTGAGTCTCGGTCTTGCCGCCGCGCAGGATGACCAGACCGAACCGCTCACCGATCAGCTGAGCGACGTCGCCGTTCTCGAAGAAGCCGTCGAGTCCGAAGCGGCCGAAATGGAGCTCCCCGAACTGAAGGTGCCCGAAAACGCCACGCCGGCCGAACTTCTCGCTTTCGTCGAAGGGATCGAGCAAAAGCTTCCCCAACCGAAAACGGAAGACGAAATGGCCGAAATGATCCGCAAAATCTCAGCGATCTACAAAGAGGTCGCCGACAAGGTTCTCACCGACGAGTCGGCCACCGACGAACAGCGGTCTCAGGCGACCGAACTGAAAGTGGTCGCCTATACGGTCGCCTCTCAGATGGGGGAAGAGGGCGCCGCCGAAGAACTTGAGGCGATGGTCAACGATATGCTCGCGAACGCCAAGACGGACGAAGAAAAAATCCAGGCGTATCAGGTGAAACTCCAGGCGATCACCGCCGGCGGGCAGGGCGATCCGACCGCGCTGGATAAAATCTCGCAGCTGACCGACGAAGTTCTGGCGAACAAAGATTCCGACGAACTCCAAGTCTTCGGGCTGGAACTGAAAGCTCAGGACGCCTTCTCGCGCGCGGCGCGGGCCGACGCGTCGAGGATTCCCGAGTTCATCGAGTTTCTCAACAGCTACATCGCCGACGCCGATATCAGCCAACGCGTCCGCGAAAAGGCCCAGGAACTCAAGCTCGCCGCGCTCCTTCTCTCCTCGCAGGGGGATGAATCAAAAGACGCCGAGGTCGACGCGTATTTCGACGAAGTCCTCGGCGGTCCGCTCTCGCCCGACACGCGCGAGGCGCTCTATCAAATGCGGCTCCAGTCGCTGATGGCGGGCGGCAGCGCCATGCCGGGCGCCGCGCCGCAAATGACCCCCGAAAAACTTGCGAAACTCGACGCCATCGCCGACAAACTCCTCAAAGAGGACTCGGAAGACCTGAAATCGATGGGATACGCGGTTAAGGCGACGAATCTGGTTCAGAAGGCGCAGGACGATCCGGCGAATATCGACGCCATCTTCGAATTCGCCGATCGGAATCTCGCCGACAACCCGTCCGAAACGCTGAAAAAACAGATGACCGGTCTGAAAATCCAGGGCTATATGCTCAAGGTGCAGAACGACCCCGCCGCCGCGCGTGAGATGCTCGATTATCTCGACGGCGAGCTGGCCGGCGACGCGAGCGAAGAGACGAAAACCCGCCTGTTGACGGTCAAACTCCAAGTCTTGATGATGCAGGTCCAGACCGATCCGTCGTATAACGACCTTCTCGAAAAGACCCTCAACGAAACCGCCGAGGTCGAAGGACTCGAACGCCTGGTTCAGACCGGTTGGGGCGCGCTTTACATCGGGCAGATCCGGAACATCGCCGAAAACGGCGGTTCGATCGCCGATTTCGACGCGGTGATCGAAAAGATCAAGGCGAAGATGAACGAAACCCCGATCCTTGGCTTCCTGGTCGGGAACATTAAAGAGACGATCGACGCGATCGGGAAGAACAACGACGAACCGGCGCTCGCCTCGCGCGTCTTTAAAGAGCTGATCGCCGCCGCCGAGGCCTCCGAAAACCCGATGGCCAAGCAGGTGGCCGCCAATCTGCAAAGCATGCTGGACCTGGCCGAGCTCGAGGGGAAACCGCTCACGATCGAAGGGATTGAAGTCAGGGGAGACAACGCCAAATACTCGACGTCCGATCTCGCCGGAAAATATTATCTGGTCGACATCTGGTCGGCGAAAGACCAAGGGTATTTCGAGACGCTCGAAGACCTGACGACGCTTTACAAGGATTTCAGTCCGAAAGGGTTCGAAATCGTCGGAATCAACACCGACGAGAGCTCCGAGTCGATTACCCGTATCGTCGACGTTTTGGAGATGACCTGGCCGGTCCTCTCGCTTCAGCTTTCGAAAGACGCCGGACTCGACGTCCTTCCGGCGGCGCTTGCCGCTCTTCCCGCCGGAACGAAAGTTCTGGTCGGTCCGGAAGGGACGGTCGAGACGATCGACGACCTGACGAACGTGCGCGCCTATCTGGCCGAGAAACTCGGCGAGCCCGAGACGGCCGCAGAGGCGGAAAAGGAAGAAAATTAACGTCTCTCGGGGGGGAAAGTTTTGCCGATGCGAAAGGTTTTTGTTACGGGGGCGAGCGGATTCGTCGGTCTGCAGCTGGTCACGCGGCTGCGGCGGGAAGGCGTTTCGGTTCGCTGCCTGGTTCGGAAGAAATCGCGCCGGGAGCTTCTGGAAGAGCTCGGCGTCGAGTTCGTCGAGGGGGACGTCCGCGATATTGACGCGCTTCGCCGCGGCGTCGACGGGGTCGATATCGTCTTCCATATCGCCGGCGTGATCAGCGCCAATACGCTCGACGCTTTCATGGAGGTCAACCGGGACGGATGCCGAAACATCGCCCGCGCGGTCGACGAATACGGCGGGCCGAAACCGACCCTCGTTTCGGTTTCGTCGCAGGCGGCCGCCGGCGCCGGAGTCAAACTCCCGAAATCCGAACGCGCCGGGCGCGGCAAGTTCCGAAGTCTCGTCGAAGAAGACGCGCCGGCACCTTTCTCGCCCTACGGCAAGAGCAAACTCGCCGGCGAGAAAGAACTTCGCGCCTACGCCGGTTCGTTCCCGATCACCATTCTTCGCCCGGCGATCGTCTTCGGCGAAGGGGACGCCGCCACGCTCCCCCTGTTCCGAATCGCGAAATGTTCCCCCTGTTTTTGGGTTCCCGGTTACGCCGAACGCCTCTTCTCCTTCGTCTACGTGCAGGACTTGGTCTCCCTGCTGATCAAGGCGGCCGAGTCGGGAGAGCGTCTCTCCGCCGCCCCCGATCCGCAGGATCCCTCCGAACGGGGACGCGGAATCTACTTCGTCTCCTATCCCGAAAATTATAAATTCGCGACGTTCGGCAAGATGCTCGGCCGCGCAGTCGGTCGGCGGTGGACGCCGGTTCTCCGATGCCCCCCCCTCATCCTGTTAGGATACGGTGCCGTCGCCGAAATACTCAAACGGTGCGGCCGCCATGTTCCGCTCGACCTGGACAAAGCGCGCGAAGCGCTCGGCGGGCCCTGGATCTGCAGTTCCGAAAAAGCCGCGAAGCTCCTCGAATTCCGTCCGATGGCCGACCTTCAGGAAGAAATAAACCGAACCGCCCGTTGGTACACCGACCGAGGGCTTCTATAAAGGTTTACCCGCTCCGGACGGGACGTTTCCCCTTCCGCGCCCGGCCGACCGCTCGGGCGCGGCATCCTCTTTTTTTGCAAATTCGCGCCGGTTCCAAAAAAACGTCTGGTAAAACATTTTAAAAAAGAGTAATCTCCCCCGCTTGATGCTTTCGGAATTTGAAATTCGGGCCGAAAAGGAGTTCGGCCGTTCCGAAACCGGCCTGCTGGACGAGAACCATTATGATCGGTGATTGTTTTAAGGGAATTCTTTTAGTCGCGTTTATCGGGTTTGCTCTTCTGGGCGTTGCCACCGTCATTCCGGAAAGCGTCTGGGATCGGGCGCCGGAGCAGCTGGCGCCGTTGCGCACCTATCTGGCCGACCGCGGAGTGATCAGCGAAAAATTCGCCTCGCCCCTTGATCCGAACGCCCCGGCGGGAAGGATGACCGCCGCCGCGCCGTCGGCTCCGACGGAACCCCGTACCGACCTTGTCTGCGAAGGGGGAATCTGCCGCGTGAAAGAAGAGGCCCCCGCCGCCGCGCCGCGAACCGAAATGCCGAATTTCGTTCCGATGGCTGCGGTAGACACGCTTCCGGCTCCGGCCGACGTGCCGCCGCGGGAAGCGATTCCCGCGCCGAATCGGCTTCCCGCCGATCAGCCGCAGTCGGCCGAGCCGCAAGAAGACCCCGCGTTTATTCCCGAAAAAAATCTGACCGATCCCGGATTTGGCGACACCCTTCCCGACCTGGGTTTCGGCGAAGATCCGTTCCCGGACGAAGATTTTCCCGCCGCCTCGCCGTCCGACCCGATCGTACGAGGAGCGGCGCAGGAAGATCGCTTCGACTCGCCCTACCGCGAAAAAACGCTCCCGCAGTCTTCGCCGTTTAAGTCGGTCAATCACGTCGAAGGAGAGTCCGCTCCGCCGCGCGCTCCCCTTCCCGACGGCGCGTCGTCTCTTCCCGAATCGTCGAACCGGGAAGTGGTGGTCGTCGCGCCGCAAAACGAGCTGCACGAAAAGATCGCCGCGCTCGTCGCCCGGAGCGAGGGCGCCGGCGCCATTTCGTCGGCGTTTCTCGGTCTGAACGACATTCTCGACAAACATGACGCCGAACTGACCCCCGCCGACCGCGACCTTGTCAATAAAACGCTCGACCGTCTCGCTTACCGCGTCTTCTACCAACCGGACGAATTCGTCCTCAGGGAAGAGTATAACGTCCGGCCGGGGGAAACGCTCGCCTCGATCGCCCGAGACCACAAAGTCACGCCCGAATTCCTGGCGGCGATCAATTCGCTCCGCGTCGGACCGGACGAGGCGCTCCCGGCAGCCCAGACGCTGAAAGTCGTCGACGGTCCGGTTTCGGCGGAAGTCTCTTTCTCGAGGATGGAGCTCCTTTTGAAATTCAACGGTCTTTACGCCGGCCGGTTTAAGATGGGATACGCCCAGCGCGCCGCCCAGATCCGCGGCGAGTTCCCCGTCGTACGAAAGCTCAAGAATCCCGAATACAACGGCCCGCTCGACAACGGCCAGATCGGCCGGATCGCCGGCGGCGACGCAAACAATCCGCTCGGTCCCTGTTGGATCGAACTGGAAGGGGGGCTCGGGCTTCAGGGAACGAATCGTCCGGACTTCGTCGGTACGCAAACCGCCGGAGTGGGAGGCCTGATCTTTTCGAACAAGGATATCTCGCACCTGAACATTCTCCTGTCGCAGGGATCGGTGGTACGGATCGCCGACTGAACTCCGAACTGTTTTTCCTTCTCCGCTTGTGGTATAATTGCCGAAGCGGGAAGAGCCGCGGGCGCGGCCGGGCGGCGAAGGTCGCCGAAAAACCTTTCGGAGAATACGATGAATTTTTTCGAATATCAGGAACAGGCGCGGCGGATGACCGTCCGTCTGGTCGTTCTCTACGCCGTCAGTCTTCTGCTCGTTTTTGCGGCAATCCATTTCCTCGTTTCGGCCATTGTCGGAAATGTGACCGGCGAAATAAGGGAGAACGACGGCTATTCGCATTCGTCGTCTTCCGATCCCGTCGATCTCACGCTGAACGCCGCGAGCGACCCGCTTCTGCTACTGATCGACCTGGCGGCCGTTACTCTGATCATCGGCGGGGGTACTCTTTACAAAGTTTGCGAATTACAGAGCCTCGACGGAGACGGAATCGCCTCCCGGCTCGGGGGAACCAGACTGACGAAAGGACCGAACGTCGCCTGGCGGGAAAAGCGCCTGCTGAACATCGCCGAAGAGATGGCGCTCGCCGCCGGAATCAATACGCCGAACGTCTATATCCTGCGCGGAGAACCTTCGATCAACGCGTTCGCCGCCGGATTCACCCTGCCGACCAGCGTGGTCGCCGTCACGCAGGGCGCCGTCGATTACCTGACCCGCGACGAACTGCAGGGGGTGATCGGGCACGAGTTCAGCCACATCCTCAATCAGGACACCCGCCTGAACATGAAACTGATCGGGATTCTGTTCGGCCTTGAAATGCTCGCGATCTTCGGTTACGTCGTGATGCGCGTCGGCATGGAAATTTCATTTTACGCGCCGCGGACCAGTCGAAAGAATGACGACACGCAATCCGCCGTACTGGGGTTCGCGCTCGCCTGCTTCACGGTCGGGTTGATCCTGCTCGTTATCGGTCTGATCGGGCAGCTTTTCGCAAACATCATCCGGGCCGCGATCTCTCGGCAACGAGAATACCTCGCCGACGCCTCGGCGGTGCAGTTTACCCGGTATCCCGGGGGAATCGCCGGCGCGCTTAAAAAGATCGGCAGCGACGTCGGCGCGCATATCAGCAACAACAACGCTGCGGAAGCGTCTCATCTCTTCATTTCGAATATTTTCGGGCGCGGCTTCTTCAGTCATCTTTTTGACTCTCACCCCAACCTGACGGAAAGGATCAAACGGCTCGAGCCGAACTTCGACGGCATCTATCCGAGCCGTATCCAAAAAGTGACGCCGGAGACCGATTCGCCGGCCCGCCCGCCCGTCCGGCCGTTTCGAACCGCCATGGAGCCGCTCCGAAACGGGGCGGTCGGTCTGTCGGCGGGGAACGTCGCCCCTCAAACGATCGTCGGCGCCGCCGTCGCGGGGAGTCTCCTTGCCGCGGCCGCGCCGACTCGCCGCGACGAACCCCGGATTGCCGACACGCTCCACGCGCCCATTCCTCCGGAGGCGGACGCCGTCCTTCAGTCGCCCTCCGGCGGAATCGCCGCGCTTCTGGCCGTCCTGATCGACGACGATCCCGTATGGCGCGAAAAAGAGATCGCCATCCTCAAAGAACAGATCGGTCCCAAGATGACCGAATCGGTCGGCTCGCTCGTCAAGGCGCTCGACAGATCTCCCCAAACGGTCAAGATTCCGCTCGTCCAAAAGGCGTTTCCCCTGCTCCGTTCCCTTTCCGAAGAGCAATACCGCAAACTCCGCAAAATTGCCGGCTTACTGATCAACACCGACGGAAAGGTCGACCTGCTGGAATTTACAATCTATCGTTTCGTCATCAGCGATCTGGATCTCTACTTCCGTATCGGCCGTCCGAAACCGGATAAATACAGCCGCCCGGAAGAGGTCTTCGAACCGCTTCGGCAGGCCGCGTCGCATATCGCCTACGCGGGAAGCGAAGATCCCGCCGAATGCCGGAGGGGCTTTTCCCTTTTCTGCGAGGCGCTTGGCGTATCAATGACGCTCCTGCCGAAAAGCGAATGTACCTTCCGCGAGCTCGGACACTCGCTGGACATTCTCTCGCAGACCAAACCTCTCTTCCGCCAGAAAATCCTGGAAGGATTCTACGCCTGTGTAAACGCCGACGGCTACGTGAACGAACGGGAGGGAGAACTGATTCGCGCCGTCACCGCCTGCTTCCGCGTGCCGATGCCCGCCTGGGGAACGACGGCGGCCACGGCGCCCTGACAAATCACCGGCCGCTTCCCCCGAGGAAACGTCGACACAATTTTTGACAAGACCATTCGGAGGATGTAAATCATGACCGAAAACATTCCGAATCACCCGGACGACAACCGAATCGATCCCGACGTGTTTTACGAAGCGGGTTTCACAGACGGCGACATCAACGAGATTCCCGACGACGTTCTCGAAGGGATCAAAACGCCGGCCGGGGCGATGGGAGTTTTTATGTCCGTCATGATGGACGGTTATGTCGAAGTCCGCGAAAACCAACTCGAGCACATCGAAGAAACGATGGGCGTGGAAATCTACGACGACGCCAACGTGATCTCCGAGCAGCTCGACGAAGGGAGCCGTTACATGCTGAAAATGCCGATCGCGCGCCTGACGATTCCCGAACTGAAGCACCTCACAAAAGAGGACTATCTCCTGCTCCGGCAAACCGCTACGGAAATACTCCGTATGGCCGAGGAAGCGGAATTCCACGAACCGGAATCCACGGAACGGGACATTCTGACTCTCCTCACCGAAGAGCTTGACCCTCTCTACGGAGTCTCTCCGGAATAACGTGAATACGGCGGACGTTCGGCACGGAAGTTTCGCGCGCCGCCCCTCCCCGGCCGAAAACGTATGGATTTTTTTGAACGTCAGCGGCGGGCCCGACGGAAGACGGCCCGCTTGATCCTCTGTTATCTCGCGGGGGTATTCTCCCTCTTTCTGTCGGTTCATCTCCAGGTCGCCGCGCAGGCGGCTCTTTTCGCGGCGAACGAATACGAAGGGGGAAGCGAAGAGGCCGCCGCAGTCTTCGCCGCCGATCCGAAATTTCTTCTGGCCGATTTTCTCGGCGTCTTGCTCCTGGTCGGCGGAGGAACCCTCTATAAGGTGATCCGATTAAGAAAATCGGACGGCGACGGCGTCGCGAGACGCTGCGGCGGCAGACTCCTCCGCGCCGGGAACGCCTCGCCGCGCGAAGCGAGATTGGTCAATATTGCGGAAGAGATGGCGCTCGCCTCCGGCGCGCCCGTGCCGAACGTCTATCTTCTCCCGAACGAACCTTCGATCAACGCGATGACCGCCGGACTGACCCCTTCGACTTCGGTCATCGCGGTCACCCAAGGGGCGCTCGACTATCTTTCGCGCGACGAGCTTCAAGGACTCGTCGCGCACGAGTTCAGCCATATTCTCAATCGGGACACCCGGCTGAACACGCGCCTGATCGGAATCCTTTTCGGGCTCGACCTTATCGCCCGGGTCGGACAATCCCTTCTTTTCATCGGCGCGGGAAAGGAAACGCCAATGCCGGGAGAGAGCCGAAACCCGCGGGTTCGATTTAAGTTTTTCGTCGTCCTCTTCCGTCTTCTCACCTGGCCTTTCTTCGTCTTCGGACTCTTCTTGGCGGTCTTTGGATGGGGAGGACATCTCTTTGCCGACATTATCCGAGCGGCGGTTTCGCGTCAGAGAGAATATCTCGCCGACGCCGCGGCGGTACAGTACACCCGTAACCCGGACGGAATCGCCGGCGCGCTGAAAAAAAGCGGCAGCCGCGTCGGAACGCGGATTCGCGCGCTCGGCGCCGCCGAGTTCCCCCACCTCTTTTTCGGAAACATCTTCGGCAAAGGATTCTTCGCGCGTCTGTTTGACACGCATCCGGACCTCATCCTGCGGATCCGGCAAATCGACCCGTCGTTCCAAGGCGATTTCCCCAAAAATCTCCGCAAGACATAACCGTCTTAACTCGCCGTTTCTCTCCGCGCCGGTCCTTTTTTCGTCTTTCTGCGGACCGATTTTATGATATAATCGCGCAGGCGGTGAGTTGTCGCTTATCCCGTAAACGATCGACCTTGGAGGGAGCAATGAATTTTTTTGAACATCAAGCGCAGGCCGAACGAAAGACGTTTCGTCTGGTGATCTATTATCTACTGGGATTGTTCCTGACCTTCCTGGCAATCCATGCCATCATTACCGGCGTGGTGGTCATCGCGACCGACGACCTTCGCGTCTACGATTTCCAAAGCCAAGACGACGGTTCGGCGGGATATGACGAAACCCGATCCGGCGGCGAGTACGACGAAAGCGGCGCGCCGGGGTACGACTTCGTCGAGGCGTTCGTCGAGCAGTATTTCAACCCGGAGCTTCTTCTGATCGACCTGATCGCGGTGATTCTGGTGATCGGCGGAGGAACGCTCTATAAAACCTCGCAACTGAAAAGAATGGACGGGGACGGAATCGCTCAGATGTACGGCGGGGTTCGCGTTCAGGATCGGGGCGCGTCGTGGAAAGAGAGACGCCTTTTGAATATCGTCGAAGAGATGGCCATCGCTTCGGGGATTCACGTGCCGAACGTCTATGTGCTGCGGAACGAGTCGGGAATCAACGCCTTTGCCGCCGGCTACTCGGAACCGACCAGCGTGGTCGCCGTCACCCAGGGGGCGCTCGACTACCTCTCGCGCGACGAACTGGAAGGCGTGATCGCGCACGAGTTCAGCCATATCCTTCATCAGGACACGCGGCTGAATATGCGCCTGATCGGAATCCTTTTCGGACTCGAAATGATCGCGATGATCGGCTATGTCATTCTCCGTTCGATGCCGAACGTCACCGTCAGCCGGGGCGACAATGGGGGGAAAGGGGGGAGCGTCAAACTTGTCCTCCTCGTCGGACTCGGCCTATTGGCCATCGGACTGTTGGGCCAGCTCTTCGCCAACATCATCCGCGCGGCGGTTTCGCGCCAGCGGGAATTCCTCGCCGACGCCTCGGCAGTACAATACACACGAAACCCGGGCGGAATCGCCGGCGCGCTCAAAAAAATCGGCAGCCGCGTCGGCGCACGCGTATCGAACAGCAAGGCGGTCGAAGGTTCGCATCTCTTCTTCGGGAACATCTTCGACGGGAGTCTCCTTTCGGGAATTTTCAACTCCCACCCCGACCTGACCGAACGGATCCGGCGAATCGACCCGAAATTTAACGGCGAATACGAACCGGTCATTCAGAGACAGGTCAATCCGGATCCGTCCGAACCGGAACCGGCCCCAAAGGCCGGCGGCGGTGAAAACCTTAAAAACACCCTCGACAAGATTATGGGAGAATTCGGCCGACGCGCCTCCGGCGCGGGGAGCGCCGCGATCGCCTCGGCGATTCTCGGCGCCGCGGGGAACGTCACCCAGGAAAAAATCAAATTCGCCAAAGCGCTCCTCGAAAACATCCCGCCGGCCGTCGAAGAGAAGATCAAAGACCGGTTCGGCGCGACGGCCGCCGTCCTGGCGGTTCTCCTCAGCGGCGATCCGGAAAGACATGAGAGGGAGCTCGCCTATCTGCGCGAGAATCTTTCGATCGACGTGCTCGAAAAAATCGGCACGATCGCCCAAGGGCTCGAAGGGGTCACCGACGCGGTCAAAATTCCGATCGTGCAGAAGGCGTTTCCCTATCTGCGGGCGATGCCGAAAGCCGATTATCTCCGGCTCCGTGAAATCATTCTGACCCTGATGAAATCGGACGGGCGAATCGACCTGCTCGAATTCACCATCGCCGGGTTCGTTCTCAACGACCTGGACCTCTATTTCCGGCTCGTTCCCGCGTCGGTCGAAACGCTCGAAGAACCCGACCAGATCGCCGCGCCGTTCTGTCAGGTCGCCGCGATGCTCGCCTACGCCGGAACCGACGACCGGGCGGCGGCGCAGGAGGCGTTCGCCACGGCCGTCGAGTCGATCGGACTCCCCTATTCCCCCATGCCGAAAGAGGCGTGTACTCCCGCCGAATTCAGTCAGGCGCTCAACACGCTGAGCCACGCCAAGGCGCCGTTGCGTCAAAAAGTTCTGGAAGCGCTCTACGCGTGTATTTCCGCCGACCGCCAAATCACGGAGCGGGAAGGAGAACTGATTCGCGCCGTCACCGCCTACCTGAACTGTCCGATGCCGACCTGGGGCGAGTAAACGCCTCGTTTGAACGTTTCGGACATGCCGGCGCCCGCACGCCGCGATGTCCGAAACGGCGAATCCCCAGGCCCGTTCCCCCCTTCCCGCTTCGATCAACCCGCCGTCCCCCTATTCGAAGGCGGGGTCATTGACAAAAACCGCTCTTCTCGATTAAATAAATAGGTTAAGGTACTGTTTTGGCCCTCCGCCGTACAAGAGCGTCCCCGCGGAGGGGTTATTTTCACCGCGTATATGTCATACCGCGAGCCGATGGCGATGCAGAAAAACGAGTCAAAAGAGATCCCGGGCGACGCGAAGGATTCTTCCCTCCCGTCGATCCGTGTGATCGGGGCGCGGGTTCATAACCTGAAAAACATCTCCCTTGCGATTCCCCGCAACCGGATCACGGTCGTCACCGGACCGAGCGGCAGCGGGAAGAGTTCGCTCGCCTACGACACCATTTTCGCCGAAGGGCAGCGACAGTACGTCGAGTCCCTTTCCGACTATTCGCGCCAGTTTCTCCACCAGCTCGAACGGCCCGACGTCGACGCGATCACCGGTCTCCAGCCGACGATTTCGATCGATCAGCGTTTCGGCCTGCGGAATCCGCGAAGTACGACGGCCACACTGACCGAGATCTACGACTACCTGCGGGTCCTCTACGCCAGACTGGGGTTGGCTCACTGCTACAACTGCGGTCAGCCGATCCGTCAGCAGACCCCCGAAGAGATACTCGCCGCGCTCCTCGCCCTCCCCGAGGGGACGCGCGTCATCTTGCTGGCGCCGATGGTCAAAGCCGAACCGGGCGACCACGCCGCGCTTTTAAAACAGCTTACCAAAGCGGGGCTGGTTCGCGCGCTGATCGACGGACAGATGACCGAACTCGAACGGACCGAACCGCTCGACCCCGAAAAGCTCCACACCATCCAGGCGGTAATCGACCGGCTCATTATCCGCGAAGGGGTACGCACCCGCCTGTTCGAATCGCTCAAACTTTCCCTCAAAACAGGTCAGGGCCTGATGGGCTGTCTCTATGAAAAAGAACGGACGGTCACCGAACAGGGAACGACGCGGAGTCTTTGGAAAGAGCTGGTCTTCAGCACCCTTTATCTCTGTCCCCGATGCCGGATTCACTACACCGAGCTCCAGCCGCGCACTTTCAGTTTCAATTCTCCGTACGGGGTCTGTCCGGTCTGTTTCGGAGTCGGCAAACGCAACGAGTTCGCCCCCGACCTGGTCATTCCCGACCGAGCGCTTTCGCTGGCCGACGGCGCGTTTCTTCCCCTGAAGTTCGCGACCGCCGCGTCCAAAAAGCTGTATAGCGAAGCGTTCGGAGCGTTCACGTCGCGAACCGGACTCGACGAGAAGACGCCGATCGGCGAGTGGCCGGCCGAAGAGTTCGCGCTCTTCCTCTACGGCGAAGAGAAGAGCGCCACGCAAGACGAGCCGGACGAACTGCCGGTCGACATCCTCGACGAAGGCGGCGAAGACGAAGAGAGTCCTCCCGACCCGCGCAAAAAGGGACTCCCCGCCGGAAAAGAGAAAGCGCGCCGCGCGACGGCGCCGAAAATCGACCCGAACGCGTTTCCCGGTCTGTTCGCCATCCTCGAGAAGGCGGGGGAATCGTCTCGGAGCCAGAAAGAACGAGATGCCCTCGCTTCGCTTCGCGCCGAAGTCACTTGCCGCGCCTGCGGCGGTTCCCGAATCCGTCCCGAGGCGCGGTCGGTCACCGTCGGCGAAAAACGAATCCACGAAGTGACCGCCATGACGGTCGACGAGGCGCTCGACTGGTTCAGAGGACTCGAATTTTCGGAAGACCGCAAACCGATCGCCGAACCCGTATTGCAACAGATCGTCGAGCGGCTCGACTTTATGAATCGAGTCGGACTCGGTTACCTGACGCTCGACCGTCCCGCCGACACGCTCAGCGGCGGCGAGCTTCAGCGGGTTCGTCTGGCGGCCGGTCTGGGAAGCGGACTGGTCGGGGTCTGCTACATTCTCGACGAACCTTCGGTCGGTCTGCATCCGCGCGACAACAACCGTCTGATCGACGCGATGCGCGCTTTGCAAAAGCGCGGAAACACCGTTCTTGTCGTCGAGCACAACGAGACGATCATGCGCGCCGCCGACTGGCTCGTTGACCTCGGCCCGGGAGCGGGCCACCAAGGGGGCGAAATCTTAGCCGAAGGGACTCCCGGCGACGTCGCCGCCGCCGGAACCTCGCCGACCGGCAAATACCTGGGCGGGATCGAGTCGATCCCCGTTCCGGCCAAACGTCGCAAGACGGTCAAGAGCCGATCGCTGGTGATCGACGGGGTCACGACGAACAACCTGAAAGATATCACCGTCGCGTTCCCGCTGGGAACATTCATCTGCGTCACGGGCGTTTCGGGAAGCGGGAAAAGCTCGCTGATCACCGAAACACTCGTCCCGGCGCTTTCGCGCCGCCTTTCCGGCACCGGGCCGAAACCGGGGGGGCACAAGGGACTTCGGGGCGCGAGTCAGATCGACAAGATGATCGTGATCGACCAGTCGCCGATCGGCCGTTCCCCCCGCAGCAATCCGGCGACCAGTTCGGGGGTCTTCGACGAAATCCGGAAAGTCTTCGCCGGTTCGAAAGACGCGCGCCGGTTCGGGTTCAAGGCGGGACGTTTCAGTTTCAACGTTCCGGGAGGACGGTGCGAAGAGTGCCAGGGACAGGGGATACGCAAAATCGAGATGCACTTTCTGCCCGACATGTACGCCGTCTGCCCCGCGTGCGGCGGAAAGCGTTTCAACCAGCAGACCCTCGCTGTGAAATACAAAGAAAAATCGATCGCCGACATCCTCGACATGTCCGTCGACGAAGCCGCCCGTTTTTTCGAAAACCACTCGTCGATTATGCGTCTTTTGGAGGCGATGCAAAAGGTCGGGCTCGGCTACCTTCCTCTGGGCCAGTCGTCGACGACCCTTTCGGGGGGGGAGGCGCAGCGAATCAAATTGGCGTCGGAACTGGCGCGCGTCGAGACGGGCAACACGCTCTACATTCTCGACGAACCGACGAGCGGCCTGCACACAGGCGACATCCGCAAGCTCCTCGAAGTTCTTTCGCAGCTGGTCGATTTGGGAAACACCGTCATCGTCATTGAACACAATCTCGACGTGATCAAGACCGCCGACTGGATCGTCGACCTGGGAACCGACGGCGGCGAGAACGGCGGCTATCTGACCGCCGCCGGAACGCCGGAAGAGGTCGCCGCCCTGCCGGACAACTGCACCGGGCATTACCTGCGTGAAGCGCTCGAAGCGGGGAAGAGGGAGCGAACGTAATTTCCGGGTTCGAAGGACCGCCAACGGTTCCGCCCCGCCGTGTTTTACCGGTCGCCTGCCGGTTTCAGAAGTTATTCTCATTTCGGATCGGAACGAATTTTCAATAAATCCGGATTTCTTTGCCATTCCGGCTTGACACCGGTTTCCCGATCAATATAATCCGGAACGTCAAATCTGTTTTTTCATCAAAAAATCGTTTCTGCGGGTCGGTCTTCGCGCCGGTCCGCGGGGAACGCCAATCCCTCAAAACGCGGTAAGGGAAATAAAAATGCTCGGAAAGAGATTCCTTGCAAAGCGGAACCCTAGAGCCGACCGATACCGCCGAACGAGCCGTTTTGAGCCTTTGGAAGAACGTTGCCTTTTGGCCATGACGGCCTGTTATCTTGTGGTCGCGGCTCCCGATCCCATCGCCGCCGAAGGAACGGACGGGAATATCGGCTGAGTATGTTAAGAGACTCTTTCATATTGAAAGTGTTGTGGTAATACAATGTCAAAGAAAAAAATGCTGAACGTCATCTTGGTGATCCTATCCGTTCACTGTCCAATCCTCTTCATTCCAGGTTTTATTGGATTCAGTTTGGGTGATGAGTTGCGACATAGTAGTTGGCTTTGTTGGGCCTGGCCGTTTTCTGTATACATTGTCTTCGCGAGCGGGCTCGTCGGTTTTTTTTCTTTGTTAGCCCTGTCAATCATCAACAGAAAACAAATCAAAAGTCTCCTTATTTGCCTCGTCATTGCATTGCTACTTATCATCAACATTCGCCTTAGTTATCCATTTGTCTTTTTCAAGTTTTAGGCAAAGATCCTCCGTGTGTCATCCACTGTTGCAGAAACGGTTTCTGGCCATCAGAACTGGTCTTTCAAAAATATCCACCTTATGCGGCATTGAAACAGGGTTTTCCTATGCACTGATTTCAATACTTTCACACTTCTGCCGACAACCGAAATCAATCCCTTCGGACCGGAATGAATTTCAAAAAAATCCAGATTTCTTTGCCTTTCCGGCTTGACACCGGTTTCCCGATCAATATAATTCGGAGCATGGAATCTGTTTTTCATCAAAAATCGTTCCTGCGGGTCGGTCTTCGCGCCGG
>CADBQY010000010.1 GCA_902796885.1 uncultured Planctomycetota bacterium
CGCCGTCGACGGTTTGGGTTGTCAGGGCAACGTCGCCTCCTATCGCCGTCTGAAGGGTAAAATCCGTCGGTCCGTCGATACGGAAATAGACGACGCAGGGATAGACGTCGATGCCCGTCCGCATAATGCGCCATGCTCCGGTATTCCCGTCCGTTCCTTCGGCGGCGACGGAATCGGGAGCTGCGACCATCAGATAATTGGCCGTCGTGGCCAAAAGGCATCGTTCTTCCAAAAGCTCGAAACGGCACGCCCGGCGGTATCGGTCGACTCTGCGATTCCGCTTTGGGAGGGATCTTTTTCCGAGCATTTTATGTCCCTCGTACGTTTTGAGGTTTTTTAGCGGACCGGCGCGAAGACCGACCCGCAGAAACGATTTTTTAATGAAAAACCAGATTCTATGTTCCGGATTATATTGATCGGGAAACCGGTGTCAAGCCGGAACGGCAAAGAGATCCGGATTTATTGAAAATTCGTTCCGGTTCGAAGTGTGAATAACTTCGAGTGTCGGCAAGTGCCGGTCCATTCCGTCGGGGGCGGAGACGTTATCGGTCTTTCAAACTCGGATTTGCGGGTAAGGGGCTAGCCAATTGGTTTCAAACGAATCGTTTTCCGTGTTTGGAGAAAGCGCTCCCTACTTCTTCGATTGTGAAGATACGGACCCGCGTTTGATTTTCCGATCCGATTCGGCTAGAATGAACGCAGGTGGTTCATTGTTCGCCGAGACGACGCATTGTTGAGGAGTACCGCATGAAAAGATTGATTACGCTGTCGTTGTTCGCCGCGCTATTTCTGTCTGTACCGGTTTGTGCCGGAGAGCCCGCCGCCGAAAATCCCGCGTCCGTTCCGACGCTGGTCGCTTCGGGGGTCTGTTCCGAGCCGGAGCAGATGATGTATAACGATCTGATCGCTCGAATCGACGAAAAACGGAAGGTCTGGCGCGAGACGTACGAAGCGGTGAAAAGCGACGAGGATATCGCCGCGTATCAGAAGGCGCGGCGCGATTTCTTTTACGCGCAGCTCGGGCGGATGTGGGAACGAACCCCGCTCAACGCGCGGGTGACCGGCGTGATCGACCGACCGGAATACCGCGCCGAGAAGATCGTTCTGGAGACGCTCCCCCGCTTCTACGCGACCGGAACGCTCTTTCTTCCCCGGCCCGAAAAGTTCGCGCCCCCCTATCCGGGCGTTCTGGTCGTCTGCGGCCACGCCTACGAGGGGAAGGCGTCCGACTTCTACCAGGGGATTTGTATCTTGGGCGCGATGAACGGTCTGGCGATGTATATCCAAGATCCCGTCGACCAGGGGGAACGGCTTCAGCATTTTGACGCCGAGGGGAAACCGACCCACGCGACGACCACCGCGCATTCCCTGGCGGGGATCGGTTCGATTCTGTTGGGACGGAACACGGCGACGTTCGAAGTCTGGGATATGATCCGCGGCCTCGACTTTTTGCAGTCGCGTCCCGACGTGATCTCCGACCGGCTCGGCGTGGCGGGGAACAGCGGCGGGGGGACGCAGTCGTCGTATCTGATGGCGCTCGACGACCGGGTCTTCTGCGCGGCGCCGAGCTGTTACCTCTGTTCCCTCTACGGCGCGCAGACACACAGCTCGGTTCCCCAGGACGCCGAACAAAACATATTCGGACAGCTCGGGTTCGGCATGGATCACGCCGACTACATTATCATGCGCGCGCCGAAGCCGACCCTGCTGAACACAAAGACGAAAGACTTTTTCAATATCGGCGACACGTGGGTTTCATACCGCGACGCCCTGCGGATCTATTCGCGTCAGGAACATTCCGAACGCCTGTCGATTATCGAAATCGAAGGGGAACACGGCTACTGTCCCGAGCTCCTCGACGCGTCGATCAGCTGGTTTCTCCGCTGGCTCGCCGGACGGGACGAGCGGATCGTCGGCGCGTACCCTCTGCCGACTCTTTCTCGGGAAGAAATCAAATCGCTCCCCAACGGCGTGATGGCGCTTCCCGAAGCGCGTACGACCTACGATGTTAACCGCGACTACAACGCCGAATTGAAAGAGAGCCGCCGCGAAAAGCTCACGGGTCTTTCGCGGGGCGAATTTGCCCAAACGGTTCGCGCCGCGGCGAAAATCCGTTCCCTTGAAGAGATTCCCGCGCCGGATCCGGCCGATGTGCCCGGCGCGCCCGACCGGTTCGTTCTGAAAGCCGAACGGGGCGCGGGACTGCCGATACGCCGGTTTGACGCCGGCGGCGGGGGAAACATCCGTCTGATCGTGACCGAAGAGGGGAACCGAAGCGCGTCTGTCGAACGGCTCGCCGCGCAAGCGAAAGACGACGGGGTCGGCGAGGTCTGGTCGCTCGAACCGCGCGGTTGGGGCGAAAGCCGCGCCCAGGGAACGTCGTATTACAATAAGGATCTCTTCGGTCCGGACGGAACGGTCTGGTATCTCGCCTATCTGCTGGGCGAGTCGTACGTCGGGCTGCGCGCCGAAGACGTTCTTTCCGCCGCCCGATATCTCCGGGGCGCCGACGCCGCGCCGATCGAACTGACCGCCGACACGCCTTCCGCGGCGCTGGTGGCTCTGCACGCGGCGGCGGCCGAACCAGAACTCTTTGCCGGCGTGACGCTGACGTCTTCGGCGGTGCCCGGCTCGTGGGCCGATTACGTCGACCGCGCGCCCGGAGCGTACGAACTTCAGAACGTGATCCACGGAGTTCTGCGAGAGTACGACGTCGAGGATCTGATGAGATTTACCGGGTGTACCGTCCGGCGATAGACGCGCCGCATTTCGGGCATTTCCCTTCGGCGGTGATTCGCGATTCGGATCGAAACCCGGTGCGTGTGACGACTTCGTCGCCGCACGCGGGACAGACGGTCGAATGTCCCCGGCGCCACCAGACGTTTCCGGCGTAGACGTAGCGGATGCCCGCCGCGCGGGCGATTTCCAGCGCGCTGTAAATCGTTTCGGGCGGCGTCTGCGGAACGTCGGTCAGCTGGTAGGTCGGAAAGAACGCCGAGAAGTGAAGCGGGACGTCGGCGCCGAGCGTTTCGACGAACCAGTCGGTCAGACGCCGTAACTCGTCGGGACGGTCGTTTTTCGTGGGGATGAGAAGATTGGTCACCTCGACCCAGACGTTCGTTTCGCGAACCGCATAGCGGAGCGTTTCCTGCACCGCGCGGAGTTTCCCGCCGCAGAGTCCTCCGTAGAACTCGTCGGTGAACGCCTTCAGGTCGATATTGACCGCGTCCAGAACGCCGTAAAACTCCTCTCGGGCGCGCCCTTCGATCATCCCGTTGGTGACCGCCACGGTACGCAGTCCCCGCCGCCGGCACTCGCGCGCCGCGTCGATCACGTATTCCGCCCAGATCGACGGTTCGTTGTAGGTAAACGCGACCGCCGGAACCTGTCGGCCGACCGCCAGGTCGGCCAGACGCGCCGGCCCCATAAACGAAAGAGCGCCCGGCGAAAAGTCTCCCTGCGAAATTTGCCAGTTCTGACAGAATTTACAGCTTAAATTGCATCCGGCGGTACCGATCGAAAGAATCTGACTGCCGGGGAAAAAGTGATAGAGCGGTTTCTTTTCGATCGGATCGATCGCCAGCGATGTGTATCTTCCGTAGAAGGGGAGCGTCATGGCGCCGACCGAATTGTTTCGGACGCGGCATCGCCCCGAATGTCCCGGTTTGACCCGGCAGTGATGAGGGCAGACTTCGCAGAGTACGGTTTGCGGGTCGTCGTCGGCCTTCGACCAGAATCGCCCCGGCCGCGGCGGGTCGGGCAGATCGGGAATGTTAAAAGTGTAGGAGTAGCTCATCGCTGCCTCGTGCCGCCGCCATTCCGGCGCGCCGGCCGGAGCTTCGGACTATCGTTCGGTGTTCGCGTAGATTTCCCTGGCCCGGTCGGAAAGGAGAAACATTTCCCCCGTCCCGACCGTCTTTTCGCTCTCTCCATCCTTCCGCTTTCCCGCCGAGGCGACAAAGCTGGACATCCGGCTCTGCTGCGAACGCTGAGCCTCGAACGCCGTCTGAACGGCGTCCTCTCTCGGCTCGCTTTTTTGCGTGAGGGCGCATCCTCCCGAAAGGAGAAAAGCGGCGCAGAGAACGAGTATTATCGGTTTCGGAATATCCATCGCGTCAAGGCAATTTGAGCTTGAACTTTTTTCGGAATCTTCGGTTCCGGTTTCGGCATAACCCCCCTAATCGTTAATATCGGTCCAAACGGCATCCTTCTTGAGACGGTCCGCCGAAATAAGGGAAGCGGTAAAATGGGGAAGGCGGAATTCTTTCGATTATTAGGAACAGACGTTTTTGGGATTGCCGGAAGGAGAAGACGTGCCGCACCTGACAATCGACGCGCATGCGCACCTGACCGACGCTCCGTCGGCCGCGGAACTCGACGCGGTTCTGACGCGCGCCGCGTCGGCGTCGGTCGCCGCCGTGGTCACGGCGGCGGCGCGGCGCGGCGATTGGGAGCCGATCAAACTCCTGACCGAAGCTTCGGCGGCCGGCCGGACGTCGGGAGTTCGGATTGTCGGCGCCCTTGGGGTTCATCCCTGGTACGCCGCTACCGCCGCGCCGGTCTGGGAGGACGAGCTTCAAGAGGGACTCGCCCGTCTCGACACCCCCCTGATCGGCGAGATCGGACTCGATTTCGGGCCGAAAGGACTCGCCGCCGCGCCGAAAGAGTCGCAAAGGGAACTCTTCGCCGCCCAGCTTCGGCTGGCCGACGAGACGCGGCGACCGATCGTCGTTCACGCCTGCCGAACGGGAGGGGAGCTCTTCGCGGCGATTCGTCCTTTTCGGCGAATTCCCGCCGTTCTGGTTCACGGGTCGGTCGAGTCGGTTCCGCGCGAGGCGCTCTCGGCGAGGTTTTTTTTCTCGTTTTCGGCGGCGCAGACCGCGCCGGGACAGAGACGGGGACGCGAGGCGGTTCGGCGGCTGGCCGCGCTCGTTCCGGAACAGATCGTTCCCGAAAGCGACTATCCCGCCGGCGGCCGGGAACCGTCGGCGGTTGTCGAAACCGCCGCTGCGTTGGAAGAGCTCGGCGCGCGGCCGGGAGCCGCCGGCGCGCGGTTTTCCGAAATCTTCGATCTGTTTCCCTCGACGTAGGAGTTTGTCTTGGAAGAATTCGATCAGTTTCACCGGATCGGGTTGCTGCTCGGCGAAAAAGCGGTCGAGCGCCTCCATCGGTCGTTTGTGATGATCTGCGGGGTCGGCGCGGTCGGCGGTTACGCGCTCGAGGCGCTCGCCCGCGCCGGGGTCGGTCGATTCCGTCTGGTCGACTGCGACCGAATTACGGAAAGCAACATCAACCGCCAGCTCCTGGCGACGCACGCGTCGGTCGGCATGCGGAAAGTCGAGACGGCGCGCCGCCGCGTTCTTGAAATCTGGCCGCGGGCGCAAGTCGAGGCCGTCGATCGCCTTCTGAACGCCGAGTCGATCCCCGAACTGCTGACGATGGGGGGGAAGACACCCGATCTGCTGATCGACGCGATCGACTCGCTCGCGCCGAAAGTGGAACTGTTGGCCGCCGCGCTCGAGGCGGAAATTCCCGTCCTTTCGAGTATGGGGGCGGCGTTGCGTACCGATCCGACCCATGTTCGGTTCGGCCGTCTGACCGACGTGACCCACTGCCGTCTTTCGATGATGCTCCGTAAACGGATCCGCCGCAAAGGGGTGAATACCGACGTCATCCCGTGTGTTTATTCGACCGAGCCGGTGCGCGAGACGCTCTCGGCGGGCGCCGTTCTCCCCCCCGAAGTTTCGGAAGACGACAAGCGTCTGCACGGGCGGCGGCGTTCGACCCTGGGGAGTCTGCCGACGGTTACCGGCATCTTTGGTTTGACACTCGCCAATCAGGCGATCATGAGGTTGACCGATGGATACAGAAACTCCGAAGGAGAAGGGTAAACTGGCGGGGATCGATTTCGGTTCGGTTCGGATCGGGGTGGCGGTCAGCGATCCCGACCGGATCATCGCCAGTCCCTACGAGATCTACACGCGTAAGAACGAGCGGCTCGACGCCGAGTATTTCGAACGGCTTGTTCGGGAGGAGCGGATCGTTCGATTCGTGGTCGGGCTCCCGCTCCATCTGGACGGCCGGGTCAGCGAGAAGGCGCGCGAGGCGCTCGCCTTCGGCGCGTGGCTTTCGGATCTGACCGGTCGGCCGGTCGATTATATGGACGAGCGCTTTACAAGCGTCGAGGCAGGCTACTACCTGCGCGAAGCGAAGATGACCCTGAAACAGCGGAAAAAGCGAACCGATAAAATCGCCGCGCAGATTCTTCTGGCCAACTATATCGAACGGGGGTGCCACGGCACCGAAATCCCCGAATCGCTCGATGACGAACCTACCCCGAATGAGCATCTCTGAAATGATATACACAGACACAAACCGAAAACGCTCTCGTCTTTGCCCTTTGGAAACGCACCTGAAACGGTTCCTCTGGACCGCACTTCTGATCCTGGCGCCTCTGGCCGCGGCTTGGGCCCAGCGGGGCGCTTCTATTCCGAACGAATCGCACTACAGAACTTGGCAACTCGTCCGTCAGGGGAACTTCGGCGCCGCGATCCAGCTCAGCCGTGAGGAACTCGGCAGCGCGACCAAAATCGGTCAGCAGCGGTGGATCGATTCGATCTGCTACTACGCCACGCTGGGGGAATGCGAGTACATCACCGGCAATCCCTCGGCCGCGCTCGACGCGTTCGAGTCGGCGATCGACATCTACCTGAGTGCCCCGGACTGGATCGCCCGCGTCGAGTATCCGACCGGGACACGCCATGGCGAAGGAATCGCTCCCCCTTGGGGGGCGGGCGCGCGAAACCTGCCGCTGGGGATCTTTCCGAACGACGCGATGATCCGTCTGGGCGACCCGATCACCGACGAACGGATCAAGCAGGGAGGGATGCTTAAAAATCCGGAACTGCGAAAGATCGACCCGACCGAAATCCTCCGGTGTACGGCGCTTTCGCTTCGCCGAAGGAACGAAATTTTGGGTCCCTTGGCACCTTACGACCATCGGTCCCGGCCGATCGTCGAGTGTTTTTCGAAGCGGGCGGTTTCGCGGAATCACTGGTCGAGTCCGCTGTTGGACGTGATGCTCGGTATCGCCCTTGAGGGGGCGGGAAAGCACGAAGAGGCGGTCGATCGGCTGAACAAATCGCTCCTGATGGAAGGGGCGTATAATCATTTTCTCGCCTCCGATGCGCTTCTGACACTCGGCGACATTTACTTAAAGAGCGGAAAAATCTTCGAAGCCGCCGACTCGTACTTCGAAGCGTCCGTTACGGCGTACGCCTACGGGAACGCGGAAGAGGTCGAGGAGGCGCTATGGAAACTCGCCGGCGCCGATCTTTTGCGGGACGACCCCGCGTCGGCGCTTCCCCTCGAGACTGCGGCGGTATGGGCGTCGGATCAGGCGCGCAGCGGCTGGATGACCGCGTCGCTGAACCTGAAAGCCGCCGAGCGGCAAATCCGCCGTGGCGAGGCCGTCGCGGCGGAACCGTTTCTGCGCGACGCCGCGTCTCTTTTAAAGTCGGCGCGTCTCGACGAGAGCCGTTACGCCGACCTGTGCCGCTATTTGACTGCCGTATTGCAATATGACCGTGGAAACGCCGGAGAAGGGGACGAGCTTCTGGCCCGGGCCGCCGACGGGTCGCGGTCGCGGTCGCTCCGCTTCTTTCAGATCCGGCGGGTGAACGCGTCCCTGGACACGCTCACCCCCCGCGCCGCCGCCGAGTTATACGACGAACTCCTCCGCGTCAGTGATTTCTACGACTGGACCCTCGACCCGGTCACGGCGTTTGCCGCCGACACCAGTCTCTGGGCCGAAGAACTGGGGAACCAGTTCCTTCTGGCGATCGATCGGCAACAACCCGAAAAGGCGTTCGAGATCGCCGAGCGGGTTCGCTCGCGCCGTTTCCTGACCCCGCAGGAGATGGGGGGACGCGTTTTTTCGCTCCGCTATCTGACCTCCGCGCCCGAAGATTTGCTCACCGAGGAGGAACGGATCGCGCGCCGAGGCCTCTTTGTGGAGTACCCGGCGCTGGAAACCCAGCAGAAGGACGGCGAGGCGATCGCTGATCGGCTCCGTTCCTTTTCCCTTCTCCCGTCCGAGAATCAGGAGGAGGAAGTTCGGGAACTTCTGAACCGGCTCGGAAACGTCTCGGCCAACCGAGAAGCGCTTTTACGGCGGTTGGCCGCGATGCCTTTTTCCGTTCCCGAGCCGTTTCCCCCGCGGGAGCCGCTTGAGAAGATGCGCGAAAAGATTCCCGAAACGGGCGCGATCCTTTCTTTTATCGAGATTGACGGGGGACTGTACGGATTCTTTGTCACGGCGAACGAATTTGACGCGTGGCGGCTGGGGAGCGTCGGCGGTATCGGCGCGGAACTGGCGTCGTTCCTTTCGGCATGCGGCGCCACCGACGGGTCGAAGGCGAAACTTTTAAAGGAATTTGTTTCCGACTCGTGGAGGGACGAGGGGAACGCGTTCTTTCTGACCCTCTTGGGGCGTCCCACCGCCGACGACGCCCGCGGATCGGCCCTCTTTGAACAGCTGGCGATCGTTCCCGACTCGATCCTCTGGTATGTGCCGTACGGCGCGATGACCCTTCCTCGGGAGGAGCGGCTTGTGCCGATCGCCTCGGTGCCGAACTTTACCCTCTTTTGCGCGCCGACCGCCTCGCTCTGTTTCGCGCGGGGCGCCTCGTCGGTCCCGCTGCGAAGCGAAACGGTGATCGTTCCGGGAAAACTCCACCCGAAAGAGGACGCCGATATTCAGCGCGACGCCCTGGCGCGCCTTCAGAAGAATCTTCCGAAGACCGTCCTCTGGTCCGAGAACACCCTCCTGGCGCCGCGGGAGCTTCTCCTTTCCCTTTCCGACCGGCTCCTCTCCTATGAAGAGATTCTAGCCGCCGACGCCGACTGGACGTTGGTCGGCGCACGATCCAAGAAGGGGGGCACGCCCGTTTCGGATCTTCGCTATCTGCCGTGGGGAGGACCGAAATCGGCGATCCTTCCCGGACTTCGTACCGGAGGGGAATCCGCGCTGAAAGAGAGTGGCGGCGGCGCGGAATTCTTCATGCCGATTCTTTTCCTCGAGTCCCAGGGAGGCGATAACCTTCTGGTGAGCCGGTGGCGCGTCGGGGGGGATTCGACCTACCGACTCTGTGAATCGTTCTTGAAGAATACGGAAAGAAAAACGGCGCCCGAAGCGTGGAAAGAGACACTCGAACAGTTTATGAACGAACCGCTGAACCTGAAAGAGGAACCCCGGTTCCGTGGCGCTCCCCCGAAGGAACCGATCGCGGGGGAGCATCCGTTCTTCTGGGGCGGGTACATGCTGGTCTGCCGCGGACTGGTCCCTCCGGAGCCTGACGAAACGGAGACCGGCGACGAGACATCCCTTGCGGAAGGGGAAAATCCCCCCTCCGTCCCGGAGGGGAACGAGCCCCCCGGCGTCGATTCCGAACCGGACGGAATGGAAAATGACGGGGATGACGGTTTCGACCTGTCCGACGCCGATTTTGAGGAAGATTCGCCCGAACCGGAAACGGAGGATCGGGCGCCGTCGGCCGAGAGCGGACCGGCCGACGTTTCGGAAGAAGAGAAAAGCGCATCTGCGCCGAAATCGCGGAGTCGGCAGGATACGGAACGAAAAGGGTTCGACAGGGTCGGACCGGCAAAGTAACGCGCCGCGGCGAGCGGAGCGCTACCAGCCGTAAGACATGTTCGACTCGATGATTCGGCGCGCCTCGTCGAGGTCGGCTCCCGTCTCGCTGACGTAGAGGCGGATCGCGTGGATTTTGTCCCCCGCGGCTTTCGAGAGGCATTCCCGCGCCAGTTCGCTCTTTTCGACCTTGCCGGTAATCCCCAAAAGCGCCTTGGAAATGACCCAGGCGTTTCGCGGGCGTTTGGTGATTCGGATGATCTCCTCGGAGGGGTAGTATTCACAGAAGAGGTCCTGGGCTTCGACTTCGTTTTCTCCCCAGGCAATGACGATGTGCCCTTCGGTTTCGATTTCGTAGAGAGGCATTATTTTCTCCTTACGGCGTTGAAATTTTTGGCTCGGCGAATCGCCGTGTGCCGGCGGTTCTGAAATGGGGAGGGAACGCGGAATCGGCCGATCCCCTCAAACGGTATTTTAAACCATTTTTTTCCCGCGGGCAAGCGTACGCGAGAATTTCGTCCAAAGGGCGGCGTCTTGAATGTTCGGCTTTATAGATTAAAATCTTGGGAAAGGACGTTTCGCGCGTCAATCGGTCAAACGGTGATTTCCGTGCCGTTCTTCGGCCTGTCGGAGGGAAACTTCTATGCGGATCGGTCTGGGTCACGATACCCATCGTTTTGAAGAGGGACCCGCACGGCGTCCCCTGGTTTTGGGCGGGGTTGCGGTGCCGTTTCATCGGAGCCTGGTCGGTCATTCCGATGCCGACGTTCTGTTTCACGCCCTGACCGACGCCATTTTAGGCGCGCTCGGCGAAGGCGATATCGGCGATGTCTTTCCCGATACCGACGAAGAGAACCGCGGCCGGAATTCCGCCGAGTTCCTGAAATATGCCGCCGATCTTGTCTATGAGAGGGGATGGCGGTTCGAAAATGTCGACGCGGTCATTTTCGCGCAGGCGCCGAAGCTCGGTCCGTATAAGGCGCAGATGAAGATCGAGATCGCGCGGATTCTCGACATTCCCCCCGAGATGGTCGGAGTGAAGGCCAAGACGGGAGAACGGGTCGGCTTTATCGGCCGCGAAGAGGCGATTTCGGCCGAAGCGGTTGTTTTGCTCGAAAACGACCCGTAGCTCGGCGCGGAAAAGGCCTTTTTCCGACCGGCGCTTTTCGGATCCTTTTCTCGGGAACGGCGGTTTTCGAAAATTCAATATCGTATCGTCACGCATTTATTCCTTTGCCGGAAAAGAAAGCAAGCATGTCATACTCCTTTATTCTCGTGGTTCTTCTATTGGCCGCTCTGGCGGAGTCGGTCTTTATTGTTCGTCTGAAACGCCGGCTTCATAACGCGGAGCAAAATGCGGAAATAAGGCTTCAAGAATCAAATCGAAGAGAAATCGAGCTCCGGCGGGAAATCGACCGGTTCGGGGAAGAAAAGGAGGCGGTTGGCCGGAAAGACCTGGAGCTTACCCGGAAAGAAGAAGAGTTGATTCAGGTCGATACGGAATTACAAACCGACAGGACCGAACTCGCTCGATGGGAAGCTTCGCTCCGCCTGAAAGAGTCGGCCCTTTGCCAGCAGGAAGACGAGATCCGTAGGCAATGGGGCGCGGTTCCCGGGGTGAGCAAAGAACAGCAACAGGCGATTTCGGCGAGTCTCTATCCCGATTTTGAATCTGTTTCGGCCGAAGCGGCGCTCCTGAAAGAATACTGTCTTTGGCGGATCGCCAAGATCAAAGGAGATCCGGCCGGTTCCGAAGAAAAAGGGGAGGAACTGGATCGTCAGGCGAACCATCTTTCCCTCAAATTTCATTTTATTCCCGACGATGCGCGGGAAGAGGAACTCCGCATATCCGCCGAATGTTACGAAGCGCTGGAAATCGGAACGCGTCTCGTCGCGAAGTGTCTCGACGGAAATCTGACGCTCGCCGCCCGGCAGACGATCCAAGAACAGCTGGTGGGGCTGTTGCTACTGTGCAGCGACGCCTACGCTCTGCTCAAGACCGCAAACCGAAGTCTGGGGATCGATTTGCGGGCCGATCCGGTTCAACTGACGGCGTTTTCGGAGTTGAAACGGGCGGGAAAACAAAACAACGTCTACTTTCACAATCTGAAAGAGGATTCCCTGGCCGATCTTGAAACGCGCGGCGAAATCCTCGCCCGTCTTTCGGTTCTGGAAACGCAGCTCACTCCTCAGGATACCGAAAGGAAAAAAGAACCTGTCCGCCGACAGATTCAAGATTCCCTTCAAAAAATATTCGCTTCTCTTCCCGGAGCGACCGACGATTGGAATCGCCTGGTGGACGGGATCACCGAACTGATTCAAAAGTTCCGTGTTTCGGCAAAGTCGGCGGAAATCAGGGCGTATTTAGCCCCCGTCATCGATAAAGTTCCCGACGAAATCGAAAAGACCGAACCTTTTATCCGGGCGATCCAGTATCTCGAAGTCGGGCCTCCCCCGATACAGAGCCCTCCCTTCGAACAGTATTCGGACGAGGTCAAAAAGGTTCGCAAGGCGTTTGGAAACACCCGCGTCGTTTTTATCGGCGGGACGCCGCAGCCGCATCTGCAGTCGCGGATCCGAAACGCGTTCAAGCTGAACGACCTGCTTTGGGAAGAGTGGTCGCACGGCGATTCACTCGATCGGTTCCGTTCTTTTCTCAACGACGGGACGGTTCAGCTTTTCCTGGTCTATATTCCGTGGTGTTCGCATAAACATTCGCTGGATCTTCCGAAGATGGTCCGCAAAGAGGGGAAGAGCTTTGTCCGCCTTCGGAAAGGGACCGGAATCAACCAGATCGCGGCGGCTATCTGCGAACAGGCGATCAACCGGCCGAAAGACTGAATTTCGGAAAGATCGTCGCGCCGCTTGCCGTCCCGGTTCTTCTGTCTTTTTCAACAATGACGCGACTGCCAATTTGGCACACGCTCCCTTTCCTTTTTCTTCTCCCCCGTAGTGGAATAAACCCGTTTTTCGGTTATAATTCAGGTGAATATCCCTTTTGCGGCGATTGGCACGTTATTTGCGCAACAGACCGTAAAGGGGAGGTGAAGCTGTCATTATTGAATGAAGACGATTTGTTTTAATGACAACAACATAAACGTTCAACTTTAGTAAGAGGAGTAATCCGAAGTGTCGAAAAACCTATCATTTGACGATTCCGCCCGACAGGCGATTGCCGCCGGAGTGAGTAAACTGGCGCGAGCTGTGAAATGCACCTTGGGGCCCCGCGGCCGCAACGCCGTCCTTGACAAAGGGTGGGGGGCGCCGAAGGTCACCAAAGACGGCGTCACGGTTGCCGAAGACATTACCCTTGACGATCCCGAAGAGAACCTGGGCGCCCAGTTGGTCAAACAGGCCGCCTCGAAGACGAACCAAGCCGCGGGCGACGGTACCACGACCGCCACGGTTCTGGCCGAAGCGATTTACATGGAAGGCCTTAAAATGATCGCCGCCGGCGCCGATCCGATGGCTCTTTTCCGCGGGATTCAGAAAGCGTCGGAAGCCGTCTGCGACGCGATTGCCAAGCAGGCCGTTCCGGTCAGCGACAAGAGCAAAAAAGAGATCGCCCAGGTTGCCACGATCGCCGGCAATAACGATACCGCGATCGGTCAGATTCTGGCCGAGGCGTTTCTCAAGGTCGGTAAAAACGGCGTGATCACCGTCGAAGAGGGGAAACAGGCGAACACCTACGTCGAAGTCGTCGAGGGGATGCAGTTCGACCGCGGGTTCCTTTCCCCCCATTTCGTGACCGACGTCGACAACCAGACGGTCGATTTCGAAGACGCGCTTGTCTTGGTCTATGAAGATAAAATCTCCACCGCCAAAGCCCTGGTTCCTCTTTTGGAAGCCGTCAGCAAGCAGAGCAAGCCTCTTCTGATCATCGCCGAAGATATCGAGGGCGAAGCGCTTGCCACCCTGGTGGTCAACAAACTCCGCGGCGTGTTGAACGTCTGCGCGGTGAAAGCGCCCGGTTACGGCGACCGCCGCAAGGCGATGCTTGGCGATATCGCGACCCTCTGCGCCGCCCAGGCCATCTACAAAGACCTGGGGATCAAACTCGACGCGGTCAAACTGTCGGATCTCGGCCGGGCCAAGAAGATCACCGTCACGAGCGACAGCACCACGATCGTCGGCGGCGCGGGTAAAAAGGAAGAGATCGACGGCCGAGTCGATCAGATCAAAAAAGAGATTGAAACGACGACCAGCAGCTACGATAAAGAAAAGCTGCAGGAACGTCTGGCCAAGCTCGCCGGGGGTGTCGCCCAGATCAACGTCGGCGCTGCCACCGAGTCTGAACTGAAAGAAAAGAAGTACCTCTACGAAGACGCGCAGGCCGCGACGAAGGCCGCTCTTGAAGAGGGAATCGTTCCCGGAGGCGGGGTCGCCCTTCTCAAGAGCGTCAAGGTCCTCGACAAGGTCGAAGGGACAGGCGATGAAGTCTACGGGATTCAGATCGTGAAAAAGGCGATCGAGGCCCCGATCCGTGAAATTGCCAAGAACGCCGGGATCGACGGCGCCGTGGTGATTAACCGCGTCCGCCAGATGAAAGGGAAGAACGAAGGGTTCGACGCCGACAAGGGCGTCTACTGCGACCTGGTCGAAGCCGGGATCATCGACCCGGCCAAGGTGGTTCGCACCGCGCTGACCAACGCCGCCAGCGTGGCCGGGCTTTTGCTGACGACCTCGTGTCTTCTGACCGAGATTCCGAAAGAGACGCCTCCCGCCGCCGGACAGCCCGGCATGGACGGGATGGGCGGCATGGGCGGTATGGGCGGCATGGGCGGTATGTATTGATCGCGCGCCGACGCCTTCGGAAAACAACACAAAAACAAAATTCAAAAAAGAAAAGATATACAGTTTGAAAGGGTTTCACTATGTCGAAAAAAGAACTCAACATTTACCCCCTCGAAGATCGCGTCGTCGTTGAACCGCTGGCCGCCGAAGAGATGACCGCGGGCGGGCTCTTCCTTCCCGACAGCGCCAAAGAGAAGCCGCAGCGCGGAACCGTTCTGGCGGTCGGCTCGGGGAAACTCCTCGACAACGGCAAACGGAGCGAAATGGGCGTCGCGGTCGGCGACGAGGTGATCTACGGAAAATATTCCGGCTCGGACATCGAAGTGGACGGTCGCGAAATCAAGATTCTGCGGGAATCCGACATTCTGGCGAAAGTCGTTAAGTGAGAAAAGCCGCATACCGGTTCAAATCTGAAAGGAACAAGTTACTATGGCGAAACAATTAATCTTTAACGACGAAGCGCGCAAAAAGATCCTCGACGGCGTGAACAAACTC
>CADBQY010000011.1 GCA_902796885.1 uncultured Planctomycetota bacterium
AGCGCAAGGAGCGCAGGGGAAGCAGGGCTTGGGCAGGCAGATCGGCTTGAAGCAGGGCTTCGGAAGGCAGATCTTGGGCAGGCAGATTTTCGGCAGGCAGCAGGGTTTGCAGGCCGGAGCGCAAGCCGGAGCAGCTTCGCAGGCGGGTTCGCAAGCCGGAGCAACCGGTTCGCAAGCCGGAGCGGCATCGCAAGCGGGGGCTTCTTCAGCGGCGGGTTCGCAAGCCGGAGCGACAGGTTCGCAAGCCGGGGCAACCGGTTCGCAAGCGGGAGCGCAGGCTTCTTCAGCCGGAGCGCAAGCTTCAGCGGCGGGTTCGCAAGCAGCGGCTTCACAAGCCGGTTTGCAGCAGAAGAACTTCGGGAAGCAGGGCTTCGGGAGGCAGATCTTCGGCAGGCAGCAGCACGGAGCCGGAGCGGCATCACAAGCCGGGGCACAAGCCGGGGCTTCACAAGCCGGAGCGCAAGCAGCCGGAGCGCAAGCGCCACAGGCGAAGGTAAGGCTGGCAACCGCCAGAATGGCAGCGACCATGACGGCAACTAAGGCACATTTTTTCATAGCAAGGAACTCCTTATGCTAATTTGCGGGAATCACCCGCTTGAACTTGTAACCGGATTTTACAATACCGGTATGAAACATCGTAACGTTTTAATTTACGTATCTTGGCCAGTCAACGAGACCGGCACAACCGACTTATAATGCTTTATTTTATTCAGTTTAATTATCTTGCCAATACCCTTGGGGGGGAAATTCATTGTTTTTTCAAGAAAAACTGTTCTAAACGGGGGCGATTCTGCCGATTTTTCCGAAAAATGACGGTAAGATAGGCGGTTTAGATGTAAAAATAGGCGAATTTGAACGGACGTGCGTTCCTCTCCGCGTAAAATCGAGGAGGCTGAACTCCGAACGAGGATAAAACGGCCCCGTCCGCGGGGAAAATCGGAAGCGGGTACGCGTCGGCGGCGTGAGCTAACCTTTTATCCCTTTCCAAATCTTTTCGCCCGAGCGTCGGGCAATGGCGTTCGCGCCGGGGAAAACGGGCGGCATACGTGAAACCGCGCAATAAAAAACCGCCTTGCGGCGGTTTGTTTAAAAGGGGAGCGGTTCGGCGGATAACGTCCACCGAAATTCGTTTCCGACGGGGGGCTTGCTATTTTCCCGCCAGGTAGAAGTGGCAGTGGGGACAGACCCGGTAACCGGCGTCGATCTCCCAGTCGCACTGCGGGCAGATCTGGGTGTTCCGCGCCTTTTCTTTCATTCGCGGGCCCAGGAGAAGGTCGCTCCCTTCTTCGGGACGGTCGTAACGGGTCGGCTGACCGGCGGCGGCTTTGCGAAGCTCGTCGCCGATACCGAGAATGCGCAGAACCGCACTGTCGGTACACTTCCGATTCTCCGGAACCGGAATCGTCAGTTTGACGCCGCAGACCGGACAGGCGACCGTTTTCCCCGCTTTTCGCTCTTCGGCCGCGAGTTTGTGTCCGTTCGGGCATGTGACTTTAATTTTGGCTGACATAACAGTATCCTTGACTCGCGAAAAACGTTACCAGTTCCGTGACTCTTTATAGTATTATACCAGGCAGGAGAGAGGAAAACAACTCTTCAACCCTTGAAAAAATAAAAAAACTCCCCTACGCTTTCGCGACAGAATGCCGCTGCGAGACGGATCGAGAAACTGGCGTACACATGCACAGGCCGTGGCGTTTCCCATCCACGCTAAAAATTGATCTTCAGCGGAAAACGAGGGGAGCTGAGATCATTATACCTCCCTTTCCCCAAAAAAGGAAGCGATTTTTACCTTTCGGCCAACAATCGGACGAACCGGGCGTAATCTTCGGGAGTGTCGATCCCGATCGCCGCCTCGTCGATGACGCCGACCAGGATCGTCTTCCCCTCGTGGAGAACGCGGAGCTGTTCGAGCCCCTCGGTCTTCTCGTAAAGAGACTGCGGCGTTTGCGGGAGGGAAAGGAGGAAATCGCGCCGGTAAGCGTAAAGACCGATATGCTGGTAGTAAAGAGGGGGCGTGTCGGTCAGGAACGACTCGCTTCGGTTTCGCGGATACGGGATCACGCTCCGGCTGAACCAGAGCGCCCGTCCCGTCTTGTCGAAGACGACTTTGACGCAGGCGGGGTCGCCGACCGACTCGGCGGTGCGGATCGGCGTGGCGAGGGTCGCCATTTCGGCGTCGGGCCGCTCTTGAAGGAGACGGATCGCCGTATCGATCGATTCCCCCGAGAGGGTCGGCTCGTCCCCCTGCACGTTGACCACGATCTCGGCGTCGGGGATCGACCGCGCCGCCTCGGCGACGCGGTCGGTTCCGCTCGGCGCCGCCGGGTCGGTCATTACCGCTTCGCCGCCGAATCCGCGGACCGCGTCGTAAATCGCGGGATGGTCGCACGCCACCAGGACGCGGTCGGCCAGACGGCTCCGCCGCGCCGCCTCATAGGTGTGCTGAATGAGGGGCTTTCCCGTTTCGGCCAGGAGGAGCTTTCCCGGCAGACGGGTCGAGGCGAGGCGGGCGGGAATGATGATGACGCGTTTCACGGCGGTCACTCGTAATGCTGGAGTTTGTTCTGGAGCGGAACGACGGTGGCGTCGGGGATCTCGCGAACCCAGATGTTCCGGAACTGGCAGGCGGTGCCGTGATCCTGGATGTGGATCGGCTCTTTATCGCCGTGCAGGTTGTAGTGCGGCGGAATGTGGTAGTAGGTGTCCCCCTGGATCGCCCAGTTGTCGATCACCAGAACGCCGTTCTGAATGACGGTGATCGTCGCCGGACGAACGACCTCGGCGATCTGGTCGTTTTCGACGCGGAAGATCGGGCGGTGGAAGATGATGTCGTAACTCTGCCATTGACCCGGCGCCTTGCAGACGTTCACCAGAGGCGGGAGCTGTTTGTAGATCGAGCCGCACTGCCCGTCGAAGTAGGTCTCGTTGTCGTAGCTGTCGAGGATCTGGACTTCGTAGTGATCCATGAAGAAAAGACCGCTGTTCCCGCGCCACTGGCCGAATTCGGTCGGATTGCCGTTCTCGTCGGTTTTGACCGGGGGTTCGGCGAACTCGAGATGGAGCTGGACCGAACCGAACTTCTGCTTGGTGCGGATATCGCCGGTACCCGGCTCGATGGTGACGACGCCGTCGCTCACCTTCCACGCGGCGCCCTCCCAAGCGTCGAGGTTCGTCCCGTCGAAGAGGACGATCGCGTCGGACGGCGGGGGGGTCAGAACCGCTTCGGAGGTGATCTTCGGGGGTTCTTTCCAGTCGATCCCCGCGCGGAAATGCCCGCCTTCGAAATCCTGAGCCGAAATCGCGCACGTCATGAGACTGACCGCGACGAATGATAAAATACGGAATTTCATAATCTCTCCAATCTCTGTAAATGACCGGGCCGTCTCTCGGACGGCGGAATGTTCGGAACTGGTCCTATTTTAATTGCATTCGGGTTCGGAAACAACAATCCGCGCGAGAATCGTTGAAAGATTCCCGCGCCGTGGTAGAATATTCCGGGAGGATCGAAGCGGCGGAAGCGCTTTGGGCGGGCCGCTTAACGTTTTGCCGAATCGGATCGAGGAGACAGGATGACCGTTCTAAAAACGCTCATTGCCCTATCGGGGGGAGTCGACAGTTCGACGGCGGCGTACCTGCTCCGAGAGGAAGGTGCGGCGCCGGAAGCCGTCTTTATGCGGCATCCTTTTCAGTCGACCCTCGATCGTGACGAGACCGAACGCTTCTGGGGCGAGTCGTCCGCCGCCAAAAATATTCCCCTTTACGCCGCCGGCGGGGAGTCGGAGCCGCGCGCCGCTTTCTGGACTCCCGACCGATTCCCGCTCCCGCGCGACGCCGCCGACGCGTTTCGCGTGGCGCGGGCTCTCGATATTCCTTTCATTTTGTTCGACGCCGAACCGATCTTTCGCCGGGTCGTCGACCGCTGGGCGGAAGAGTATCTTGCCGGCCGAACGCCGAACCCCTGCGTTTTATGCAACCGGGTCTTGAAATTCGGCGCGCTGATCGACCTGGCGCGCGACCGGGGGTGCGCCCGTTTTGCAACCGGCCACTACATCAAACGAACCGTTTGCGCCGAGTGGCGTCTTTCGGGAGTCGGCCGGCTCCCCGAGTGGCTTGCCGACGAGCCGGACGACGCTCCCGTTCTTCTGCGGGGGAGTTCCGAAAAAGATCAGTCGTACGTCCTTTACGGCGTGACGCGCGACCGTCTTTCGGCGGTCACTTTTCCGTTGGCCGGACTGACGAAACCGCAGGTGCGTCAGATCGCCGCCGACGCGCGGATTCCGGTCGCGCAAAAAGGGGAGAGTCAAGACCTTTGTTTCGTTCCCGCCGACCGGACCCCGTTCGATTTTCTCCGCCGCCTGGTCGGTCCGGTCGAGACCGCCGGAAACTTCGTCTCGCGGGACGGCGAGGTCTTGGGCGCGCATCGCGGCTATGAAAAATATACCGTCGGGCAGCGCAAGGGACTCGGAATCGGGTTCGGCGAACGGACCTTCGTGCAGAAGATCGTTCCGTTTCGAAAAGAAGTCGTTCTCGGAACTCGCGACGACCTGGCGCGGTTGACGATCCGCGCGATCGAAGCGAACTGGATCGCGCCGGTGCCGATCGGCGCGCCGTTCCGCGCCGACGTGAAGATCCGATACCGTTCGCCCGCGGCCGGGGCGAGTGTGACCGCCCATGCCGACGGGACCGTGACCGCGCGGCTCGACGAGCCGCGCTACGGCGTCGCGCCGGGTCAGTCGTTGGTCTGTTACTGGAAAGACCGCCTGATCGGAGGCGGGATTATTGCCGAAGAGAGAGAAGAAACCCGTTTTCCCGAAGGGAGCGTTCAATGAATCCTCGCGAATATCTGGGCGCCGCCGTCGAAGCGGCGCGCGCCGCCGGGCTGATCATGCGAAGCCGGGCCGGTCACACATCTTTTAAAGAGAAGGGGTGGGCCGACCTGGTGACCGAAACCGACGTGGCGTGTCAGCGTGAAATCGCGCGGATTCTGCTCGACCGGTTTCCCGAGACGTGGATCGTCGGCGAAGAGGCGGTTCCGGGAGCGCGTTGTCTCTCCGAATCGGAGTGCGGATCCCTCGCCCCGCCCGACCGTCCCCTGACCTGGATCGTCGATCCGATCGACGGGACGACCAACTTCGTGCACGGCGTTCCGATGTTCGGCCCCTCGATCGGCCTGGCGCGCGGAAACGATCTTCTCTGCGGCGTTTTCTTCAACCCGTGCACCGACGAGCTCTTTACCGCCGTTCGGGGGGAAGGGGCGTCTCTGAACGGCGAGCCGATCCGCACAAGCCGCGTCACGCGGCTCGAACACGCTCTGGCCACGGTTTCGTTCCCGACCCGGACCCTGTTCGATTCGCCCGACTATCTGGCGTTTCAGGAAATGGTCCGTTCGTGCCAGGCGATTCGGCGGAGCGGGTCGACCGCGCTGAACCTCGCCTACCTGGCCGCCGGACGGTTCGACGTCCTTTCGTGCCAGAACGCCCACGCCTGGGATTCCGCCGCCGGGATTCTTCTGGTCCGCGAGGCGGGCGGGGTGATTTCGGCGCCCGACGGGTCGGACGTTGATCTGGCGCACGCCGGGGTGATCGCCGCCGCCACGTCGGAACTTTTCGCGGAGTTTCGCCGGGCGATCGCGCGCCGCGCCGCTTGATACGATTTTTGAGGAGACTTTATGCCTTCCTACTTGAAAACCGCCGCGGATTCCCCGAATCCGGCCCGTTATCCGATCGACAAAAACTCGGTGATGATCGGCCGGAATCCGCACTGCGACATTTGTCTCGACGACGGCGCGGTCAGTCGCCTGCACGCCCGAATTCGATTTGACGGCGCGCGCTTTACGATCGCCGACGTCAATTCGAGCAACGGCACTTTCCTGAACGGGAAGCGTGTCACCGGGCCGACCGCGCTCCATAACGGCGACCGATTGCGGATCGGCGGCGGCGATTATCTTTTCGTTACCGATTCCGCCAAATCGCAGCGGGCGGCGCCGGCTCCCAACTATTCGGTCGGTTCGGCGGTTCTGGACGAGTCCCTTTCGAAAGACTCGATCAATTTCACCTCGCAGGTCGACCTGCGGAATATCGCGCAGCTGCCCCTGATCCGTCAGCCCGAGGTCGACCTGATGGCCGAGCTGAAAACGCTCCGCACGAAACTCGACGTGATGATGTCGATGATGAAGAACCTGGGGAAGGTGACCAGCCGGCGGGGGCTTCTCCCCGAATTTTTTGTCAATCTGCTCAAACTCTTTCCCCAGGCCGACGTCGTTTCGGTGCTGGAACCCGGCGAGGGGTCGTCTCGGCTGAAGCTGGTCGACTATCGGCTTCGCAGCGGCCGGAACGAAACGCCGGTCCGGATCAGCCGGTCGATTCCGCAATACGTTTTCGACAACGAGAAGGCGATCATTTCCGGCGCTCCGGCGCGCGACCCGCGTTTTAACGCCAAAGAGGACAGCGTCTTAAAGAAAGACGTCTACTCGGCGATGGCCGTCCCGATCTTCGAGGGGGAAAACGAACGCCCGTTCGCGGTGATCTTGGTCGAGTCCCGTACCGGAGAGGCGAAGTTTACCGACAGCGACCTCGATCTGCTGATCGCGATCGCCAACCAAGTCGGGCTTTACAGCGAGAACCTGAGCTATCAGCAGATCCGACACCAGGAAGAACTCCTCGAAAAAGAATTGGAGCTCGCCAAGAGGGTTCAGCGGGCGCTTATGCCCGAAGAGCTGCCCGAAATGCCCGGCTATACGTTCTTCAACTACTACCAACCCGCCAAGTCGGTCGGCGGCGACTTCTACGATTTTGTCTGTCTGCCGGAAGGACGTCTGGCGGTCGTCCTGGCCGACGTCTCCGGGAAAGGGGTTCCCGGAGCGCTTCTGACCGCGAAGCTTTCGTCGGACGTTCACACGGCGCTGATGATCGAAAAGACTCCCGCCGACGCGCTGAGCCGGATCCGAAGCGTCTATCAGGCCCATCCGTCGGAGCTTTGGTTTATCACGATGATCCTCTTGCTCATCGAGCCGAAAAACGGGCGGCTACGCCTTTTTAACGCCGGTCACGACACGCCCTATCTGCGCCGGGCCGACGGTTCGGTCGAAGAGATCGGCTACGGCCGGCACGGTTCGCCGATCGCGGTCGATCCGGTCATCGAATGCGACGAGGTGGTGGTCGATCTTATGCCGGGCGACGCCTTCGTGATGATGACCGACGGAATTCCGAACGCCGCCGACGCCGAGAGCCGGCTGTTCGGCGCGCCGCGGGTGCGGCAGTTCCTCGAAAACCGGGAGTTGGCCTCTCCCGACGATATCGGCAAGGGACTGATCGCCGAGGTTCGCCGGTTCGCCGACGGCGTCCCCCAGGCCGACGACCAGTGCGTCGTGGTGGTGGGACGCAACGCGAAGTGACGGGGAAAGCGTTTCTAAAATCCGGCGATAAAAAAACTCCGCGTCGGCGGGGTTTTTTATCTGACGCGAAACGGGCCGCTCTTAGAAATCGGCGGGCATCTGCTTGATTTGAGCGTTGGTGAAGACCGGGCCGTCTTTGCAAACGTAGAGATGGCCGCAGTTGCAGCGGCCGCATTTGCCCAGCCCGCATTTCATTCGGTTTTCAAGACTGCTGTAGATCGCCTCGTCGGGAATCCCCATCTCGGCCAGGACGGGGCAGGAAAACTTGATCATGATCGGCGGGCCGACGACCAGCGCGACGGTGTTCTCGCCGCTGAGATTCGCCTCTTTGAGAACCGTCGGCACAAAACCGACCAGCCCGTCCCAGTCGGGGGTCTCGCCGCCCGGGTCGACCGTCTTTAAGACCCGTACGTCCGGCGCCTTCGCCCACTCGTCCAGCTCGTCGCGGCAGACCAGATCCCCGACGGTGCGCGCGCCGTAGACGATCGTGATCTTGCCGTATTTTTCGCGGTGTTCGAGCGCGTAGAGGATCGCGCAGCGGATCGGGGGCATCGCGATCCCGCCCGCCACGAAAATCAGGTTCTTCCCCTCCCAGGCGTCCATCGGGTAATGGTTCCCGTAAGGTCCGCGGAACCCGATCACGTCGCCCGGTTCGGCCTTCCACATCGCGTCGGTGACGCGCCCGGTCTTGCGGAAACAGAATTCAAGATAGTCCGCCGAGTTGGAACAGCAGATATTGAAGGTCGATTCGCCTACTCCGAAGACGGACCAGAGCCCGAACTGACCGATCTCGAAGGAAAATCCTTCGGCGTCGCCCGGATTCTTGAACTTGACCCGGACCAGTTTGACGTCGGGCGTCTGCTGCCGCACGTCGACGATTTCCATCAGGTAGGGTTCGTAAATATTGCTTTGCGTGATACTCATCGCTCGCCTCTTCTATGGTTATCCTTCCTGCTCTTCGATCGCTTCGAGGAAAGGTTTGACGCCGAGAACGGTCGGGCAATGCCGCGTGCAGTTGCCGCATCCGGTGCAGAGGATCTTGCCGAATTTGTCGGGATAGATCGAAAACTTGTGCATAAGCCGCTGACGCTGGCGCGCGCCCTGGTCGGGACGGGGATTGTGGCCCGAGGCGTGAAGCGTAAAGAGCGCCGACTGGCAGAAATCCCAGTTCTTCACGCGGTGCCCTTTCGCGTAACTCCCCTCGTCGACGATGTCGAAGCAATGACAGGTCGGGCAGAGGTAGGTGCACGCGCCGCATCCGACGCATCGCAAGGCGTGTTCGTTCCAGAAGGGGGAATCGAAATGCCCGTCCATCCAGGCTTTGCATTTCGCCGCGTCGAATCGGACCGGCGGGGGAGGACACGCCTGACCCGTCTTGCTCGAATCGGAGGTTTTCCCGTCGAAGAGCCGTTCGCCCTTTTCGGTGACCGGACGGACTTCAAAGGTGCCGTCGGCCAGATTGTAGAGAATCGCGTCCGAGCCTTCGGTGTTTTCGGGCGACCCGCCGACCGACGAGCAGAAACAGTCTTCGTCGGACTTGTGACACGCGATCGTCACGACGGTGGTCATCCTCCGGCGCGACTGATAGAAGCGATCCTGGTAGTCCCAGGCGAAGACCTTGTCGAGGATCGGCAACGACGCGGCCTCGCACGGCCGGCATCCGAACAGGAGCTGCGGCTTGCCGAATTCCGGCGCGTCGGCCAGAACGACGTCGTTGTGCACGCGCTCGTAGGAAAAGAGTTTCTCGTGCCGCGGGAAGAAAAAGTCTTTGATCGTGTTCGCCGCTTTGAGCCAGCCGCTCAGGACGATTTTTCCGGCTCCCTCTTCGTCGATGTATTGAAAGAAAACGCGGTCGTTGTCGAACGGTACCGGCGCGACGGCCAGCCCGCCGCCGCGGATAAAATCGGCGGCAATCTGCCGCAGGTCGTCGAGAGAAATAATCCGGCTCATCGAATGAAATCCTCCTTATCCGATTCCGAGAAGGTACCGATCAGCGGCATGGCGCCGACTTTTGTTCCGGAAAGATGGTCGAAACGCTCTTCCGCCGCGCTGGCCAGGGTCAGGTTGATCAGGTTCAGATCGATTCCCGCCGGACACGCCGCCGAGCAGGCGCCGCACGAAACGCACCGGCCCGCCAGATGGAACGCGCGCAGGATGTTCCACGCGAAGTTCCCCTGAAGCGAAGCGGATGTCGGGATTCGGGTCGGACGGTTTTTGTCGGCGACGCAGCGGTTGCAGTAGCAGAGCGGGCAGCTTTGCCGGCACGCGTAACAACGTACGCAGCGCGAAAATTCCCGTTTCCAGTACGCGAGCCGCTCGTCGGGCGAAAGCGCCCGGATCTCTTCGATCCGCCGGTATTTTCCCGTTTGGCGGCGTTCTTCTTTGGTGAGGTCTTTCGGCGCGTCTTCGGCGTCGCCGATCACCAGATCGACGTTTTGCGGGTAGTGCCCGTAGCAGATCGCGCAGCGGGACGAGGGGCGTCCCTGGTCTTCGTTGACCCCCTCGCAAACCATTCCGATCACGTATATTTCGTGCCGCATGATTTGCGACTCGTTCGCCAGAACGACGATGGCGCGCGCGTCGCACGGTTTAACGACGATCGCGGGTTTGCCGAGACGTTTGACTTCGGGGCGCGTCAGAAAGACGACCAGGTTCTGGTGGCATTCGCTGTTCCAGACGAGCCGCTGAGCGTCTTCCGGACGGGTGACGAAGACGGGAACCACCTTGCCGGTCTTCGAGAGACCGTACCCGATTACCACGTCGACCTTCTCCTCGGTGAGGAGTTTCGCCGCGGTCTCTCTGAGCTGATATTCCTGGTATTCCATGGAAACTTATCTCTCCTCGCTTTCGTGGGTGATCGACCGATAACCGCGGTAGGGTCCGAGCGCCCGCGTCTTCTCGACGATCTCGGTCACAAACTTCTGGAACTTCGCCCCTTCGGCGGCGGAAATCCACGAAAAATGGATCCGCTCGGTTTCGATCCCCAGGACGTCGAGAAGCTCCCGAAAAAGGATCCAGCGGCGGCGGGCGTGATAGTTCCCCGCGTTGTAGTGACAGTCCCCCGGGTGGCAGCCCGAAACGAGCACGGCGTCGGCGCCGACTTCGAAGGCCTTGATGACCAGATTGAAATCGATACGTCCCGTACACGGAAGGCGGATGATACGGATGTTCGCGGGATATTCGAGCCGGTTCGTCCCCGCCAGGTCGGCGCCGAGGTAGGTGCACCAATTGCAGACGAACGCGATGATTTTCGGCTCAAACGCCTGATCTGTGTTGGTTTTCTCCATTTGTTACACGCTTTCCTTTATGACAACAGTGACTCAATTTCGGCGTAAACTTCTTCTTCGGTAAACCCTTCCAGGTCGATCGACTTCGAGGGACAGACCGCCACGCACGTTCCGCAACCCATACAGAGCCCCGGATTGACGCGCGAGGTGTTCTTGATGTGGTTGCCGCGCCGGTCGACGACCTCTTCGATCGAGATCGCCTCGTAAGGACACGCCTGCACGCACGCGCAGCAGGCGGCGCAGAGCGACTCGTCGACGCGGGCGATTTCCGGCTCGCGCGTCAGATGGTCCTGGCTGAACATCACCAGCACCTTGGCGGCAGCGGCCGAAGCCTGGGCGACCGATTCGGGAATGTCCTTCGGTCCCTGACAGGCGCCGCAGAGGAAGACCCCCGCCGAGTTCGTTTCGACCGGCCGGAGTTTCGGGTGCGACTCGCTCAGGAAACCGTATTCGTCGTAGCCGACCGAAAGTTTCTGCGCCAGCGCGGTGGCGCCGTCGGTCGGGGTCATGGCGCACGCCAGAACGACCATGTCGGCCTCGACGGTGACCGGTTTGCCGGTCAGGGTGTCGGCGCCTCGGACGACCAGCTTTTTGACGCCGTCGATCTCCTCTTCGGTGATCTTCGAGACGCGGCCGCGGTGATAGAGCGCGCCGTCCTGCTCGATGGCGCGGCGGACGAACTCGTCGTACTTCTTCCCGCCGGATCGGATGTCCATGTAGAAGACGTGCGCTTCGCCGTCGTGCACCTTGTGCTTGTAAAGCATCGTGTGCTTGGCTGTATACATACAGCAGATTTTCGAACAGTACGAGACCCCTTTGGCGTTGTCGCGCGATCCGACGCACTGAATGAAGACGATCTTTTGCGGAACGCGCCCGTCGCTGGGACGTTTCGGTTCGCCGCCGGTCGGGCCGGAGGCGGAGATGAGCCGCTCGAACTGGAGCGAGTCGATCACGTCTTTGTATTTCCCGTAGCCGTATTCGCCGTAGCCGGAGACGTTCGGATTCGGCTGTTCTTTGCCGATCGAGTAGAGCTGGTATCCCGTGGCGACCACGACCGCGCCGACTTCTTCGGTGATCAGCTTGTCCTCGTCGTTGAAGTTGATCGCACCGGCGGCGCAGTTCTTTTCGCAGATCCCGCATTTGCCGTTCTTAAAGTGAATGCAGCGGCTCGAGTCGATCACCGGACGCGCCGGCACCGCCTGCGGGAAGGGAATATAGATCGCGGTGCGGTTTCCCAGGTTGAAGTCGAACGCGTTCGGGATTTTTTTGTTCGGGCAGCCGTTCCAGCAGGTGCCGCAGCCGGTGCACTTGTTGACGTCGACGTACCGCGCCTTCTGGCGGATCGTCACGTTGAAATTCCCGATATAACCTTCGACTTTTTCGACCTCCGAATAGGTCATCAGGCGGATCTTCGGGTGTTGGTTCACTTCGACCATCCGGGGGGTCAGAATGCACTGCGAGCAGTCGAGGGTCGGGAAAGTTTCGGAAAGTCCGGCCATCTTTCCGCCGACCGAGGGTTCCTTTTCGACCAGAATGACCTCGTGCCCGGCGGCGGCGATATCGAGCGCCGCCTGAATCCCGGCAACCCCGCCCCCGATCACAAGCGCCTTTTTGGTGATCGGAACGGTGATCGGCTGAAGCGGATGGTTGTATCGGAGCTTTTCGACCGAAATGCGGATCAGTTCGATCGCCTTGGCGGTGGCTTCCTCCTTGTCGGCGTGCACCCACGAACACTGTTCGCGGATATTCGCCATTTCGACCATGTAGGGGTTCACGCCGGCCAATTGCGCGGCGGCGCGGAACGTCTTCAAGTGCATATGCGGCGAGCAGCTGGCGACCACCACGCCGGTCAGCCCGAGCGACTTGATCTGGTCGATGATCAGCGACTGGCCCGGCTCGCTGCACATATATTTGTAATTCATACTGCAGTGGACGCCGGGAAGAGACTCGATCGCTTTCGAGACCCGTTCGACGTCGATATGACGCGCGATATTTTCGCCGCACCAGCAGGTAAAAACGCCGATTTTAGCCATAATCGTTTATCCCGTTTTTCAATTGATCAAAGGTTCCGCCGCGGTAAGCGCGTTTCAGACCTGAAGTTTAACGTAATGCCGGTTGATCCCGAGTTCCTCTTCGCCGATCCCCAACGCCAGCCCGACGAGATCCGAAAGGTAAAGGATCGGCATATCGAACGATTCGCCGAACTTCTTTTCGACGTCGGCCTGACGCATGTCGAGGTTCATCTGACACATGGGACAGGCGGTGACGATCACGTTGGCGCCGTGCTTTCGGGCGTTGGCGATGATCTTGTGCGCCAGGTCGGTCACGGTGCCGGGATCGCAGAGGGTCATTCCCGCGCCGCAACATTCGGTCTTGTAGTTCCAATCGACCGGTTCGGCGCCGAGTTCCGACAAGAACGTCTCCATGCTGGAGGGGTGTTCGCAGTCGTCGAACCGGAGCGTCTTGGGAGGACGGGTCAGAAGACAGCCGTAGTAACACGCGGGTTTGAACCGGTCGAGCGAATCGGTCACTTTCGATTTGATCGCGTCGAGCCCGATCGCCTGAAAAACCTGGATCAGGTTGACCACCTCGGTCGAGCCGACCACCGGCAGCTCGACGATCTCGGACATTTCGGCGCGAACCGCCGGATCGGACGCGATGGTCTGTTTCGCTTTGAGAAGCTCCATCGAACACATCGGGCAGGGGGCCAGGAGCGTTTCGCAGCCGGTCTTTTCGGCGATCGCCAGGTTCCGCGCCGGAAGCGCCGTGGCGAGCTTTTGGTTGATCGAATGCGCCGCCGTCGCGCCGCAGCAGATCCAGTCTTCGAGTTCCGTCAGTCTGACGTCGAGCTTGTCCAGACACGCGCGAACCGACTGCTCGTAATCGTTCGACGAGCCGTGAAGTGCGCAGCCGGGATAGTATCCGAATTCTGTTATACCCATCGTTGTCTGTTCCTCTGTCCGTATTACTCTTCGGTTTCGGGTTTTCGTTCGGCCATGCATTTGTCAAAGATGCGGCGAACCACGGCCTTGTCTTTGACGGGGGAACCGGGCATGAAGTGGAGTTTGCGCCGGAAGAACATCTTCGGCCCCAGCTGCGCGTCGCGCAGGGCCGCCAGCGGATTGAAGTCGGAGGCAAAACCGAGAAGTTTCCACATGGCGACGAGTTCCAGTTCGTTGGTTCGCCCGTTTCGGCGGATGTTGCGGAGAAATTCTTTCTGGAAGAGAACCGTCTTATTGAAACGTTTGGCCGAAATTCCTTTTTCGACCGAAATCTGCCGCAGGGCGTCGACCACGCCGGAAATGTTGACCGATTTCGGGCATCGGGTCGAACAGGTCAGGCACGAGACGCATTGCCAGATCGACTCGGCCCGCGCCGCTTCGAGAACCTCTCCGGCCTGAACCAGGCGGATCAGCCGGGTCGGCCCAATATCCATGACGTCCCCGCGGGGACAGCCGGCGGTACACTTCCCGCACTGATAGCAGTCATTGACCTGAGTATGCGCTAACTTTTCAACGTCGGCAACCAACCGCGATTGGGGTTCACTCATTACCGTTCCTTTCGGCCGTAAGATGGAAATACCGCCCGACTCCCTTTCCGCCGGGCGGAAAAGAGGAATCGGAGCGAAACGTAACAAATGCGATGCGGATCGACTTGTCCCTTTTTGGTATCCTCAAAATAATAGACGGAGACAGAATTGGTTAAACCGCTTAATATCGCCGGTCATTCCCCGCGCCACGAAGAAAAACGCCCCTAATCTTTATGGAAAACCCCCCGCTTGCGAATTTAACCTATTCTAAAACCGTTCTGCGGTAAGGTCAAGGCGAATTTTCTTCTTCCGTCGGGAGACGGCCGTTTTCGCAGGCTTTCGTCATATATCGCCTAACGATTCCAAAAGGAAAAAGTTTTAAAAAACGGACCCGCCTAATATTGACTAATTTGTCTATCTTAACAAAGCTCTGGTTGACAACATCTTTGTTTGAGGTATAGTCTTGCAAGGAAATCTGTTCCCGAGTTATGAGCGCAAAACCGTAAGCAAGGGGGAATCCGCCGTGAGCATGTCGCCAAACAGTCTGCTCCTGCCTGAGCTTCGAGAAATGCTTGCCAAGAACGACGTGGCGGAAATGCAGCAGTTCTGTTCGGCGCTCCACCCGGCGAGTACCGCCGACTTTATGGTCGGCCTGACTCCTACCGAAATCTGGTCCATTCTCCGCAATATCGATCCGGCGACCCGCGCCGACATCTTCAGTTACTTCGACGAAGATCTTCAGGTTCAGATCTTCGAATCGGCTCCGCGCGACGAAATCGCCGACTTCATTCCCTATCTGCCTTCGGACGACCGCGTCGACATCCTCGATGAGGTCGAGCCGGAGATCGTCGACGAGATTCTTCCGATGGTCCCCGCCGAGGACCAGATCGATATTCAGAACCTGAGCGCCTATCCCGAAGACAGCTGCGGCGCGGAGATGTCGACCGACTACGTCCGCCTGCGCGAAGACATGACGTTCCGTCAGGCGCTCGACGAGATCAGCCGTCAGTCGCAAACGTTGGAGACGCTCAACTATCTCTATGTGATCGACGCCGACGGAAAACTGGTCGGTCTGGTTTCGGCCAAAGAGCTTCTGCGCCATATCAGCAAGCCGGACACGCCTTTGAGCGACTACATGAAGCGCGACGTGATCACCGTCAACGCCGATCAGGACAGGGAAGTCGCCTCTTCGCTCGTGCGGAAGTACGACTTTACCGCGATTCCCGTCGTCGACGATGAAAATAAAATGCTCGGCATCATCACCCACGACGACGTTCTCGACGCGGTCGTCGAAGAAATGGCCGAAGACGCCCACCTGGCCGCCGGCGTGGCGCCCCTCGAAGAACCCTACCTTTCGACCAGCCTCTGGCAGTTGGCGCGCAGCCGTTTTATGTGGCTGGCGATCCTTCTGTTCGGCGCCATTTCGACCGCGTTCATCCTGAACTGGTTCGAAGACGTCAACCATCAGATTTTCTGGCTGGCGACTTTCCTTCCGATGATCGTCTCGACAGGCGGGAACAGCGGCGGGCAGTCGGCGACGCTGGTGATCACCGCGCTGGCGACCGGTCAGATCACCCTGGGGGACTGGTACCGGATCCTCCGGCGCGAAGTTCTGATGGGACTGGTCCTCGGTACGGCGATGGGGGCCTGCGGCCTGCTGAACGCCCTCATCATCATGTGGCCGAAACTGATCAGCGGCGAAATTTCGTTCACTCGCCTGCTGGTCGTTCCCGCCACGGTCCTTTTGGTCGTTTTCAGCAGCAACATGACCGGCGCGCTCCTTCCGCTCCTCTTCAAAAAGCTTGGCTGGGATCCGGCGCTGATGAGCAACCCGTTCGTCGCGGGGATTTCCGACACGCTCGGCACCCTCATCTATATGGCATTGGCGATGATCTTTTTGATCGGTCTTTGAATCCCGATCGCAACTCTTTTCATCGGAAGTTTGCGAACCGCGGCGGAGACGGCATACGGCGCCCCGAGATTTTAGCGTTGACGCGATTTAAGTAAACTGGTAAAAATAGACCGCGATATTATTTTAGGGATAAGCAGTTCTCCGGGAAGTTTGCGCGGATCCGATTCGGCCTTTTCGGCTCGGAGACGCGGAGACATCGCGAGTAACCAGGGATTGGAGTTTTATCAGTATGGGCTATCACTGCATCGTTTTAGTCAAACAGGTTCCCGACACCGCCAACATCACCGGCGAGGCGATGAAGGAAGACGGGACGGTCAACCGGGCGGCGCTTCCGGCCATCTTTAACCCGGAAGATATTCACGCGTTGGAAGCCGCGCTCGAAGTGAAAGATCGATTCGGCGGAACCGTGACCGCCATCACCATGGGGCCCCCCAAGGCGGCCGACGTTCTCCGCGCCTGTCTCTATCGGGGCGCAGACCGCGCGATCCTTCTGACCGACCGCCGCGCCGCGGGGAGCGACACCCTCGCCACCAGTTATATCCTGGCGCAGGCGGCGGCGACCGTCGGCGACTACGACTTCATCTTCTGCGGCCGGCAGGCGATCGACGGCGATACGGCCCAGGTCGGTCCCCAGTGCGCCGAGAAGCTCGGATTGCCGCAAGTCACCTATCTCGAAAAGATCATTGACGTTCAGGGAAAGACGGCGACGCTGCGCCGGAATATCGGCAACGGCTGGGAAGACGTCCAAACCCCGCTGCCGGCGCTGGTCACCGTGATCGAAAGCGCCAACACTCCGCGTCCGGCCTCGGTCAAGCGTTATATGAAAAACAAGTTCAAACGGGTTCCCCTCGAATTGGCCGCCGATTCTCCCGAAGCCGCCCAGGCGAAGGAAAACGGCGATCTTCTCGAACAGTGGGGACTCGACGAGATCAACGCCGATATGGAGCGGTGCGGTTTTGCCGGGTCGCCGACCAAGGTTTTCCGGATCCAGTCGATCGTTCTGAAAAAGGAAGGTTTCGCGTCGGTCGAACCGACCGAAGAGGGGGTTCGCTCTCTGGTGCGCGAGCTGATCGAAGACCGTACGCTCGGCTAAGTCCCGCGTCTTTTTTACGAAAAATCACACACGACATTGGTTCAAGGAAATAAAAAGATGAGCGAACAGAATCGAAACGGCGAAGTTTGGGTTTTCGCCGAACAGGACAACGGGAAACTTCACGATGTGGTTCTCGAACTCTGCGGCCGGGCGCGCGAACTGGCCGACCGGCTCGGGGTCAACGTCGCGGCCGTCCTGCCGGGACACAAGACCGAACACCTCGCCCCGGTCCTCTATCAACACGGCGTCGACCGCGTCTATCTGGTCGACGATCCGCGTCTGGAACTTTTTACCAGCCTTCCGTACGCCGAAACCGTCACGCGTCTGATTCAAAAATACCGGCCGCAGATCGTCCTTTACGGCGCCACGCCCCTGGGACGCGACATGGCGCCGCGCGTCGCCTCGGCGACTCGTTCGGGACTGACCGCCGACTGCACCGACCTGCAGATCAGCGACGTGACCGACGGGAAAACGAAAGAGGTCTGGAAAGACCTTCTCCTCCAGATCCGTCCGGCGTTCGGCGGGAATATCATCGCCACGATCGTCAATCCCTACGGCTGGCCGCAAATGGCGACCGTTCGCGAAGGGGTCATGCCGATGAAACCGGCCGATTCCTCCCGCACCGGCGAGATCGTCCGCGAGGTCTGCGACCTGGCCGACTCGTTCTTCGGCGTCAAGGTCCTCGAGCGGAAACTGGAAGAGAAAAAGGTGAACCTGAAAGCCGCGCGCATCATCGTCGCCGGCGGCGGCGGGGTCGGCAGCCGCGAGAATTTCGGCCTTCTGTTCGACCTGGCCGGCGCCCTGGGGGGCGCGGTCGGCGCGAGCCGCGCCGCGGTCGACGGCGGGTTCATCGACCATGACTACCAGATCGGTCAGACGGGGACGACCGTTCGGCCGGCGCTCTATATCGCCTGCGGGATCAGCGGCGCCATTCAGCACCGCGCGGGAATGCAGGAATCGGCAAAAATCATCGCGATCAACAACGACCCCGACGCGCCGATCTTTTCGATCGCGCATTACGGAATCGTCGGCGACCTGAACCAGGTGATCCCGATGATGATCAAAGCTGTTAAAGAGAGAAACTAAGGAAGGAGTCGACGGTGGCCAACTTTTTTGAAGACAATAACGATATCCGCTTCCTCTTCGATTACTTCGACCTGAAGGAAATCGCCCAGCTCCAGGAACGCGAAACGCCGAACGGCGACGCCGACTACCTGCCGCGGGGGATCGACGACGTCATCGACAATTACCGGGAAGCGCTCCGTATTACGGGCGAAGTCGCCGCCGAGACGCTCTTCCCGAGCGCCGAGACGGTCGACGCCGAAGGGAACACGCTCAACCCGAACCAGACGGTCACGCTTCATCCGCTGGTGCAGGCGAACCTCGACCGGCTGACCCAGGCCGATCTGATGGGGTTCACCCTGCCGCGGAAATACGGCGGACTCAACTGCCCGATCTTGATTTATACGATGGCGACCGAAATCGTCGCTCGGGCCGACTGCTCGTTTATGAATATGTTCGGCCTGCAGGGAATCGCCGACACGATCTACGCGTTCGCTTCGGACGAAATCCGGGACGAATATCTGCCGAAGTTCGCCTCGGGCGAAGTGACCGGCGCGATGGTTCTGACCGAGCCGGACGCCGGGAGCGATTTGCAGTCGGTTCGCGTCCGCGCCGAACAGGATTCCGAGGGGAACTGGCATTTGAACGGTGTCAAACGGTTCATTACCAACGGGTGCGGCGAAGTCCTTCTGGTTCTGGCGCGCAGCGAGCCGGAGATCAGCGACGGGCGGGGGCTTTCTCTCTTCATCGCCGACCGCGGGCCGACCGTACGGATCCGCCACTTGGAGAGCAAACTCGGGATACACGGTTCGCCGACGTGCGAAATGGTCTTTGACAACACGCCGTGCCGGCTGATCGGCGAACGGCAGCGCGGGCTGATCACTTACGTCCTGGCGCTGATGAACGGCGCGCGTCTGGGAATCGCCGCGCAGTCGCTCGGGGTCGCCGAAGCCGCGGCGCGCCTGGCTCGGAACTACGCCCATTCGCGCGAACAGTTCGGCGCGCCGATCGAACAGCTTCCGGCGGTCGCCGACTTGGTTACCGCGATGCGGATCGACATCGAAGCCGGCCGCGCCCTGGCCTACGAAACCGCGCGGATCTGCGATATTGAAAACAACACGAACCGCCTTCTCGAACGGAACGCCGACGCCCTGGCGGCGGACGAGAAGAAGTCGATGAAACAGCTCTCGCGTACGCTCAAAAAGCTCAACGCCATGCTCACCCCGATGAGCAAGTATTACTGCAGTGAAATGTCGATCCGTACCGCCAGCGACGCCATTCAGGTG
>CADBQY010000012.1 GCA_902796885.1 uncultured Planctomycetota bacterium
CCCGTAGACGTGAAAGAAGAGGAGATCGGGATACCAGGGATAAAGGTCACATTCGGCGGTACGAGAAAGCATCGGCGACTGGAACCCGCCGATCGCGCCGTTGAAGAACTCAAATTCGACAGTCGGATACGTTTCTCGGAAAAATCGCTCGACTTCCTGCGTCCAACGTTGCGCGGTGATCGACTGGCCGTAGAACATTACGCGCAGGTGCGCCGGATTCTCGGCGGTTGACTCCTCCAACGCTTTCATCGTTCGCTGAATATGGATCACCGAGGGATTCTCGGCGGCCAAAACACCGCTCACCGCGAATGCCGAAATAAAGACCGCGCAAATCGATAAAACTTTAATGAGCTTCATTTGAAACCTTTTTCCGTATGTTGATCTGTTTAGGAACTGTTGCAAACATTACCGCACCCATATATAATAGCACAACGGTGACCGAAAGGTCAACCGGCCCTCCGGTGGCCGTTCAGAAATCAATCCGTACCAACCGATCCGACTGCAATGAACTCAAGACGAACATTTCTAGGTTCTCTCTTTTCCGGCACTCTTGGCCTTCTGGCGGGGAAATCCGCCTCGGCCCGAGCCGAAGAGACTCTTTCTTCTCCCCCTCTGCCCGTCTGTCACGAGACGGACATCTGCGTCCTGGGCGGGAGCGCGACCGGCGTCTTCGCGGCTGTTCGCGCGGCGCGTCTGGGAGCGCGTGTCGCGATCGTCGAACGGGCGAACGGGTTCGGCGGGGTTGCGGTCAACAGCCTGGTCAACGTCTGGCATACTCTCTACGACACTCAATTTGAGCGGAAGATCATCGGGGGACTGACCGAGGAGACGGTCGCGCGTCTTCAAAAGCGGAATGCCGTCGATATTTACGACAAGAACTCGAGTGTCTGGGCGGGATTCAACTCTTCGGAGCTGAAAATTGAACTTGATGAGCTGATCGTCGAATCGCAAATCAGACCGTTTCTCCACACCCTTTTTTCCGAACCGTATTACGAATCGGGGAATCTGACCGGTGTCGTCGTCGACGGAAAATCGGGTCGGCGGATCATTAAAGCCCGCGTCTTTATCGACGCGACGGGGGACGGTGACCTCTGCGTTCGAATGGGGTTCGGATCCCGACTTCCGGCGCACCCTCAGCCGCCGACCATGTGCGCCCATCTCGACGGGTTCGATCTGACCCGGTGCAACGAACTTCTGGCCGAGCACGCCAAGGAGTACGGCATTCCGCAGGGATTCCTCTGGGGGCTTGATATTCCCGGAACTCGGTCGTTCATGTTCGCCGGAACCCGCGTTTACGACGCGGCTTGCGCCGAGGCCGACGATTTGACCGCCGCCGAAATCGAGGGACGCCGACAGGTGCGCGCCGTCATGGATATGTACCGTCGATACGCCCCGAACTCCTCGAACAGCCGATTCGGACTGACAGCTCTCCCCTCGGCGCTCGGGATCCGCGAGTCGCGTCACATCGACTGTCTCTACCGCGTTACCGACAACGACGCGATGTACGGCAAACGCCTCCCCGATGCCGTCGCCAACTGCAGTTATACTTTCGACCTTCATCACGATACCGAAGAAGGACGCGCGATCACGTTTCGTTCGCTCGACGGAACCGAAGAAAGTTACGGCGCGCCGGGGGAACCGCCGCAAAAAGGAAGATGGCGTCCCGAAACGACGGAAAACCCGACCTTCTACCAGATTCCGTTCCGTTCAATCGTACCGAAAGGCTCTCGGAACGTCCTGCTGGCAGGTCGAATGTTCGATGCCGAAGAGATCGCGTTTTCCGGCATGCGCGTGATGGTCAATATGAACCAGTTGGGCGAAGCCGCCGGGGTCGGCGCGTATCTGGCGCTCGACCGGGATATTCCCGTCGACCAAATCGACGCGGCCGACGTTCGAAAAACTCTTGCCTCAGGCGGGTCAATCGTTATCTGACGCCGCGCGCCATAATACAGATTTCACGTTCGATTCTTTGATTCAACCCTTAAAAGAAAGGTATTTCCATGCAAGGTGAATTCCGCTTTTCATTCGGTCCCTGGAACATTCACGAAGGAGCCGACCCGTTCGGTCCGGAAGTCCGTCAGACGATTCCGTTCCGCAAAAAGCTTGAAATCTACAAAACGATCGGGTTCGACGGCGTCCAGTTTCACGACGACGACGCCGTGCCGAATATGAACAACATGTCTCCCGCCGAAATCGTCAAAGAGGCCGAAGAAGTTAAAAAGGTCCTTGACGACCACGGACTTGTCGCCGAATTCGTCGCGCCCCGTCTCTGGATGGATCCGCGCACGATCGACGGCGGTTACACGTCAAACGACAAAGCGTGCCGCGAATTCGCCATCGAACGAACCAAGCGTACGATCGATATCGCCAAAGCGCTCGGCACCAAGAACATTGTCTTCTGGCTCGCCCGCGAAGGGACCTATATTCGTGAGGCGAAAGATCCGGTCTGGGCCACCGAGAAGATCGTTGAGGCGATCCAGATCCTTCTCGATTACGACAAAGACGTCCGTCTCATGGTCGAGTCGAAGCCGAACGAACCGATGGACCACGCCTATATTCCGACGATCGGACACGCCATCGCGCTCGGTCTTCTGACCACCGCGCCCGATCGGGTCGGCTGCCTCATCGAAACGGCGCATGCTCTTTTGGCCAACCTTTCGCCGTCCGACGAAATGGGTTACGCCCTGGCGCACAAAAAACTCTGGAGCGTCCACCTCAATGACCAGAACGGCTTGAAATTCGACCAGGACTTGACTTTCGGCGCCGTCGATCCGCGCCGGGCCCTCAATCAGGTCCGCGTCCTCGACAAGCACGGGTACGGCCGAAACGGCGAGTGGATCGGTCTCGACGTCAAGGTAATGCGTACGCAAAAAGACGAAACCGCGTGCAAACACCTCGAGTACAGCCGAAAGATCTTCCTCCGTCTCCTTGAAATCAGCCGTTCGCTCGACGATGCCAAAATTGAGCAGCTTCAGGCCGAACGCGACTACGAGGAACTCAACTACTACATCGTCGACGCGATGCTGAAATAGTCAGAGAAATGAGAATCGCGGTCATCGGAACAGGGGGACTGGTCGGTTCGGCGGTTATGAGACGTTGGAACGCGTCCCCCCCCTCCGAAACGGAATCGCCGTCCGATCGCCCCGACGAATTGGTCGGATTCGATCTGCCGGAATTCGACGCGGCGTCCCGGATCAGCACTGATGGCCTGATCGATATTCGGCCCGACGTCATCCTCAATCTGGCCTCGATCAACCTTCCCGACTGGCTCGAGACGCACCCGAATACCGCGCGCACGATTCACGTCCAGGGAGCTGCGAACCTGCGGCATGCCGCGTCCAAATCCGGCGCGCTGCTGGTACAGCTGGGGTGCGGTGAAATCTTCTATCACGAAGAGGACGCGCCCCCGCACACCGAAGACGACGTGCCCGACCCCCAAAGCGTCTATGCCGTTACCAAACTCGATGCGGAACGGGCCGCGTCTGAATACGAACGTCATCTGATCGTGCGAACGTCGGCGCTTTTCGGCACACCCGGCGCGCAGGGATCGGGAAATCTCGTCGACACCGTTTTAAAAGCGGTACGGCGAACCCGCAAAATCGAAGTTTTAAACGACATCCGCGTCTCGCTGACCGACGCCGACGATCTGGTCGGCGCGCTCCGTTATTTGGTTCACGCCGATGTGACCGGGCTTTATCACGTCGCTCCGCCCGACAGCGTCACGCCGGCCGAAGCCGCAACGTTTCTTTTAGAGGCCTGCGGACTGCGGAACCACCGAATTGTCGGAATCACGTCCGCCGAATACGGAGGAAAAGCGCCCCGTTCACGATCGACCGCGCTCGACGCCGCGCGTTACCGCGCTCTCCCCGGGGCCCCCCCGATTTCCGGCTGGCGGGAAGCTCTCCGTCGTTTTTTGGACCGCCGCGCCTCAAAAAACGCCCCCCTCTTGCCAAAGGGGGAGAATAAGATATAATCACCGCATATTCGGCTGCGTAGCTCAGTTGGTTAGAGCGGCGGCTTCATAAGCCGTAGGTCGTCGGTTCGAATCCAACCGCAGCCATTTTTGGGGTTTTGGGGCTTTTGGCCCTGAGACCCCTATTTTTATGCGATTTCCCTTGTTTTTAAGGCTCAAACCGCTCCGAGCGTCCGGCCTTCCCGTGCAATCCAGGTCAATTATTGCAACCCAAGTCAACGTATTTGAGCCCCCCTTTTAGCCCCCCCTTTTGGAGGGGGGGGCTCAAGTTACACGAATTTCGAGCATTCGGAGCTCCCAACGCCTTCTGGAACTGCTCGTCGGTGACCTGCAGATAGTGCTGGACGGCAACCCTTTTCGAGTGTCCCATCCATGCCATCGCCACATGATCGGGGTAGTCTGTCCAAATCTCGTTGGCACGGCTCTCCCGCAGATTCTGGAACAGGCGCTCCCATGTCGGCAATCCGGCCCAGAAGATGATCTTCTGAAAGTAGGTCCGCATGTTCGCCGCGGTATCGCGCCATCGATCGATCACGTAGGGGCTCCCGCCGGGTTCAGCCAGCTCAAACTGCAGCTCGAGCTCTTTCCGGAGTTCGGGGAACATCGGAATTAGCCTGGAATCCTTGCCGTCATGGTGTTCAGTCTTAGGAGAATGGACCAGAATGGCCCCTTTCATCCAATCGAGGTCTTCCCATTTCAGGCGCAGAGTTTCCGAGGGGTTCCGGAGCCCGCCGATCCGGCACAGGGCCAACAACGTCCGCCAAGTTTGGTCGGGACACGCGTCCAGTAGCTTATAGTACCAGTCCATCGGCACATAAAACATCCTGTCAGGGTTCCGCATGGAACCTCTTTTAATCCCTTTGAAGGGGTTAGATTCCATGTACCCACGTGACGCCGCCCAATTAAACACCGCGTTCGCTTTTTGGAAACTCCCGGCAACTGAGGCTTCCGCGTAATCTTCTCCGATCAGAAACTCTTTCCACATCTCGCCGTCCTTCTTGGTGATCTTCCTTGGATCGCCGTTAGGATCAAAGAACGAAAAGAACCTCTTTTCGACCGTCCTATAGGTGGTTTCGGTGGTGGGTTTTCGATCGCCACGCGTCTGAACATAGAACCGCTGCCACAGTTCCCAGTTGGTTACCCTCTTGTTTTCAAGCAGTCCGCAAGCGACAAAACGATCTCGGAGACCCTCCGGCATTTCGTCGATGAAACCTGCTGTCGCCCGGCTGATCTTACCGCCGGTTTCAAGAGACTGAACCAGGTCTTCCAAATGAAGCCTGATCCGGTCAACCTGTTTGGCGCTGTATCGGCTGTCCAGAGCTAGCCGGCGCCTTTCTTCTTTGAAGATGAAAGAAATCCGGTACCGGACCTTCTTTCCTCTCTTAATCTTCTCGATATTTGCCATGTTTCATTCTCCCTTTCTCGGCAATATCGAGGGCTCAAAGGGTCCCTCTATTTTGCCGAATTTAAGGAGACGGGTCAATTCTCAAAAAATTTTTTTATTGGGTGGTTACATGTACCCCCAATACGGTGGCTGTTCGGCCCCTCGCGGAAGGCGGGGGGGTCGGCGGAGGACCCTTGGGCCGGCCGGTTCGGGGGGAGGGTTCGGTAGGCGCGGGAAAATGCCGAAACGCGCCGGTTTTCGTGGGTTTTGCGCCGGTTTTTGCGGATTTTCTGCGAAAAACGTGGTGAAACGCCGCTAAGCGGCCGGCTTCCGGAGTTCTTTTCGGGCTGATTCGACCCTTTTTTTGAGGTCAGTCGGCTCGATCCCGGTCAGCCGGCACGTCTCGGACGCGCTAAATCCTTCCGCGAAATAGAGCCGGAGCGCCTCGCCTTCCGGGGCGCCGGCAATCCCCGCCCGTGCGAGATAATCTTCCAGAATCCGGCGCGCTTCGGCGATTTCGGCGGCGCGCTGCGGGTCGTTCTTTGCCGCGGCGACCGCCTCGATGAACGCGCTGTCGGCCGCTCGGAATCGTCGCCGGTGCCTGTTTCGCCGCTTCAGCCAGGAACGCATCTCGTTCACGGTAACGATGCCCGCGAAGGTGATCCACTTCGACCGCGCCGGGTCGTAGCGGTGAGCCATCTTGACCAGGCGCAAAAGTCCGGTCTGCAGCATATCATCGCGCTCTTCACGGCTAAGCCGGTACAGTCGCTGGAGTTCTTTCGCCTTCTTGTGCAGGAAGGGGAGAATCTTTTTAAGCCGGTCGGTGGTCAATCGTAGCTGTCAACGGTCTCTTTTAGGTCGGCGGCGAACACGTCGAACTCGGTTTCGGTGAGCCGGTCTCGGGCGACGCTCAAGACGGCAAGCGCGGCTTCCGTGCCGCTGTCCAGGTTGATTTCGACGCAAACCGTTCCGGCGGGCGCGCCGTCTTCCAGGTCGGAGATCAACGGCATATCGTCATCCGGCTGTTGATCGGGGCGCCGGCGGTTCAGGGCGTCGAGTTGTTTGTTCAGTTTTTTCCGGCGCTTTTTGAGGTCGGCAATCCGCTCTCCGAGCAACAGGTCGGCGAGCTGAAGCCGGCCGCGGGTGTGGACGTAGGTGTTCACGTAGGAGAGCCGGACTCCCGCGGGGATTTCCTCGGCGTCAATTTCCGGCGTCTCGGCGGTCACGGCGATTTTCGATTTCGCCGGGTTGGTTTTGGTTTTCATGGTTTTCCCTTTCTTCGAGTTTCGATCACGGTTTTATCGGCGGCGGTTCGGGATTCTTCCTCGAATACGCCGGAGGTTCGATCCCTTGTTCGCGGATAGCCAACGAGACGCAATCCCGGACGGTTTCCCATCCGTTCGCTTTCCCTCGCCGGCCTCCGGACGAACCGTACACGTCGAGGGCGTCCCGCGCTTTTCGCTGGATGTTGCGAAGGCCTCCGGTTCCGATCCACCCGTGAACGAGGCAAACGGCGGCGGCGTCGATCAGGTCGGCGCTGATCCCGCGGAAAAAGAGCGATCCCTTGGCGAGGTCACGCGCGCGATGCCAGTTTTCGCGGCCGCGCGCTTCGGCATCGGCTTCCGGCCAGCTCCGGAATGGAGTCGGTTCCGTGTCCGGGATCGGGTTTGCCGAGACTGCAGGCTCAGGCGTTGCGGACGCTTGCGGAATTTCCGCGGAACTTTCCGCGCTTGTTTGCTTGTTTGTTTGTTTTATTACTTTACTTTCCTTTACTTTGTGGCAGTTTGGAGTAAAAACCGGGGGGTTTGGAGTGTTTTTAGTGGGGTTTGGAGTATTTTTAGTGGGGTTTGGAGTAAAATCTTTCTCCAAACTCCGTAGATAGTCTCGAACGGATTCCGGCAGCGCGTAGGGACACGGGCGTTTTTTTGACTCCCAGCCGGACTTTTTTGCCTCGAACCATCGTCGGGCGATCCCCTCCGATGTCAGGATTTTGTCCTGAACGAGTGCATTGGCGTCAAAGAACCCGATCTCGAGCATGAACTCAAAAATCGACTCGACCCAATCGCATTTATTGAGATCGAACAGTCGGGTGGTGGCGAACAGTTCGGCGGCGGCGGCGACCGATTCGCATTCGACGTAGCATCCTTTCCCTTCATTGATCCAAACAATCGTCTCGTAAAGGACGGCGAGCCCTTCCAGTCCAAACTTCCTCCGGACCTTCATTGCGAGTTCTTTTCGGGAAAAGTCGGTGTCAATCTGCGAGTAGTCGAGCCCCGGTTTCGTCGGTCTTGCCATCAGGTGTTCCTCTCCTTCTTCTTTCAGCTTACAACTCTTCCTTGGGGATTACCGAGTTCCGAAGCTTTGGATCGAGCCAAAAAAACTCGGAAACGGTTTCGCCGATCCCCGCCGCCGGCCGGACGGAAACCGCCGTCCACCCTCCTTTGACGATCACCGGGCGCCGGGCGGCGGTGATCACGGTCACAGCGGAATCGTCTTCCCAAACACCCGCGTGGGTGAGCATGTCGAGCGTCGGCTTGATCCGGTTGTCGATGTCGAACCGGCGGTTATTCGGCGGCCAAACTACCAAATCGACCGCGAACCCGTATTTCGGCGCGTCGAGCGGAGCAATCCCGAAAAGGTCCGTCAATCTTTCGTTTATCCATTTCACGTAGTCCGGCGCGCGGTGAGTCCGCGCTTTGCGCCGCCCGGCATGAAGGAACGGGTCGGGGCCGAGTCCGGGGAGCTTGGCGCTGGTGCTACCGGACCGCCAAATCTTGTTGGCGGTCGGAGGGAGGCCCGGAAAGGCGTAAACGAGCCGGTCGTTTTTCCCGTTGAAGCGGCTGATCACCACGGCGCCGGAAACGAGTTTTGTCAGGTTCGCTTTCATGAGCGCGGATTCCCAAATTCGGCTTTTCGGTCGGCGAAAAGACCTCGGAGCTGGTCGAGTTCGGCTTTTCGTGCGGGCGTGGAGGCGTCGAACCCTTCGGCAATCTGTTTCCCGATTCCTTCGAGTTCGTCCAGGTTTTTCGCCCGGTCGATCCGGTTGGCATACAACAAGAACAGGTCGCTCGGATTGACGGCCGAGGCGGTGAACTCGGCGTCGATCGTTTCGTTCGCCTCAAAGTCTCCCTCGATCGCGGCGTCGAAATCGTATTTGATCGGCCAATACTTCGACGCGCGGCGGATCACGGTCTTTTTGGCCATCTCGAGATAGTCCGTTTTCCACGGGCCGTTGCCGGCGGCTTTCGACCGGTCCCGGATCGCGTCGATTTCGTCCTTGGTCATCACCTCGAACCGTTTCGTCCCGTCGGGATAGGCCGCCACCACGTAGGCGCCGATCAGGGTTTCCGGCGTCCGTTTCGCCTTGAAATTCGGTTTGTGGGTGATCGCCTCGTCGGTTCCGGCGGTCCAGTCGAACTCGTCTTCCTCGAAAATCAGATACGGTTTGGCGGTGATCCCGGCGCGGGCGGCCAATTCGAGGATCCCCTGATACCCGATTTGGAATTTTACCTCCGAGCCGTAAGGGATCAGCTGGCCGCGGCCGTGGGTCGGCAAAAGTCCGCACGAAAGGCAGTCGAGCAGCGCGGCGAGAAAACTTTCCTGGGTGCATTGCCGGAGTTTGCCGCTCTTGTCGTCGTTGATCAGCTGCACACATATCCGGGTCAGTTTCGCCGGGTCGATCAGTTTGGCGCACCGTTCGGCGATTTTCGCGCGGTTGGCGTCCAGAAAGTTCGCGATGTTCCCGCTGGCAATCGTCACTGCGCCGGCGTTGGCGGCGGGGGCAAGTTCGTTTTTCGTCGATGTCATTCTTCCACTCCTTCCATTCCTTCTTGGATTTTGTCCCACAGTTCTTTTCTCCACGTTTTGATCCCGTCCACGTCAACGTCTCGGACGGAAACGCCGATTTCGTCTCTCTTCTTCGGGTCTTTCCAAAAAAGATTGATCAGCGCGAGGCATCGGCCCTGGCGGTCGATCAGGACAAACTCGTTCCTTTCGGGGATTCCCGGCCTGCGTCCGAACACCAAATGGTTTTTCTTTTCAGTTTCGGCGGTTTCGGCCACGGCGGCAGCGCTGTTGTCCATCTCTTTCACTCCTTCCTTGTTGTCATTCGGCGCGGGGTCGGCGGGCTCCCATCCTTCGGACGGTTCCGGGTCGGCGGGGGCGGTCCGGTTGCCCGTTGCCGGACGCCGGTATTGGTAATTCCATACCCAACCGTAAGGGTTCCCCCAGCTCCAGCCGGGGTAGTAGTAACCGTAGCTGTAATAGGCGGCGCCGTTTCCGACGGCGGTCGCATCAATTTCTGCGGCCGCGGAGCCAGCCGCCGATAGCCGGCCACCAGTGCTGCCGGCGTAAACCGCGCCGGAAAAAGCAAACGCCGCGGCGCAAATAACGAGAAACTTTCTCATCTTTTGTTATCCTTTCTTGGTTTGAATCACGAATTTTACGCGCCCACCAGTTCGCGCGCTTCGTCTTCGAGCGCCTCGATTCGGTCGGCGCGATCGGCCTCTTCGGCGGCGCGGCGGGCGTCGAGTTCTTTCCGGAGGTCGGCGACCTGTTCCCACAATTCTTTAAACGCGAACCGGCGCGCTTTGTCGGCCTTGCAAAGAATTTCGATTCGTTTCGTCTGTTCCGAGACGGCCTCGGCGGCGGCCTGAACCCGCTTTTCGAGCGCCTCAAGCCGGGAATGAACGTTCAGCGCGGCGAAAACCGCCGACGCCGCGGCGGCCGCGGGATCGGACGCGTCGAGCTGCAGCATCTGCTGGCCGGGCGCGGCGCAAGCGGGACACGCGGGTTCGGGAAGACGGGGCGTCGGCGCGGCGGGTTCGGCGGTTTTTCGGGTTTCCGTCTCCCCCCGTTTGGTCGGCTCTTCGGTGCTGATCCGGACCAACAGCTCTTTCAGGTAATCGACGTGTTTCGAAAAAAGAAGCGAGCAGGTCCGGCCGTCCCGCGCCGTGTAACTTTGGGACGGAATCAGTTTTTCGCTGATCCAGCTGCTGATCCGGCTTTCGGCGACGTAAAGGCCGGCGGCGTTGTCGTTCAGAATCCGGCACGCCGCGGCGGGCGAAATCAGGTCGCCCGCGGCGAGTTCGGCGGGCCCCCTCAGCTGGAGCCCCTGTTGTTTGGTGAGCCGGTTGCGGGTCGGCCCGTACTGGGTAGGTCTGGTTTTGGTGATAGTTGTCATTTCAAAAACTCCTTTTCAAAAAAACGTTGGTTCGGCTTGCGCCGTTTTCTTTTATGCAGGTTTGCTTGGCGGTTCAGCGTCCTCCAACAGCGTCACGAATACCCAGGCGATCAGTCCGAACGTAATAAACGCAATCAGCTCCATCGAGGTCGTCTCCTTTCGTCCGTGTTTCGCGCGGCACGCCGTTCGGCCTGAAAATTTTCGCCGCCCAATCTTCCATCTCGATCGTCTCGGCGCTCGGATACCCGCCGAACCCGAACGCGCCGTCCGGTTTGAATCCGTCAGTCATTCTTTCCCTCCTTGTTCTTTTTGCGCGGGTGCCCTCTCTTCTTGCCGGTTTCGGCTTTCGCGGTCTCTTCCCGCTCGTTGAGCGCGCGGTAACTCTGAATCTCTTCCCGGAGGTTAAGAACCTGTATCGCGTCTTTGACGCCGTCGGCGACTTTAACCAGCGCGTCATGCAGCGGCCGGTCGATTATCCAGTTGGCTTCGTCCGGATGCCCGCCTTTCCGGCATAACGCCAAGTCGATCCGGGCGAGGACGTGCCGCCAGGCGGTCAGTTCAAGCCGCGCGGTTTCATAAGTAAACTCCATTCCGTTCAGTCTCCTCCCTTCGTTTTAACGAACGGCCAAATTCTCTTTCAGGACACGGCGCAAAAGTTCGTATTTTACGGCGTCGGGCGTTTCCGGATTTGCGACGGCGTGAAGAGCGCGGTTAAAAGCGTCCAATCGCTCCTTTTCCTCCGAGGTCGCTTCCCCGAAAAATATCTTCCACACCAAACCTTCGGCGTGCTCGCGAACCGACTGTTTCAGCCGCTCGATCTCCGGTTTTGACGGGTAATAGGTCATTCGGTTTCCTTTCTCCCCAGCAGGGCGGTTTTCGTCCGTATAACCGCTCGGGCTTCTTTAATGCAGCGCGCGGCGGCGTCAAGGCGAATCGCCGTCTCCGCCGCGCCGCCGTCCGCGCCGAGGCTTTCCCGCAAGACAAGGCGCGCTTCATCGATCCGTTCGCCCGCCTGCCGGCTCTTTTGGTCAATGTATTCGTAAACGTGTTTCATTCGTCGGGCGCGGTGTTTCATTTTCGCGGTCCACGCTGGGCGTGGTCTTCGGTAAACTCCTGGTCGAGCTTCTCTTTCAGGGCGTCGAGCGCCTCGGCCAGCTTCATCAAATGGTAGGAGGCGTCAACCGCGCAGAGCCCGGCCCTGTTCGCCTCCTCGGTGCAGCGCCAGTGTTTCGCGCGCTGCAGCCGGTCCATAAGTTCCCGGCACACCTTCATGTACCGGCGGACCGGTCCGGCGTGGGTTTCGGCCAGGGCAAGAAGGTCTTCGGTCTTGAAATTGATGTAGTAGCCGTCCCTGTGCTCCGGCCGCCGGCCGCGGCTGGTTGGGTCTCGCCGCCGGCCGTCCGGCCGATCCTCGCCCCAATCCTCGGAATAATGCCGGCCGTTGATTTTCATTCGCCCGCGTCTTTCGTTTCAGGACTCTTTACGTTAGACCATTCCGTCCGGTTCAGCCGGTCGGCCATTAAAAGCGCCTTGCGGATCTTGACAATTTTCGCGTGAAACACTTCGGGGTCGATCGGGCTTTTGTCGGCGTGTTTTTGCGCCATCGCGGTTGCGAGCACCGACACGTCGGCAAGGAGGGAAATCACGCTGAATGTGTCTTGGTTGAGCGTGTCGGTCATTCGGCGGCCTCCTGTTCCTGCGCTATTTTGATCTGGTTGATCAGCTCGTTCATCGACGAGCGGACCGCGTCTTTCAGGAAATGTTCCTGCTCGCCGGTCAGCGCGCCGGGTTTCCCGATCATCAGCGTCAGCCCGTTGGCGATCATCCGCAACCCGCTGTCCGCGCGGAGCGTGAAGTCAATGTTTTCCAGCGCGGCGGCGATCCGCTCGAGCGCCTTTGTGTTGTCAAGATTGATGGTCATTCGGTCCCTCCGGTTTCTCTTACAAGTTTCGATTTCATTTCGGCAAGAACATCGCGTTCGGACTTGGTAACCGCGCGCTGAATCAGGTAGGTCAGTATCGCCATCAGGATTTGAACGACCAGCGCCCACGGGAAGCCGACCGGCAGAGGGGCCGCCGCTTCCTTGCGCTCCTGCCCGGCATATCGCAGATCGCAGATCGCGTTCCAGTGGCGCTCGATGTCGTATTTCGTCTGTTTTTCCGCTTCGCCGAGCCGCTCTTTCAGCGCGTCGAGTTCGGTCTGCAGCTGAGCCGTTTTTGTTTCAAGGTTTTCGATGTCGTTGCTCATTTTCAACTCCCTTGTTGTTAAACATCAAATACTTTTTCCTCTTCCGGCTGGTACCGGGCCGGATAATTCTTGTTTCTGATCCACTGGTCGAGCTCGATGCTGCTGATCCGGTAGGTCCGCGGGCCGAGTTGCCGGTACGGGATCTTCCCCTCTTCGATCATCCGTTTCAGGGACCGGTAACTCACGCCGAGCCGTCTGGCCGCGCGGTCCAGGTTGAGGTATTCGTCTTTTCGCAGTTTGGTCATGTCATCGCACCCTCAGCGTCCAGAATGAGCCGCTCCGGCCGATCCCGACGATTCGGCCGGGCCCGAGCAGAATCGCGCGGTGTCCGCTCGAATTGAGCCACATGTTGACGACCGATTCCGGCGAGGCGGCGCCGCTGGCAATACATTCGCGGGCGCCGATCCCGTAGGCGTGGACGAAACCGTAGCTCGCCATGTAGCGGCTGTGGCTGTCGCAACCGGCGCAAAGGGTTTCGTCGAGTTCGAGGGCGGAAAGGCCGAGCGCCTTGCGTTGCGCGTTGACCAATTCGGCGACGCGGAGGCAAAAGGGTTTGAACTCGGCGTGGACATCCGCCGCGCCGTCATTGTCAACGGTAAGGGCGCTGTCCGTTGATTCTGGCAACGGCGCCGGCTCTTCCGGTTCGGCGGCCGGTTTTGCCGCCGTCCGGCACCGGCCGCCGGCGCAAGGACTGGCGTAATACCACGCGCCGATCCACGGGGAATAGAATCCGGCCGACGAACAGCGGCCGCCGGGGCATTGCGCGTTGGCGCTTGAACAGCCCGCCGTAAGAAGGAGGGCGGAAAGAAGTGCGAGAATGGTTCTTGTCATGGAATTTCCCTTTCGTTGGTAAGAAAAAGCCGGTAGCGCCGGGTGATTCCCGTCCGGAAAAACATTGTTACGATGCCGGGTGTCCTACCCAGACACCCTCGCGCTACCGGCGAAGAGCTCAGGCGGGAGTCGAACCCGCCCGGACGTTTCAGGCGCGCGCAGATTGCCGTCAATCCGTCCTGTCCGCATAGCTCCGGGGTTGCCCGGAGACTTCTTGGCTCCGGGCCTCTCCCCTGCCGGCGCGTGGCGTCTGCGCCGCCATGCCGGCACGCTTCATGCCGCTTCCCGCGGGGGACCGTCCCCCAGATTGGCGTATCGGGAAAGAACGGAAAGCGGCGAAGGCCGCCTCACGGAGTTGAACCGTGACCGGTCGCAATAGCGCCGGTTCGCCCTGACGGCCGGAAAGAAAGGAGAATGAAACGTCGTGTTCATCCCGCCGCGGTTGGGCGCGCTGATGACCGCGCATTAACGAGGCACTCACGGCTTGCCTCGGCCAGGCTACCGGCGCCGCAGGGAGGCGCGGACGCTTTCGCCAGCGGCGGGTTACTCCTTCGGCGGTGCCGGGGGCGCGGGAGGGGTTGGCGACGTTTGCGGTTCTTGCCAACCGGCTGTTTTCATCGCTACAAGAAACGACGCGAACAGATCGACCTGCTCCTCAACGCGCTTAACCTGGTCAAGACGGAATTGATTGACGATCGGATCGATCGCTGGGGTGTAATCTAAAACTGCTGTCATTGGTGCCTCCAAATTTCTGATTCAGAAAGCTTGTTCTCTTGTTGACACATCAACAATTTTATCATAATTTGATAATGAGTCAACACCAGACAAGGCGTTTTTAAGAAAAATTTTTAAGATTTGTTGACAGACCAACAAAATGCGCTATATTTAAGTAGGAGGTAAAAATGAACAAGAGAATTAAAGCAGTTCGTAAAGCCAAGGACTTGACTCAAACTAAATTCGGCGAAAGAATCGGTGCTAACCGGAACCAGATCGCGTTTGCCGAGGGTGAAGGAAATAATGTTTCACCAGTTCTTGTTACCGCCATATGTCAAGAATACAACGTCTCCGAGTCTTGGCTTCGGACGGGTGAGGGCGAAATGTTCAACCCCCCGAAAGCGGACGAAGACGACTTAGAAGTGGCGCGCCGCGTTTTGAAAGCGAAAATCCGTGCTCTCCCTCCGGAAGCCCAACGCCTTATCCTTGACCTCTGCTTAGAAATTCAACAGGCCGCCTCCGAGTATCCGTCCGCCCCCCCGTCCGCTCCCCCCGCCAAAAAAAACGGCGGTCCGTGATAAAGTTCTCCGGAAAGATTAAAATCGAAATCAAAAACGAGTAACCATTTTCGTGAGCTCACGAAAATGGCCGGGCAAACGTATAATCGAACCCAATTCCGCTGAATTAAAAAGGTTTTTCTGATGAAAGTCTTACTCGATACAAACATCATCATCCATCGCGAAAATAACCGCTGCGTAACGAACGACAATATCGGGAAACTGTTTTATTGGCTCGAGAGTCTTCATTACAAAAAAATGGTCCATCCTCTTACGATTCAAGAGATAAAACAGTACAAAGACCCCGTTACCCAACAGCTCTTCAACGTCAAACTCGATTCCTACAACATCATCAAGTCTGTTGTAAAACCGACACCCGAGTTCCTTAAACATCTTGCGAAATTTCCCGAGCGGTCCGAAAACGACAGAATCGACAATACACTATTGTTCTATGTTTGCGACGGCAGGGTGGATCTGCTGATCACAGAAGACAGGAAGATCAAAGAGAAAGCCAGAGCCCTTCAAGCGGAAAATAGAGTTCTTTCCGTAACTGAGTTTATTGATCAAGCAAAATCGAACTCGGCAACCCTTACGAATTACAAGGTGCTTGGTGTTGAAAAAGTTTTATTCGGCGACGTAGATTTGTTCGACCCGTTCTTTGATAGTTTCCGCGAAGACTATGATGGATTCAACGATTGGTTCAAAAGGAAAAGCGAGGAGGAAGCCTATGTTTACAAGGAAAACGGGCAGATCGTCGGCTTTCTGTACCTGAAACCTGAAGAAAAAAACGAACCTTACAACGACATTAACCCCGTCTTCTCCCGCAAACGCCGTCTGAAGGTCGGTACTTTTAAGGTGGTCTCCAGCGGAATCCGGTTGGGGGAACGGTTTATCAAGATCATCTGCGATAATGCTATTGACAACCACGTTCAAGAAGTTTATATCACCTTGTTCTCGGATCGGCCGGAATTGCAGGCGCTGAAGAAGCTGCTCGTGGATTGGGGGTTCAAAAAATATGGGGTTAAGGGCAATAAGCCGAGAAAAGAAGACGTTTTGGTGAAACCGATCGGGGGCTATGACCCCAGCCTCACCCCGACTGCAAACTATCCGAACATCCGCTATGGAGTTAAGAAATTGTTCATGCCGATATTGGCAAAATTCCACACGCACCTGTTTCCTGACTCCATCTTGAAAAATGAGGACATCGCCGATTTTAACAAAAGAGACGCCCATAAATATGCACTGAAGAAGGTCTATGTGTCGTGGTCCCCTTACAGCGAAGGGGCTGTCCCCGGAGACTTGGCCCTCATTTACAGGATGGGAACGCATAACGGCAGAAAAGGCTACGAGTCTGTTTTGACAACCCTGACAATGATTGACTCTGTATCTGACGGATTTAAGACAAGGGAAGATTTTTTACGAGCCTGCCAAGATCGGAGCGTTTTTTCATCTGACGAACTTGAATATTTCTGGTCTAAGAAATCATGGAAATTAAAGGTCGTCCGTCTTATTTATTTGAAAAGCTTGTCGAACAGGCTTACACTTGGTTACCTGTGGGACAACGGGATTGCTTCTCCCCCAGGGGGCGTCAGGCAGTTCGACCAGATGACCGATGAGCAGTTTGATAACATTATGAGGGATTCTGAAACTCATTTCAGTTTTTGCGACAGGAGGTAATATGTGCACTTTGGTTTTGTCCATTAAACCCGAATACCTGCAAAGGATTTTGGACGGCACAAAAAAATACGAGTTCCGGAAGAGGATCCCGAAGGAAAAGGTTTCAAAGCTCGTATTCTACTGCACGGCTCCCACCCAACAGATCGTCGCCTGGGCCAACGTTTTAGACATTATCTTCGCTTCCCCTGCCGAAATCTGGGAGCGAACCAGCGAGGTTGCCGGGATCAGCGCCGAAAAATACAACGAATATTTTGAAGGTTGCGAACGGGCCTATGCCTATCGGCTCGGAAACGTATGCCGATACGACGCGCCGAAAAGTTTGGAAGAGTTCGGTCTCACGGCTCCGCCGCAGTCCTTCGCCTATGTGGGGTAAAAGATGGGTATCGAAAACAATCAACGTTTCCGTGGCGTAAAAATCGAAGAGATCAATGCGATGAAAGACAAAGCCGTTTATGGCAAATCTTTAATAGAAAAAATTGAAGATGTCAACCTGCAGTACGAAATCGACGATCTAAAAAGAATTGAAAATTATCAAAAGGGGAAACTTGTTGTTACTCTAAACCTACTGATCGCGACAATGGGGGTTGCGCTGGCGGCGTCTGCCGGATCAACAGCGAAAAGCGCGGCGAGATCGAGTCGGTCGTTTTGAAGGCGATGGGTCGGAATGTTTAAGTTCAATATCCAATCCGAGTAACCATTTTCGCGAGCTCACGAAAATGGTTGAGTATCCCTTAACAACAACCCAACTGTTAAGTAATCCTTAATAGTTCACCCTAACTAAAATTTCCCGGTTGTTTCTTTACTTGCGTCGCCGGGAAACCGGTTTAATTTAAACGGGCTTTAATTACGGGCCCGAAAATCGATTTAATTAAAGTGGGGTTTAATTATGAAAAAACTGCGACAACGGCTTGATGTTGGGGATTTCAGTCCGGCGGAACTGGAGCTTTTATCCTACGCGATCAATGCCAGCAAGATTGTCTACCGGACGGACGGTGCAAACACCGGGTTCGCGACGGATGTTTACTCGACCCCGAACTTCTACAGCACCTTCCCCGGAGACGGGCAAAGGACAGGCGAAGAATACCGCCGCGCGCTGGCCGCCCTTTTCGCCAAAGGCGTGCTGGTTAATCCGGCAGGCAAAAGCGAAATGGACCCACTCGGCGGCGTCTGCCGGATCAACGGCAGCAAGCGCGCCGAGATCGAATCGGTCGTCATGAAAACGATGGACCGGAATGTTTAAGTTCAATATCCAATCCGAGTAACCATTTTCGTGAGCTCGCGAAAATGGTCGAAGTGCCCTAAATAACGACCTCAAACTCAGTAAGGATATCGACGATGGACAAGAAAAAGATTATCTACTATAAAAATGCTCTGGGCTGCATTTCAACCTTCATCGAAGGAGTCTGAACGGGAAAGGTTTAAAAATGAGAAACGTCCCTTTATGGATCATCGCGGTCTTTTTCTTCTTTTTGCAAGCCCTGCTAGGGAATATTTACGGGCTTGAGATCGAAACATCAGATGAATTTACAAAAAACGCAGTTATTAAACTGGATGAGATAGAGCCGTATTTCGGGGAAGACAGGCTTATCTCCTTGCCGTGGAAAGTTCTTTTTGACGGGACCCCTGCAAGCGGAAAAGATTGGGAAAATACTCGATTAGCCTGTTATCGCTCTGTTTTTGTCTATAACGGGATGCTGTCTACGCACTATTACACATATCGGCACAAGGAGATTTTCGGGTCGGGAGAATTTTCTGCAGATGTAAACAACGGACCTCTTGAGATAACGCTCTGGCGCTGGACTCCGCTTTGGACCACGAAAAACAAATACGGGTATCAGCTGACGATTCGGGACGGGGAAATCTCTTTAATCTCTCTGCGAGCACAAAAAGAGATCCCTTTGCGTTTTACGAAAGTACCCAACACCAAAAATCTGCGTTTTGATATTCTTGCTTACCGGCCAGTCAAAGAAGGGTTCAGAGACAATTTCCCAATGCGTGTTCAAGTCAAGGTAAATGAAGAAGTTCTATGCGTTTTCGAAGATGAATTTCTGCCGTTTGGTTTTGTCGAGCTCAACAGAGGTGAAATTTTAAAAATGCGTTTTAGGGGAACCTCGTCATTTGATAAAGTCAGACACCTCTTGCCGGAAGAAGTGGAAAGACAGTTTGACAGCCGCATCTGGCCGTTAAACCACTCTGTTTCTGGTGGCTGGTGAGACTAAGACAATACAGTAAAGCTCCCAGTTTTCATCACGGTACTCAACTGTCGTGATATGGTTCTTTGCGTCATAACTGAAAAAAAGAGTCTCGAGATCTTCGCTGAAATCCGAGTCTACATAGATGGCAGACCGGTATCGTCGGGGGTCGTCAGAATCGAACTTTTCCGCGATGCTTTTTTGAATTTCGTAACAAGTCAGAGCATGTTTGGCCCCGTTCTTTCTAATCACGCCCAATATCGCGCTTTGATGCTTTTCTGGCATACGTCCACAAAAAAAGATTTGTCTGGGATGAATGATACGAACCACTTCACGAGGATTATACCTTGTGTGCAGAATATCAGTAAAGAAGTAATTGATCCCCACCATTATGTTTTTCATCTCATTGCCAAAACGAATTTTGTACTGATTGTAAAGATCGTATTCGTCAAGAAGATCACTTCTGTCAATCCACCCTGTTTGACTTAGAACGTTCGCGCAGGCAGCCGCCCAGCACAGATTACTTTCGGACGACCCGGACTTTTTAACATTGGCATAGTAAGTCATTTTTGCGCCTCCTCATAACAGTAACAGGACGGATTACAGTAAGCGCTCCGGACGCAGATGTAGTCCGCATCGATGCGTTTTCCTTTAAATTCGTCGTTCTCGGTGGCGTAGCGCGCGTGACCGTGGGCGACCTGCGTCTTGCCTTTATAGTAGCAGTGGCAGACGTAGCAGTTGGCGACATTCGGAAGCCAGGGACGGGAGGTCGGGCGGCAGTAGCGGCAGTTAGTCATCTTGGGCCCATAGACGATCGACAGCGAATATTCCGCTTTGATGTTGCTCAATAAAAAGAACCCTTGGCCCAACAGTTTGTTCAATCCTGTCAGCTTGTATGTTTTGTAAGTCATTGTAGGATGAGAGGTTTTCTGAGCCGGGGTACAAGCGGGTGACCGCGTAATGCCGCGTTCGGACTATGTTGCCATTATAGCCAATAGGTAACGGCACATCCTCACCTTCCACATTGGCGGGGTAATTGGTTGTTATTAAATAACGGAGGGTCAGCTGACGATGAAACTGGTTCGGGAAAAGAGATGTATCGAACGGTTCGAGAGAATAAGTGATTTCTACGTTTATTGCAACATTCAGGTCCCAGGTCGCGTAAGTGTAACCGCCCGCTATAGCCCGGCTCACCCAGTCTTCGATACTTTCGCCTTCATTCCTGGGCAGCTCGCGACCTCTTGCGGGTTTTAGCGCTAAACTGTCAAAGCTGAAGTCTTCGAGTGAGATGCTGCAAGATGGTAGTATGTTATTGTAGGGGGTTAGAATACCATAGTCAGTACCGCATTTTCGCCACGTCGCAAGCCAGGAACAGTCGGCAAGGTAGCTATTCTCTTTCAGCTCTTCCGGCGTATTTGCCAACGCACCTCTCGCAGGACTCCACACAACACTGTTATTAGCGTCTAGCTCTGTTTTCCCTGTCAAGCTGTCGAAATGCGAGTACCAACAGTAAAGAGGTTGTAAGGGCCCCGTGTCGCCACCGATTACAAAAAGTCCGTCCGGATCAACCCCATAAATCGCCAAACAGCCATATTGACAATCGAGTCCCGTCTGATCTTTTACCCTGTCTATAACGCCATCTATGTCGCCGACTAGTATTTTCGGGCGGTATTCGCCGGAACGGACAATTTCTTTACAAGGCTTGCACTTATTGCAGCAACATCCGGGCGTAAACCTAAAACTCATTCTCCACCCTCCGTGCCGCCAGTCTCGCCGTCTTCCCCGCTGTCGGCGGCTGGCGTGTCTTCCAAATCGTCAAGCGGCGGGTCGTCGGGCGCGATCGGTTCGGCGCCTTCGTCCTCTTCCGGCAACGCCGCGGCCGACGCGCTGTCGCACTGGGCTTCGATGATCTCCCAAAACCCGGTCTCGATGTTTCGAGACAAAACAACTTTTGTGCCGGCTCCTAAGCTCTCTCCTCTTTTTAACAGCGGGCAATAAACTTTTTCCAGCGTTCCGCCGACTGTCATGCTGACATAGTTTGAACTTGGTTCGGTGCTGTCAGAAGGCCCGCTAATTCCAAACGGCAAACTTTTTATTACGTGTGAGATAAACGGACTTTTCAAGGGATTCGCAAACTGGAAAACCATAATGTGAGGAATCTTTCTGTTGCCCGAACTTGTTCCGCCCCCTCCTTGCGCACCGTTAGGAGAATTTTCGTTTTCTGAACTATTACCTGTGTCGTCACTTTTCCCGGTCGCCAATGAAAAAGTGTGATAAAAAACAAGAGTTCCGTTGGGAACCGGAGACAGAAAATGCTTCGGATCCCCGTTTTCTTCCATTGCCCCTTCCTCGACCCACCCCGTCAGGTCGATCCCGTTGCCGAGAAGCCCCGTTTCAAGGTTTTCCGTCTCGTATAAGTTATAGGCGGCAGCGGTGCTCTCGTCCGCAAGTTCCGGCACAAAACCTCCGTCCGCTTGAGTGATTTTAATCGGCTGTATAGTATATTCCCATCTGTTTGCCGAAAGAGCTTTGGATTGGTAAATTCTCCCTATACGCGGGTGCGCGTCGTACAGAAGGACCTCCCAATCGGACCGAAGAACCGCGTAAACAATGTCGCCGGCAACATGAGAGGGAAGTACCTTTCGGAACTTTACGGAAATTTGAAATTCAGCGTTAGGAGAAGTCTCTGCCTGTGCTTCCCAAACATCCGGATCGTCTGTTGTTCCGATGTATTGAGGGTCTTCAAGCAGTCGGAACTGGCGGATAGAGTTAAAGAGGTATTTTTTTGTTTGATCTGTCTGAAGAGGAGAGGGGGGTGAGCTCTGTGCCGACGCGCCGGTCAGTTCTCTGATCCGGGACGCCGTCTCTGGGCTGAGAAAATTGATTTGGTTGTTGCCGTCCACCACGAATCACCTCTCGCGTTATTCATCCTTAACGACTTTGCCAATGAACTTTTTGACCTCTTGCAGCACGGTCCGGAAATCTAGGATTGGTTTAAAGACGCCGACCCAAACGCCGACCAGAATCCCTGCCATCATCACCGTATTCAGAATTGCCAGAATCGCCATATTCAAAACTCCTTTCAGTTATCAAACATTATTTGAATACTCAGCTCCCCTGCCATCCGCGAAGCCGCGGCGGGCGATTACTCCCGCCGACATCTCGCACCGGCCGAAAGCGGCGGCTCGTTGGCCGCCTTAGTTACGCCCCCTGCCACTCCACCGCCCCGACATCGACGCTTGCGCCCGACACCCGCGCCTTGCCGACCAGGTCATACTCGGTCACGGCGTAAGTGTTGTTCCCCGCGTCGATCACCTGACTGTTGGCAACGGGCGTATACCCGTCAGCGGCGAACAGCGGTTTCGTGGAGTCGTATGCAATATCCCGCCCGACCGACGCCGAGTGATCGCTCAGGAACTTCGCGGCATTGACCGTCGCATTAGTTCCCTTGCCGCTGGCCGACCCGTTGCCGTATTCGACCGAGTTGTAAATATCGACCCCGCCCGCCGCCGCATAGAACGCGCCGCCCTTGTTGGTATTGTTCGTGAACGTGCAGTTGTAGATAAACGCCCAGGTATTCGACCCGGTCGTATAAACGCACTTATGGTTTCCGCTTGACGACGTGAATGTATTATCCGTGAATACGGTATTGTAAAGATAAACTTGTGCCAGGTTCGCGCAGTAGATCAGCCCGGTCGTCGCCGCACTCGAACTGTTCCCGGTGAATTTGCAACGGTTGATCGTCACGACAAACAGTTTCCCGGTGTAACCGTAGGCGTAAATAATTCCGCTGGACGCGCCAACGGCGTGATTCTTAAACTCACAATCCTCAATCGTTACAGACTGATAGTAACAATAAATCGCGGCGGCACGACCGCTGGAATGGATGTGGTTATTGTCAAACAGACACCGTTCTATACGGCAATAATATTGTCGGTTATTCATTCCAACAATATATATTCCACCGCCATAATATGCGGTATTATTCTCGAAAGTGCAGTCCTCTATTACAACATAATGACTCGTGTTGCAGTAAAACGCGCCGCCAGCGCAGGTGTTTGCCGCAGTGCCGGCACTATTGTTCTTAAATGTACACCTTTGAAATGTCCCGTTATTACCGCCAACCAAAGCCGCGCCTCCGCGTCTGTTTGTCCCACCAGAAATGGAGTTGCCGTTAAACACGCAATCTTGAAATATGCCGTTTATAATCACGGCCGCCGCGCCGCCAGCTGTGGTTGCGGCGGAAGCCGTGTTGTCAGTAAATGTACAACACATACAGTGTAAATGTGCCGACGATGAACTCACATAAATGCACCCGGAGTTGCAGACTGAACCTGTCGTAGTCGCGCTGTTCCCATCGAACTCGCAGTCAACAAAAATACCACGCCCTGCTGACAAATACGCCACTCCGCCGCCGACATCCGCCCCAGTTCCACTAAGAGCATTTCCGCGAAATGTAACCCCATACGCTTCTATTGTGCTATACGATGTTACAATGATGGCACCGCCGTATGTCTGGCTTTGTGTCGCACCGACACCGTTCCCGCCAGTAATCATCAGCCGATGAAGTTTTAGAACCGCGTAAGCATTAGTCAGCGCAAACACCCGCGACACTCCGCCGCCGCTAATGGTGATCTTATCTTCCCCGTCAATGGCGATATTACCAACGGGAATCACGATCTCGCCCTGTTCAAGCGTAATCGTCCCGGACACGGAAAACTTAATCACCACTGAACCTTTATCCGTCACCGCGTCAATCGCGTCCCGCAGACTCGTCCCGGTATGACTCGCCGCGTCGGAAAGTGTCGTCACGTAAACGACCCGCCCAAGCGCGGCGGGTTCTTCAATCGGCGTCGCGGTTCCCGCGGCGGCCACGGCGGCGTCCACATACGCCTTATTGACAAGGTGAGAATCTTCGGTCGGCGCGAGGCCGCACGAAATCAAAGAAGTAGCGGGTATCGACACGACGTTATCTCCCGAACCGGACGCGGTACCGGCGCCGTTGGCGACCGCCGCGTCCACATAAGCCTTATTGGCCAGGTGCGAGTCCGCAACCGGCGCAATCGGGCAGCTGATGTTATCAAGAACTTCTGACATTGATTGTTCCTTGCAGAGCCGCCAGCGAGCGGCGAACGACCCCGCGCTGTTTTACGCGGGGCCTATATTGCCCGCGGTGGCCTCACCGCCGCACGACGACCCGATACACCTTCCCGGATTCCGGCGCGGCGCCGAACCCGATCTGGACGGTACCCGTATCGA
>CADBQY010000013.1 GCA_902796885.1 uncultured Planctomycetota bacterium
ATATCACGGTTTGGAGTGATTTGATATGGCTCGAGAAACGGGTGCTGTTTGTAAAAAATGTCGTCGTGAAGGGGTCAAGCTGATGCTCAAGGGGGCGCGTTGCGCCGGCGAGCATTGCGCGATGAATCGCCGCGCGTTCGCTCCGGGTATGCACGGGATGAAACGCGGCAAGCTGACCGAATACGGTATTCACCTTCGCGAAAAACAAAAGGTCAAGACGTTCTACGGTGTTCTTGAGACGCAGTTCCGCAAGTACTACCGTATGGCCGAAGTCGCCAAAGGGAACACGGGGAAAGTCCTCATGTCGATCCTGGAACGCCGTCTTGACAACGTCGTCTACCGCCTTGGATTCGCCTACAGCCGCGCCCAGGCCCGTCAGCTCGTCGCTCACGGCCACATTCTGGTCAACGGCAACCGCGTCGACATCCCCAGTTACCTCGTTCGTACCGGCGACGTCATCTCGGTCAAGAACCGCAAGACGAGCCTCGAGGCCGTCAAGCTCGCCGTCCTCGAAAACCGCAACGAAGTTCCCGATTTCCTCGCGAAGTCCGACAACGAAGTTCCGAGCGGGACGGTTCTCCGTCTCCCCGAAGCCGACGACGTCGCCGTTCCGGTCGACGCACGCGGCGAATCGGTTCCTTTCCAGCCGCAGCTGATCGTCGAGCTCTGCTCGAAGTAGTCGCGCCGTCTGCCGACATATCGATTGTTGCTTTGTAGAATGGCTAAACCTTTGTCGCGGAGTTGAAAGATGAGAATTAACTGGAGAGGTATGGAATTGCCGAGTAAGGTCGCGGTCAGCGAGCTTACCAATACGTACGGTGAATTTACGGTCGAACCCTTCGAACAGGGGTATGGGATTACCGTCGGCAACAGTCTCCGTCGGGTTCTTCTTTCGAGTCTCGAAGGGAGCGCGATCACCTCGATGAAGATCCGCACCGACGGCGGACATATCGTTCCCTCCGAATTTTCGACGATCCCGGGCATCCTCGAAGATGTCACCGAGCTGGTCCTCAATATCAAGTCGGTCATCGTCAAGGTGTCCGACGACAAGCCCCAGCACGTCATTCGTATTGAAAAGAACGAAAAGGGCGAAGTCACCGCCGGCGACATCATCCTCGATATGGGTGTTGAGATTATCAACCCCGAACTGCATATCGCCACGCTGACCGACAACGTCAAGTTTGAGGTCGAATTGGTCGTCGAAAAGGGGCGCGGTTACGTTCCGGTTGCCGACGCGATGGAAAACAGGGACCGCAACGAGGATCGCGGGGCGATTCCTCTCGACGCGTCGTATAGTCCCGTTCAGCGCGTCCAGTACTTCATCGAGCCGACCCGTGTCGGTCAGAAGACGACCTACGACAAGTTGATTCTCCGGATCTGGACCGACGGTTCGATCGAGCCGAACTGGGCGCTGGTCGAAGCGGCGAAGATCCTTCGCAAGCATCTGAATCCCTTCATTCAGGATTCCGGTCTCGGTCTGACGGCCTTTTCGCGCGGCGCCGCCGCGCGCGAGGGCGGACGCGATCCCTTTATGGAAGAGACGCTTTCGAGGTCGATCGAATCGCTCAACCTTTCAGTTCGCGCCAAGAACAGCCTCGACGCCGACGGTGTCAAGACGATCCGCGACCTGGTTGTTCGCACCGAGGACGACCTGATGAATCTCCGCAATTTCGGCAGCACCTCGCTGGATGAAGTTAAAACCAAGCTTCGGGAAAACAACCTCACGTTGGGGATGCGTCTTTCCTGAACGAACCATTCGCGCGCCGCGCGAAGTCATTTACCATAAGAACCACAGAAAACCGGTGCCGCGTTTCGGCATCTGAGAACGACAGGGGCGAAGGCCATGCAACATAGAAAAGCTGGAAGAAAACTTGGACGCAATCCGAACCATCAGCGCGCTCTTTTGAAGAATCTCGCTTCGGCGCTGATCCTGACCGAACGCGACGCCGACGATTACGATACTCCCGAAATGGCGCCGAAGGTGCAGGGGCGCATCGTGACGACCCTTATCAAAGCCAAAGAGCTTCGTCCGTTCGTCGAACGCTGCGTGACGCTCGGCGTCAAAGCCCAGAAACACATCAAGGCCGCCGAAGACCTCAATTGTAAGTCCGCCCGCGGCACCGACCAGTGGAAAGAATGGCGTCAGGGAGAAGGGTGGAAAGCCTGGATCAAGGAAGCCGCCCCGGCATTGGCGTATCGCCGCCGCGCGCTCCAGCTTCTTGGCTCGAAAGAGGCCGTCTCGGTCCTCTTCGACAAAGTCGCTCCGCGTTACGTCGAACGTCCCGGCGGTTATACGCGTATTCTGCGCCTGGCCGCCCCGCGTTTGGGAGACGCCGGGAAACGCGCCATCATCGAATTCGTCGGCGACGAGACCCGCGCCAAGAAAGCCGCGTCGGTCATTCCGTCGGTCGAATGAGACCGAGCTCTTGGCGGCGCTCAAAGTCATCAAAGGAGGGAGTCTGTTTGATTCCCTCCTTTTGTTTTGAGACGGACGGGGCGAACGCGGCGTTTGTCCGAAATCGGAGGGGGAAACAATTCTCAAAAGAGGGGGCCGCCCGGGGGAACGTCCGATGGCGAAGAACTATTTCAACTATACCGACCCGATCCGCGCCGTCTGTCGCGATATTGTCGTCAAGCTCCCCGTTTTTTCGCGGATACGGATGGAACACGTTGCCGTCTCGCTGGTTCGGACGCGCAAGCGCGAGATGTACGGCGTCTTCGCCTCGATGACTCCGCTTCGCTTCGAGGGTGGGAAACTGCGAGGGACGCGAAACAACCGACTCCTCGAAATGCCTCTCCTTCACGACAAGGAAAACCGGCCGATCCTCTACGTCCTTTCGATTTACATTCCCCGTTTCGTGGATCTGCCGATCGGCGAGAAGATCGACACGCTGATACACGAACTCTATCATATTTCGCCGGATTTCGACGGTTCGCTCCGTTCGTTCGGCGGACGTTATTTCGCGCACGGCGCCTCGCAAAAAGAGTATAATCGGAAAGTGTCGGCCCTTTCGCGGCAATGGCTTTCGAGCGACCCGCGGCCGGAGCTGTGGGATTTTCTCCGATACGACTTTAAAACCCTCTGTCAGCATTACGGCGGACTGACCGGAACGGCGGTTAAGCTTCCCCCGCTGAAAGTCATCGGTTAGCGTGACGTTTATGACGCCTTCCCGTACGAAACAAAACCCTCACAAGACTCCCCCGCGCATTGGCGCGGCGGTTTGGGGGGTTCTTCTTTTCGCGGCGCTTCTTCTTTTTCTTTTCGGACCGATCATCTTCGGAAAAGAACAGTTCGCTTACCGCGACGCCGGATACTACCATATCCCGTTCGCACGGCAGATTGTCCGAGAGACTTCCGCCGGACGTCTCCCCCTCTGGGACCCCTACGAAAATCTGGGCGTTCCCCTGGCGGGAAATCCCGCCGCGGCGCTCTTCTATCCGATCCGCGCGGCGGTTTTCGCGCTTGCGGGAGATCGTATCCCGTTCGACGCGGCGTATAAGTTTTACACGCTCGTTCACCTGGCGATCGCTTTCGGCGCGTTCTTCTATTTGGCGCGCACTCCGCTTCCCCGCGGGGGGAGCGAAACGTTCTTTCTCTGTACGCCGCTCGGCGCGTCGGCCGGCGCGCTGACGTGGACGTTCGGGGGGCAGATTCTGTTTCAGGTGACAAATCTCCCGTTTCTGATCGGCGCGGCGTGGCTTCCCGTGTTGGTCGGCGCGACGCTCCGCCTCCTGATTCGTCCGGCCTTTCTTCCGGGCGCCGCCGCCGCTTGCGCCGTCGCGATGATGATTACCGGCGGCGATCCCCAGACGGCGTTTTTCGGCGTCCTTCTGGCGGTTCCCCTTTTCCTTTTCTGCCGCCGGAAAATCCCGTCCCCCGGTTCCCCCCGATCGGGCCGCGCCGCCGCCGCGCTCGCCGCTTCCGTTCTATTGGGATTCGCTCTGGCGGCGGTTCAGATTTTTCCCGCCGCCGAAACCGCGCTCGCCTCAAGCCGAAACGCCTTCTCCTGCGAAACGCCGGCCGAAAGGCGCGAAAACGAATTGGGAATCTACAACTTTTCTCTTCCCCCCTGGCGTACGGCCGAACTCCTCTGGTCCGGGATCGGCGGCCGCGAATTTCCCGTAAACACGCGATGGCTGACCGCCCTTCCGGGGGACCGGCAGATCTGGACCCCGTCCCTTTATATGGGGCTCTTCCCCATCCTGGCGGCATACGCCGCGTTCCGTCTCCGCCGCCGTTTTTCGTCCGGCGCCGCTGACCCGCGCATTCCGATTCGGGTCTTTTTCTCCTGGCTGACGCTCTTCGCCCTCCTGGCGGCGTGGGGCGGGTTTGGACTCGGCTGGCTTCTCCGCGCCTTCCGCGAACCGGGCGTCTTACCCTCCGCGCCGTTCGATGCGTCCGATCCCGTCGGCGGCGTCTACTGGCTCATGACGCGCATTCTTCCCGGCTGGCGAGCGTTTCGTTACCCCGCTAAAATGATGACCTTCGCCGCCCTGGCCCTTTCGCTTCTGGCGGCGATCGGCTGGGAAAAACTCTATTGTCCGCGCCGGATGACGCGCGCGCTTTGGTCCCTCTTTGTTCTTTCTCTGGTCGGCATTCTGGCGGTCCGTTTCGCCCATCCGGAACGTCTTCTAATTCGCTGCGGCGTCGAATTCGGCCGTCTCAAAACGCTCTACGGTCCGCTGATCCCCGGCGCGGCAAAGTTCTCCGCCGTCGCCGCGTTCGCTCAGACCGCCCTTCTGACGTTCCTTCTCATCGCGTTCGGTTTCTTGCGGCGGACGCCGTACGGAACGCGTTTTGGAAAGAATCTTTTTCTTCTGACGGCGGTCTTTCTTCTGGCATTCGATCTGGCGGTCTCTCAGAAGTGGTTTCTCCGCGGCGCTCCCGAAAAGGCGTTTCGCGCCTCCTCGCCGATCGCCTCCGAACTCCGCCGTCTCGGCGAAGACCGCCCCGTTCCCCCGCGTCTGTTCCGCGATTCGTTTCTTTATCCCTCCCAATTTCTGAACTTCACCTCGTTTCGTCGGCTCGAAGAACGTGTTTACTGGGATCGTTGGACCCTGTTTCAGAAAAACGCCGCTCTGGCGAACGTGGCGAACCTCGACGTTCGGGGCACGTTTGTTCCCGCCGGTTACCTCTCCGTCTCGCGCTATTTGAGGAGCGAACTTCGGCGCTGGCGCCTTTCCGGCGACCGGTCGGCCGGTTTCGACCGGATTCTGGCGGCGCTCGGCGCCGACGCTTTTCTCGTTTCGGCGCACGGCATCCGATTCGGCGAAGTTCCCGGCGGCGGAAACCGCGTTCATGTCGTCCATCATCCGGAAAAGTTTGCCGCCTGGCAGGATCTCGTTCGCCATCGGCTCGAACGTGAACCGCTCGAAGGGGAATCGGCCCGGATTACGTCGTATCGGCCGGAACGGATCGAAATCGAAGCGCGGTTAATCCAACCGGGAACGCTCCTTATCGCCGAGCAGGCCTGGCCCGGCTGGCGCGCGCGGGTCCGGGGGGAAGGGGAGAGCGCTTATCGCCCGGCGCCGGTCCGAACGGCCGCCGGCGTCTTGCGGGCGGTCGACTTGCCCGCCGGGCGATCGATTCTGGTGATGGAATACCGCCCGATGTCGCTACGGATCGGAGCGGGAGTCAGCGCGGCGGCACTGATTTTGCTGACGGCAATTTTCGCCCGATGGATGATTACTTCTCAAAAAGGCGTGCGATTTGCCCGGCGGTGACGGGCGAGACGATCCCTTTTTCGGTGACGATCCCGCTGACCAGTTCGGCGGGGGTGACGTCGAAGGCGGGATTGTAGATTTTGACGCCGTCCGGCGCGGTTCGCTTTCCGAATCCGCGGCGGATCTCTTCCGGGTCGCGTTCTTCAATCGGAATTTGGTTCCCGTCCGAAAGGGTCAGGTCGAACGTCGAAAAAGGAGCGGCCACGTAGAACGGGATCCCGTGAGCCCGCGCGTTGACCGCGACCGAGTAGGTGCCGATCTTATTGGCGACGTCGCCGTTGGCGGCAATCCGGTCGGCGCCGACAAAGACGGCGTCGATCTTCTTTTGGCGCATCAGCATCGCCGCCATCGAGTCGCAGATCAGCGTGACGTCGATGCCGCGCGCGGCCAGCTCCCACGCGGTCAGCCGCGCTCCCTGGAGAAGGGGACGCGTCTCGTCGGCATAGACGCGAATCTTTTTTCCGGCTTCCCGCGCGGCGTAGAAAACCCCCAGCGCGGTCCCGTAATCGGCGGTGGCGAGGGCTCCGGCGTTGCAGTGCGTCAGGAGGGCGTCGCCGTCTTTGACCAGACTCGCGCCGAATCGGCCGATCCGGCGGCAGAGGCCGCGGTCCTCGTCATGGATCGTTTTTGCCTCGGCCATGAGCGCGGCGGCGGTTTCGTCGGCGGAAACGCCGGACGCGGCGGCGCGCGCTTTCATCCGGTCGAGCGCCCAGAAGAGATTGACCGCGGTCGGACGGCTTGTCGCCAGATAGGCGGCCGTCTTTTCGACCGCTTCGAGGAGCTCGTTCCGGGTCGGCGTTTTCCCGTCGGCAAAGAGAGGCTGTATTCCCAGGCAGACGCCGTAGGCGGCGGCGATCCCGATCGCCGGAGCGCCTCGGACGACGAGCCGCTTGATCGCCCGCCAAACCTCTTCGGGCGTGCGGCATTCGACGTGGGTAAATTCGGTCGGCAGCAAGGTCTGGTCGATCAGAACGAGTCGGCCGCATTTCAGCTCGTCCGCAGCGTCGGCGTCGCGCGGAGCGTCCCATCGGAGCGTTTCGTAAAGGTTCGCGTCGGTCATCGGTTTTCTTTCGTCAGTGTGTAAAAAAAGCCCGGAGTCTGAATTTCCGGGCGTCTGGTTTTGTCGAAGAAGGCCGCCTCAGGCGTTCTTTTCGGCGGCGATCGCCTCGTTCAGCTTGGCGTCTTTTTTCGCGATCTTTTCGACCAGCCGACCGCGGAACGCCGCGAGCTTTTCGGTCAGTTCGGGACTCGATCCGGCAAGGATCTCGGCGGCGAGGATCCCGGCGTTCCGCGCGCCGCCCGATCCGATCCCGACCGTCGCGACCGGAATATCTCCCGGCATCTGAACCGTCGAAAGGAGGGAGTCGAGGCCCCCCATCACTCCCGTCTCGACCGGGATCCCGATCACCGGAAGGGTGGTGTGCGACGCGACGACCCCCGCCAGGTGCGCGGCGCCGCCGGCGGCGGCGATGATCACGCCCAGCCCCCGCGCGCGGGCGCCCGAAGCGTAGTCGAGAACTTTTTCCGGCGTGCGGTGCGCGCTCATGACGTGTACTTCGTAGCCGATGTCAAATTCGTCGAGCGCGGCGGCGGCCCCTTTAATTTTCGGCCAGTCGCTGTCGCTTCCCATCAGAATGCCGACCTGAATGTTACTCATCTTGAACCTCTTTTACTCTTTGCGCAGCGTTTTCATCGCTTCGGTAAAGCGCGCGCCGGTTTTCTTTTCTTCGGCGATCCACGCGGCGACCTGGGAGGCGGCCGAATCGAGCGGAACGAACTGCGCGTCTTTTTCCCAACGCCACTTGACTTCGACTTTTCCTTCGGCCAATCCCTTGGTTCCGATCGTTATACGAAGCGGGAATCCGATCAGATCGGAATCCTTGAACTTGACCCCGGCGCGCTGATCGCGGTCGTCGAGGATGACCTCCACCCCGGCGGCCTGGAGTTCGTCGTGGAGTTTTTCGGCGGCGGCGACGCTCGCCTCGTCGGTCACTTTGACCGGGCAGACGTTGACCTCGTACGGCGCCAGGGCGACCGGCCAGATCATCCCGCTTTCGTCGTAACTCGTCTCGGCCAGTCCGGCGACGATCCGGTTCACGCCGATTCCGTAACACCCCATAATGATCGGCTTTAACGAACCGTCGGCGTCGAGATAGTTCGCGCCGAGCGCCTCGGTGTATTTGGTGCCGAGTTTGAAGACGTGTCCGACTTCGATGGCGTTCCGGATCATCATCGGCTCGTGGCAATGGGGACAGGCGTCGCCGGCGGTGGCGTTTCGCACGTCGGCCCATTTGTCCGCCGTCCAGTCCCTTTCGACGTTGACGTTGACCAGGTGTTTGTCGGCCTTGTTGGCGCCGGTGATCGCGTTGGCGACGGCGCGGACTTGGTAGTCGGCGACGATTTCGATCTTTTCCGCCATGCCGACCGGTCCGGCGAATCCGACCGGCGCTCCGGTCACCTTTTCGATCGTTTCGGGATCGGCCAGCTCGAGGGTTTCCGCGCCCAGAAGACGGCGGAGTTTGTTTTCGTTGACGTCGTGATCGCCGCGAACCAGTACGGCGATCGGCTTGCCGTCGGCGACGTAGATGAGCGTCTTGATCAGTTTGACGGGTTTCGCTTTCAGGAACTGACAGACCTGCTCGATGGTGTGCGCGTCGGGCGTGTCGAGTTCGGCGACCTCTTTGAGCGCGATCGACGCGTCGGGACCGGCGGGAGGCTCGCCCCCGATTTCCGCCTTTTCGATGTTGGCGGCGTAGCGGCATTTCGGGCAGTAGACGATGTTGTCTTCGCCGTTCCGACTCGGGATCATGAACTCGTGCGAGGCGTCGCCGCCGATCGGACCCGACTCGGCCTCGACGGGCAGGAACGGCACGCCGCAGCGGGTGAAGATGTCGCAATACGCTTTGTACATCTTCTCGTACCGCTTGTTGAGCGATTCCAGCTCGGTGTGGAAGCTGTACGCGTCTTTCATCAGAAATTCGCTCGTTCGGAGGATTCCGAACTTGGGCCGCTCTTCGTTGCGGAACTTCGTCTGAATCTGGTAGAGGGTGATCGGAAGCTGCCGGTAACTCGAGATGTAGCGCGAGACGATGTCGGTGATCTCTTCTTCGTGGGTCGGGCAGAAGACGACCGGCACCTTTTTCCCCGCGCGGGGGAGGTCGGTCTTGATCAGGACGTTGCCGAACGCCTCGACCCGATGCGTCCGCTCGTAGAGCGACGTCGGGCAGAGGGCGGTCATGAGAAGTTCGACCGCGCCGGTTTTATTGATCTCTTCGCGGACGATCGCGACCGCTTTTTGAAGGACCCGCAGACCGAGCGGCAGATAGGAATACGCTCCCGCCATCACCTGCGAGATCATCCCGGCGCGAAGCATCAGGATATGACTCGGGATTTCCGCCCCGTCGGGGATTTCTTTCATCGTCGGAATCAACGTCTGCGACCACTTCATTGTGCTGTCTCCAAAAGGTCGTGTGTTAAAGGCGGGGTCCGCGGTCCGCAAAACGTTACGGTCTTTTTTTCGCCGGAACCCCCGAAAGGTCAATGCGGCAGCGGGGCGCGCGGCCCGCCGCCGAACGCGTTTTAGGAACCGCCTTTCCGGCGCCGCTGATATTCGCGGCTGGCGTACATCAGCGTTTCGCGTTCGGCCGGGGTGAGGCTCGCCTCGCCGGTCGATCGGATCTTGCGTAAAATCCGGTCGACTTCGGCTTCGATCTGTTCGTCGGGAACCGGCGAACTTTTCGGCGTGTTCCATGTGTAGGCCGCGCGGGACTCGGTTTCGTGCGGCTCGTGAATCTTCAGCCGCGGACGGCGCTTGGGGAACTTAAACCGGCTGAACCGCAGCCCGGTAAAGAAGTAGAGCGCGGCAAACGCCGCCCCGGCGATATGGACCGAGTGGGCGATGTGGCTTCCGCCGCTGAACGAGCCGAAGGTGTCCATCACCACGTACAACACGCCGAGCGCCCAGGCGGGCATCGGCAGAAGCCCGAACAGGAGAACCTGCGCTTTGGGGAAGTTGCAGGCGAAGAGGATCACCAGCGCCGTGACCGCGCCGGAGGCGCCGAGCATCTCGGCGTGGAGAGGCCCTTGGTCGGCCTGAACCAGGGAATGGCTATGAATCCCTGTCTGCACCCCCCAGACGAGCCCGCCGGCCAGAACGGCCAGCATGTAGAAAATGAAGAACTCCCGTTTTCCGTAGAGACGCTCGATCGGCGGCCCGAAGAAAAAGAGAACCAGCATATTCCCAAAGATGTGATAGTAGTTCGACGGGTCATGAGCGAATCCGTAGGTGATCAGCTCGAACCAATAGGTCGGGTGAAAGATCGTCTCGCTGTGCATCGCCAGGACATGCGTGACCTGATGCCCGGTCGGCGTGAGGAACATGTCGACCAGAAAAAGGATCACGTTGGCCATGATCAGCATAAAGACGACGCTCATTCCGCGCGTAGCGCGGCTCAGTCCGCGGTCGTCTTCGTCCCGGTAATAGTCGCGATCGTAAATCCCCATATTCGTACTGCCTGTTGTCGAACGTGATCGGTAAAAACTTATACCGTTTATTGTACCGCGGCGGCGCGTTTTTTCAAGACGCGCCGCCCGGCTTGCGATCGGCCGAAATGAAAGGAATGCCACGGAAGAAGGTGAGGGACGCGGGTCAGCCGAGCCACGTCCCGCCGAAGACTTCGCGCGCCGGGCCGGTCATCATGACGTGTCCGTCCGACGCGTTCCACTCGATGAAAAGGTCGCCCCCCAAAAGGTGGATCGTGACGGCGCGGTCGGTTTTGCCGTTGAGAACGGCGGCGACCGCCGCGGCGCAGGCGCCGGTGCCGCAGGCGAGCGTCTCGCCGGTTCCCCGTTCCCAGACGCGCATTTCGAGTTCGGCGCGGTTGATCACGCGGATGAACTCGACGTTCGTCCGGCGGGGAAATCGGGAGTCCACTTCGATTTGCGGGCCGAGCCCGAGAACCAGCTCGTCGGTCGGCTTGTCGACGAAAAAGACGACGTGCGGGTTTCCCATCGAGACGCAGGTGGCGGAAAACGCCCGTCCGGCGATTTCAAACGGAACGCCGACCGCCGCGTCTTTTTCGCGTCCCGAGACGGCGCGCAGGAGGGTCGGAACCTTTTCGGGTTCGAGGATCGCCTCCCCCATATCGACGCGGACGCGCGCGACGCGGCCATCGGAAACTTCCGAGCGGAGGGTGAGGATTCCTTTTCCCGTTTCGATCGTCAGGGGGATTTTGCGGCAGATACCGTGGTCGTAGACGTATTTTGCGACGCACCGGATCGCGTTGCCGCACATTTCGCTTTCGCTCCCGTCCGGGTTGAACATGCGCATCCGCGCGTCGGCGATCTCGGACGGCGCGATCAGAACCAGACCGTCCCCGCCGATTCCGAAATGCCGGTCGGCGACTTTGCCGGCGAGCGTTTCGGGCGGTTCGGGAAGCGTTTCATGAAAGAGATCGACATAGACGTAGTCGTTCCCCGCCCCTTCCATTTTGGTGAATTTCACGAGATCGCCCCCTCTTCTACAAGGTCGTCCTGTTCAATCAGGTCAAAGACGCGGATACTCGTCGGGGTGACGAAGCAGTCGTCGCCCGGTTCGAGATGGAGCCGTTCGCGGTCGACGTGACTGATTTCGGCGACAAGGTTTTCGTTGTTTTCGGAAACCAGATCGACCCGAACGTGCGCTCCGGCCGAATGGATCCGTTCGATTTTTGCCGGCAGACAGAGCCGTCCCTGGATCGGCTGACGGACGATTTCCAGATCGTGCGGCCGTACGAAGATCAGCGCGGCGCCGTCGTCGGCCCAGTTCTTTCGGCTGAGGACCATTTCGGCGGCGCGGCCGCGATGCCGTCCGATCCGGACCTGCCCTTTCCCTGCCATTCGGCCGCGGAACTGGTTCACCTGGCCGAGGAAGTTCATCACGAAGGCGGTCGCGGGCTGGTGAAAGACGTTGTCGGGCGTGTCGAACTGCTCGATCTTGCCGTTGTTCATCACCGCGACGCGGTCGGCCAGTTCGAGCGCCTCGTCCTGATCGTGTGTGACAAAGACGCTCGTCAGGTGAATTTCGTCGTGCAGACGGCGGAGCCAGCCGCGCAGCTCCATGCGAACCTTGGCGTCGAGCGCGCCGAACGGCTCGTCCAGCAGAAGAACGTGCGGCTCGACCGCCAGCGCGCGCGCCAGAGCGACCCGCTGACGCTGCCCCCCCGAAAGCTGCGAGGGATAGCGGTGCGCCAGGTTGTCGAGCTGGATCATGTGGAGGAGATCCATCACCCGTTCGCGGATTTTTTCTTTGGGGAGGCGAACGCGGCGCGGCTTGACCGTCAGTCCGAAGGCGATGTTGTCGTAGACGCTCATGTGGCGGAAGAGGGCGTAATGCTGAAAGACGAATCCGACTCCGCGGTCGCGGATCCGCTGGGAGCCGACGTCGTGCCCGCCGAAGAAAATCGGCCCGCTGACCGGGTCGGGAACTTCCAATCCGGCGATGATTCGCAGGAGGGTCGTCTTTCCCGAACCGCTCGGCCCGAGAAGGGCGACCAGTTCCCCCGTGTTGATCCGGATACTGACGTTGTCGAGCGCTTTGAACGTCCCGAACGTTTTAACGATGTGGCGGACTTCAATGCTCATGTCGGTTTAGGTCCTTTCGGCTCAGACGTCGTTTTCGGCGGACGACATTCTCCATTCCACGAAACATTTTAACACAAGCGTCAGAATCGCCATCAGCGCCAGGAGGGTCGCCACGGCAAAGGGAGCCGCCGGATCGGCGTATCCCTGATAGAGCGCGTTGATATGCAGCGGGAGCGTGTTCGTTTTCGGCGAGTTGCCGACGACGACCACCACCGCGCCGAATTCTCCCATGGCGCGGGCGTTGCAGAGGATCACCCCGTAGAGGAGCGCCCAGCGGATGTTCGGCAGAGTGACGCGCCAGAAAATATGCCAGCCGCGCGCTCCCAGCACGCGCGCGGCCTGTTCCTCTTCGGTCCCCTGCGCCTGGATGACGGGGAGGACCTCGCGCACGACGAAGGGGAACGTCACGAAGATGGTGACGATCACCACGCTCGGCGCGGCGTAGAGAATCCGATATCCGTGCTCGCGCAGCCAGAGACCGAGCGCCGAGTTCGTCCCGAACAGAAAGATGAACAGAAGCCCGGCGATGACCGGCGAGATGGCGAACGGAATGTCGATGAGCGAAACCAGCACGCTCTTACCCCAAAACTGAAATTTGCCGATACACCACGCCGCGCAAAGGCCGAAGATCAGGTTGACGGGAACCGAAATGCCGGTTGCCAGGAGGGTCATCTTCAGCGCGTTCATCGCCGCGCGGTCCGAGATGGCGCGGAAGAAGAACGCCGCGCCGCTTCGGAACGCCTCGTAGAAGATCGAGACCAGCGGCACGAAGAGGAAAAGGGACATAAAGAGCACCGAAACGGCGATCAGAAGGATCCGAACGCCGCGCGGCTCGGTCGTCGATTGGAGAATCGACTTACGGTGTTCGTTGTATTTCCGAATGATCTGTTTTTCCTCTTCGGTCACGGCGGCCCCTTTCTAATTGGCCAGCGCAAACCGTCGGTTTGCCCAAATCTGAACCAGGTTGATCAGAAGGAGGATCCCGAACGAGACGGCGAGCATCACCAGGGCGACCGCCGAGGCGGGGATCTGGCCGTTCTCTTCGTACAGCTTCGAAAGGATCACGCTCGACATGATTTCGGTCTTCCCGGGGATCATCCCCCCGATGAAGAGGACCGAACCGTACTCGCCGACCGCGCGGGCGAACGCCATCGCGAAACCGGTGATCAGCGCCGGCGAAAGGGTCGGAAAGATGACGCGCAGAAACGTCTGATGACGCCGCGCGCCCAGACTGGCCGAGACTTCTTCGAGCTCGCGGTCGATATCGGCGATCGCCGGCTGGAGAGTTCGGATGACAAACGGAAGCCCGATAAAGATGAGCGCCAGGGTCACGCCGATCGGCGTGCCGCGGATCGGGACCGGCAGGAACTGACCGATCCACCCCTTTTCGGAGTAGATCTGAGCCAGCGCGATTCCCGAAACGGCGGTCGGCAGCGCGAAGGGGAGGTCGACCATCATGTCGAGAATCCGTCGGCCGACGAACCGGTAGCGGACGAGAACCCAGGCGACGATGAATCCCATCACGGCGTTGATCAGCGCGGCGCAGAGGGATGCGCCGAAAGTCAGTTTGAACGATTTGGCGACCAGGTCGTTCTGCATAATATGGCAGAAGTCGCCGAACGTGAGATGCCGCGTGGCCAGGAAAAGCCCCGACAGAGGGATCAGGACGACGAGACTCAGGTAGGTGAGCGTAAGCCCCATCGTCAGTTTGAAGCCCGGAAGGACCGACCGCTCGACCAGTTTCAGACCGGGCGGGACAATCGAGACGAACTTCTTTTGACCGCGCAGGTTTGCCATCGCGTCTTACTGCTTTCCGCTGATTTCGGTCAACATTTGATCGAAAAGGCCGTCCGAATTGAAGTGTTTCCGCTGCGCGGCGATCCATCCGCCGAAGACGTCGTCGACGGTAAAGAAACGAACCTCGGGGAATTGATCGCGATTCTCGGCCATCACGTCGGGATCGATCGGACGGTAGTGATTCTTAGCGATCACTTTCTGTCCTTCCGGCGAATAGAGATAGTTGAGGTATTCGGTCGCGATCTCTCTCGAACCTCGGCGGTCGACTACCGCGTCGATGACCGCTACCGGCGGTTCGCATTTAATGCTGATTTCGGGAACGACGATTTCGAATTCCCCGTCGGCGATCTGTTGCGAGAGGATCGCTTCGTTTTCCCAGGCGAGGAAGGCGTCGCCGTGTCCCCGTTTGACGAAATCGTCGGTCGCGTCGCGCGCGCCGGTCGGCATCCCCTGCGCGATGCAGTTGGCGAAAATCTTTTTGGTGAATTCGTAGGCCGCCTTCTCGGCCGCTTCGACCCGTTCGGCATTGGCCGGATCTTTGACCGCGTCGATTCCGCCGAGATCGGCGAGTTCCTTATCGAGCGCGTAACCCCAGATCGCCAGATAGTTCCACCGCGCCCCGCCGCTCGTCTTCGGGTTCGGCGTGACGACCTGCACTCCCTCTCTGGCAAGGTCTTCCCACCCCCGGATGTTTTTCGGATTCCCCTTGCGGACCATGATCACGATGGTCGAGATATACGGACAGCTGTTGTTCGGAAAGTTCTTCTGCCAGTCGGGGGAGAGGAGACCGGGTCGGCCGTCCCTTTCCATGGCGATGTCGTCGATATCGAACGCCAGCGCCAGCGTGACCACGTCGGCCTCTTTCCCGCCGTCGCGAACCGCGCGCGACTGCGCGCCGCTGCCGGCGTGGGTGTCTTCGACGGTGATCGTCTCGCCGGTTTTCTCGAGCCAGTACTTTTCAAAGACGCGGCCGTATTCGGCGTAGAGCTCGCGTGTCGGGTCGTACGAGACGTTGCAGATCTCGGTCACTTTGCCGGCGCTGTTCTCTTTGCGACATGCCGGAAGAAGGGCGACCGAAAGGACGAGGAGTAAACCGAACCATCGATATTGTTTCATTTCAACGACCATCCTTGTTTGTCGGCGGCGCGGGAAACACCGTGCCGGAATCTATCCTTAAAAATACCGGTTCCGTGCGGGACGGAAGACTCGCGGCCATCTTACCCTTTTTTTCAGAACCGCGCAAGGTGAACCTACTTCTTCAGTATGAATTCGGCGGCGAAAAGGGGACCCGTTTACGATTTTCGTTTGGAATCGATCTCGTCCTTGGTGTCCTTCTCTTCGCGCTTGCGGAAGACCAGGCGGATCGGGACCTCGCCGATCGGCAGTTCGTCGCGCAGAACGCTCAGCAGAAAGCGGCGGTAGTTCGCGGCGAACGCGTCGGGCATATTGCAGAAGAGGATGATCGTCGGCGGCGCGACGTCGGCCTGAACCGCGTAGTAGATCTTCGGCTTGCGGTGATAGAAGAGGGGGGGCGGATTGTAGTCCATCGCCGCGGCGACCAGTTTGTTCAGCCGCCCGGTCGGGATCCGCATACGGTACTGACGTTGTAATACGCGGGCGTGCTTCAGCAGACGGTCGGCGTTCTGGCCGGTCATCCCGGTGATAAACGCGATCGGCACGTGCCAGCACTGCCCGAACGTCTCGCGAAGATAGTCGCCCCACCGGGAGGTCGGCATGTGGGAAGCCATCAGGTCCCACTTGTTCACGACGAAAATGACCGGACGCATGTGATCTTCGATCAGGTTGACCAGCTGTTTGTCCATCTTGCTGATCCGCTGCGAGGCGTCGAAGAACATCAGAACGACGTCGGCGCGGCGGATACTCCGCTTGGCGCGGGTGAGCGCGTAGAAGTCGAGGTCCGAACCGATGCTTTTGCCCCGCATAAAGCCGGGGGTGTCGATGACGACGATCGTCTGCCCGTCCCATTCGAGCCGCACGTCGATCGAGTCGCGCGTGGTGCCGGGAACGCTGCTGGCGATCACGCGCTCTTCGTGCGCCAGTGTGTTGACGAAGGTGCTCTTCCCGACGTTTCGCCGCCCGACGATGGCGATTTTCATCGTCGGGGTTTCGGTACTTTCGCCGCGGTCTTCGAAAGCTTCGGGGGGAATCAGCCGCTCGAACTCTTCCATCAGCCGGACGCGGCCGATCTTCTGTTTGGCGCTGATCTTGATCATGTCCCAGCCGAAGACGCGGAACTCCTCGGCGTTTTTCTCCTGCTTTTCGTCGTCCGACTTGTTGACCGCCAGAAGGATCGGAATCGACAGAGAACGGAGTTTTTCGGCGATGATTTCGTCGAGCGGAGCGATCCCCGTTCGCGCGTCGGTGACAAAAAGGATCATGTCGGCCGATTCGAGGGCGATTTTGATCTGCGCCTCGACGTCTTCGGAAAGGTCGTCTTTATCGACGATTCCGATCCCGCCGGTATCGATCAGTTCGACGTAGCGGGAGGGAAGGGGCTCTTCGGGCGGCGCGTCGTCCGCGCCGGGTTCGGCGGGTTCGGCGGGTTCCTCGGCGGGCGCGGGAAGATCGTCGTCCAGCGGCAGGAGGGCGGTGACGCGATCGCGCGTGACGCCGGCGACCGAGTCGACGATCGAAATCTTTTCGCCGATCAGCCAGTTAAAAATACTCGATTTTCCGACGTTCGGCCGACCGACGATCGCGACTTTCGCTATACCCATAACTCGAACTGTGTCTCCGAAACGGAGTCTTGGCTTTCGCAAATGACAAAAAAGCCGCACCGACAGCTTAGGCTCCGATGCGGCGCGCGGGTGCTGAACGGTATCAGCACATTTCAAAAATGACCGCGCTCGAGCGGCCCATGTAAGTCTGATTGATTTTGATGAAGGTCTTCTTTTCGACGGCGCGGGGCGACTGAATCACGTTGATCGGACAGTCGTCGGCGATCTTGGCGCAATTCAACGCGGCGGGAAGGGTTCCGTGCTGCATCGCCAGAAGCGAGGCGGCCAGCTCGACCGCGCCGGCGCCGCTTCCCAGATTTCCGAAATGCCCCTTGGCGGCGTAGACGGGAAGATCGCCGAGCGCTTCGGCGATCCCGGCGGCTTCGGCGCGGTCGTCTTCGACGGTGCCGAGCCCGTCGGCGTTGATGTGGTCCAGATCGGCGGCGGAAAGACCCGCGTCGGCCAGAACGGCGCCGATCGACATCGAAACCGCGCCGGACTGCGTGAAGAGCTCGTAAGACGGGTCGTCGACCCGCGAAAAGCCGCGCAGAACGGCGATCGGTTTGGCGCCGCGCGCTTCGGCGAACTCGCGCGTTTCAAGGACGAACGCCGCGCTGCCGTCTCCCAGGACGGTTCCGCAGCGGTCGGCGTCGAACGGGCGGGGAACCGAAGCCGGATCGCTCGTCCAGGGAGCGAGATTGTACGCCTTTCCCCGCGAAAGGAACGAAGGGTTCGAACGATTGCCGCATCCGCCGCAGATCATGACGTCGGCCCGACCGTTCTCGAGAATCACCGCGGCTTCGGCGATCGAGGCCAGCGCCGCCGTCCGATCCAGGGTCGGCGAGTTGTTCGGCCCGCGCGCGTCAAGGGCGATCCCGATATGACTGCTCGGCATATTCGGCAGGTATTTGAGCATCCAAAGAGGCATCACTTTTTCCATCGCCTCTTTTCCCCACGTCGAGTAGTCGTAGACGCCGTCTTTCATTCCGGCAAAGAACGCGTCGGACAGTTCGGTGATATCGACGCCGATCAGGTCGCATCCGAAAATGACGCCGAGCCGTTCGGGATCGACCGTCTGGGGTGAACCGTCGAAACCGGTCGAAACGCCGGCCTTCGCGACCGCTTTCATCGCGGCGACGAGTCCGAGCTGAATATCGCGGCTCATCACTTTGATGTTCTTTTTCGGCTTGACGTAGTCTTTCGGCCGAAAATCGGGAGTCTCGGCGGTCAGCGGCCGGTTCGGCGAACCTTCGGCGACCAGCGTCGAATAGCCGACGCCGCTTTTTCCGGCGGTGAGGGATTCCCAAAATTCTTCGGTTCCGACACCGATCGGCGAGACCAGATCAAAAGCGGTTAAAACGATTTCTTTTTTCATGATGCTCATTCAGTGAAGGTTGAAAATTTACAAAATCCGCGGCGGACTCCCCCCTCTTTTTGAGGGGAACGTCACCATGCTCATTTTACATATCCGACTCATTTTATCCAATACCGATTATTCCCGCCCCCCTTTCGGACGCGCGGAGAGCCGGCGGGTCACTTCGGTGTAGATCTGAGCGGCGATCGAGTCGGGATCGCGCGCGGCGTCGATTTTCAGCGGGTCGGTGCCGCTCTTCTCGGCGAGGAAATCGAGCGCCCGGCGGTAACCCGCCTCGACTTTTTTATGGAACGCGATCCCCTTCAGTTCGATACGGTCGAGCGGACGGTCGATCCGCGCCATTCCGGTCTCGGCGGGGAGGTCCAAAAGAACGGTCAGGTCGGGGAAGCGCCCCTGTACCGCCGCCTGGCCGACCCGCATGATCTCGTCCAGCGGAATTCCGCCGGCGATTCCCTGGTAGACGAGGGTCGAGAGGAGAAAACGGTCGGCGATCACCACGTTTCCGGCCTCGAGGGCGGGGAGGATCGTCTCGTGGACCATTTCGGCGCGCGCCGCCATAAAGAGGAGCATCTCGCTTGTGGCGCAGATCTCCATTTCTTCCCGGCCCAGGAGGATTTCGCGAACCGCTTCCCCCAGCCGGGTCGAGCCGGGGTCGCGGCAGAGAAGGACCGGAATTCCGTCGGCGCGGAGCGAGGCTTCAAGCCGCTTCGCCTGGAGCGATTTTCCGGCGCCGTCGCCGCCGTCGATGGTGATAAAAAAACCACGGGTCATCTGAGCCTTTCTTCCCGGCAGAGGTTCTAAGGAAACCGTTTTTCCCTATTTCGGTCAATTCGGACGAAACGGCGCACGAGCGCCGCCGACTTTTCGGATTTATCGCCGATGGCGGGTCCTTTCGGAGAGAGTTTACCGCTATTTCGGGTAATATTATGGTCCGAAACGGCGGATCGGGCAACCCCGAGCCCGGGCGAGGCGAACGACGCGTCGGTTGAAAACGGAGTGAAATTCCCCTTTCGAGGAAGAAAAATATTCCGATCTTTTGCGAAAGTTGATTTGGCAAAATATTCCGATTGTGATAGAATTTACAGGAATTTTGTAAATTGGGTTGCCGATAACAACTAAGCGACCGCGAAAAAGCCGCGTAAACAGACGGGCTTTTTCCAGTGATTTCGAGCCCCCCCGCGGCGTTTGGCTTCGGGCGGCGGACGACTCCAACGAGGCTGAAAGAAGTGACATCGCTCACGATCATCATACCGCTGCTAGAAGAGACCGACACCGATCTTTTTGAAGCCACTCTGGTTTCGGTTCTTGAAAATCGTCCCGAAGAGGACGACATTTTGGTGGTCAACGCGGCGGGATACGATAATTGCTACGATCTGACCCAGGAAGAAGGGGTAATCTTTTCGCCCGCCGATTCTTCGATCGGTCTGATCGACGCGATCAACTTCGGCGTTCGAAATTCGACGACTCCCTACGTCTGCCCGATACAGTGCGGCTGCGAGGTCGGCGAGAACTGGGCCCGGCCGGCCCTGACGCGTCTGGCCGAGGGAGACGCGGCGCTTGTGATTCCGAAGACGCGCAAAATGACCTCGTCGGGTCGCGAACTGACGTCGTTCGGCTACGCTCTTCGCCGCGACGGAGTTCTCCTCCCTCTGCGCAATGGCAAACTCCCCGCGGGGACGCTCGCCGCGCCCAGTTTGGCGGGCGCGTTTTTCCGGCGTCAGGCGCTTCTCGACCTGGGGCTCTTCCAGCCGGAACTCGGACCGATGGCGTTCGCCGATATGGCGCTTTTGTGCGACGAGGCTGGGTACGGCGTCTGTTTCGAGCCGGATTCGATTTTAACCTACAGCGCCGCCCTCTTTCCGGCGCTCGGCGCCAGCGACCGACTGACGGCGCAGGAGGCGCTTTTCCGGCGCTGGGCGGGGGTCTGGAAGGAACGCGCCCAAAGCCATGCCTGGCGTCTGTTCAAAGAAAAGCTTTTCGGCGGCGCCGCGGTGCGCCGCGCCTACGCCCTGGCGAAAGAGACGATCGACGCGCCGCGTCCCGAACAGCTTCTGGCCGCCGCGCGAAGCGGCGAAGGACGCGAGTAACTCTTTCCGCGACCGTTCCTCTCTCGGCGGACCCTTTTGCGTCGGTCTGCCGCGTTTTTTCTTCGCCCCCTATATATCAAAAGGGGCCGTTGCGGTATAATAACCCCGTTCGTTAGCCGACACGCGGGCGGCTGCTCCGTTTCCCGCCGCGATTGTTTCCAGAAAGGAAAAACTGACCATGGATTCTCAGCGTCCCCAGACGATGTACGACAAAATTTGGGCACGGCATATCGTTCGCGAAGAGACCGACGGCGACGTCCTTCTCTACATTGATCAGCAGCTCTGTCACGAGGTCACCAGTCCGCAGGCGTTCGAGGGGATGCGTCTGGCCGGGCGGAAGGTCCGCCGGCCCGAAAGGACGATGGCGGTGGTCGACCACAACGTTCCGACAACCGACCGAAGCCAGCCGATCACCGACGAGATCTCGCGCAAACAGATCGAGACGCTTCGCGCCAATTGCGCCGAGTTCGGGATACGTCTCTATGATATTCACGACCCGCTTCAGGGGGTGATTCATGTGGTCGGGCCCGAGCAGGGGTACACCCGTCCGGGAATGACGATCGTCTGCGGCGACAGCCACACAGCCACCCACGGCGCGTTCGGCGCCCTGGCGTTCGGGATCGGCACGAGCGAGGTCGAGCACGTGCTCGCCACTCAGACGATCCGTCAGAAGAAGAGCCGTACCATGCGAATCGACTGCGACGGCGTTTTGGCGCCCCACGTGACGGCGAAAGACCTCATCCTTTACATTATCAGCAAGATGACCACCGCCGGCGGGGCGGGGTACGTGGTCGAGTTCACCGGCAGCGCGTTCCGCGCCCTTTCGATGGAAGGGCGGATGACCGTCTGCAATATGGCGATCGAAATGGGCGCTCGGTCCGGGATGATCGCCCCGGACGAGACCACCTTCGATTTTCTGAAAGGGAAACCGGGGGTTCCAACCGGCGAGGAATTTGACCGGCTCGTCGCCGACTGGAAGAGCCTGGCGACCGACCCGGGCGCCGCGTTCGATAAGGTCGTGAAATTTCACGCTTCCGACGTCGCGCCGATGGTGACCTGGGGAACGAATCCCGCTCAGGGAGTCGCGGTGACCGCCGACGTTCCCGGTCCCGACGATTTCGAGAATCCCGACGAAAAGAAAATGGCCGCCGCCGCTCTGGAATACATGGGTCTCGAAGCGGGCCAGCCGATCGAGTCGATTCGTCCCGACACGGTTTTCATCGGTTCGTGTACAAACGGCCGGCTCGAAGATTTTCGCGCTGCCGCGGCTGTACTGAAAGGGTACAAAGTCGCGCCGAATATCCGCGCGCTGGCGGTCCCCGGCAGCGGCGTGGTCAAACGGCTTGCCGAAGAGGAAGGTCTCGATAAGATTTTCGTCGAAGCCGGTTTCGAGTGGCGCGAACCGGGCTGCTCGATGTGTCTGGCGATGAACCCCGACAAGATCGAGCCGGGTGAGCGCTGCGCCGGGACGAGCAACCGCAACTTCGAAGGACGGATGGGAAAGGGCGGGCGAACCCACCTGGTCTCTCCCGAAATGGCGGCGGCCGCGGCGGTCGCGGGGCATTTCACCGACGTCCGCAACTGGAAGTTTAACTGAAAACGCAAAGAGACATAACACACAAGCGGCGGACCGGCTCGGACGGCCGTCATTTTATAAAGGAAACGACCGATGAAACCTTTTACCAAACATACCGGAATTGTCGTTCCGATGGACCGCAGCGACGTCGACACCGACCAGCTCGTCCCGAAACAGTTTCTCAAGCGGATCGAACGGAGCGGGTTCGGCAAGTTCCTCTTCTACGACTGGCGCTACCTGGACGACGGGAGCGACAACCCGGAATTCGAGCTGAACTTTCCGCAATACAAAGGGGCGACGATCCTTTTGGCGCGGCGCAATTTCGGCTGCGGATCGAGCCGCGAACACGCGCCGTGGGCGGTCGCCGACTACGGGTTCCGCGTGGTGATCGCCTCGAGTTTCGCCGACATCTTCTTCAACAACTCGTTCAAAAACGGGATCCTGCTGGTTCGGCTTTCCGAGAAGGAGATCGACGATCTGTTCAAGCGGGCCGCCGAGCACGAAGGCTATAAGCTGACGGTCGATCTGGAAGCGAAAAAGATCACCGACGATTACGGACTCGTTCAGCCGTTCGAAATCGACGAATTCCGCCGAACCCGCCTTCTGCAGGGGCTCGACGATATCGCGCTGACCCTTCAAAACGAAGCGGATATCGCCGCCTACGAGAGCGCGCACGGCATCTGCTGAAATACACGCGGTTTGGAACACAAAAAACGGCTCCGTCCGAAAAGCGGAGCCGTTTTTTTGTCCGCACCGCGTTCCCTACCGAAGTTCGGCTCCTTTGAGGGTAAAGTGAGGCTTGTACTTCTTGTAGTACCGTTCAAAAACGCCGACGACGGTGACGACGGCTCCCGCTTCGGGTAGCGCGGCCGTCTCTTTCGGCTCGAATTCGATCTCGGCGGTGCAGCAGCCGGATTCGTCTTTGACCGCGCAGGCGTAGACGCGCTCCTGGGGGTTCTCCTCGTCGTAGACCGCCAGCTCGCCGGTCATTTTCACCGTTTTCCCGATATAGTCCTGGGGGACGTTTGTCATCTCGTAGACTTTCGGATAGAGGACCGTGACCGAAAGAGGGGTCAGGTCGACCTCGACGTTTTCGAGGGAGACGTCGGCGGTTTCCGCTTCGGCGGCGGGAACGCTTTCTTCGGCCGGCACAGGCTCGGAAGTCTCGACGGCCGTCGCGGCCTGCGTTTCGGCGGCAGGAACGCTTTCTTCAGCCGGCACAGGCTCGGAAGTCTCGACGGCCGTCGCGGTCTGCGTTTCGGCGGACTCGGACGCGGGAACGTCGGCGTTTTCCGCCGCCGGCTCGGCTTGTTCCTTGCCGGTAAGGCGGTCCGCCTCGGCCATTCTCGCCTCGAGAACGGAGCTGACCCCGGCGGGGCCGTTCTTCGGCGGGGGCGAAGTTTTTCCGCCGTCCCCGCATCCCGGAAGGAGAGAAAGCAAAAGCGCCGCGGCGCAAATCAGAACATATTCTCTTTTTACGTGTTTCATAGACGGATAACTCCTTTGACGGCTCCGATTCCCCAGCAGAGCCCGAACATTGCCGCGTCGACGGTGACGATGGTCGAGCCGACCGGGGTGCCGGCCAGAATGGCGATCAACATGCCGGTCAGCGCGCCGAGGACCGAAAGAACGGCCGAACAGACGGTGACCGATTTGAATGTGCGGAAAAGACGCATCGCCGAAAGGGCGGGGAAGATGATCAGCGCCGAGATCAGAAGCGAGCCGACCAGGTTCATCGCCAGAACGATGATGACGGCGATCACGACCGCGACGAGCAGGTTGCAGACGCCGGCGTTCGTTCCGGTGGCCTTCGCGAAATCTTCGTCGAACGTGACGGCGAAAATTTTGTTGTAAAACAACACGAAGACGAGGATCACCGCGCCCGAGAAAATCACCGAAAGCCGGACGTCCCGCGCCGAAAGGGTCAGAATCGAGGTCGATCCGAAGAGAGTGCTGCAGACGTCTCCCGAAAGGTTCGCCGACTTTGAAAAGATGTTCATCAGCATATAGCCGAAAGCCAGCGAACCGACCGAGATCATCGCGACGGCGGCGTCCCCCTTGATTCTGGCGCTCTGACCGCCCCGCAGGAGGAGAACCGCGCTGATGATCGTGAGCAGCATGACCGCCGCCATCTGGTTGGTGAAATTCAGGACCGCCGCGATCGCCATCGCGCCGAACGCGACGTGCGAAAGCCCGTCTCCGATCAGCGAGAAGCGCTTGAGAACCAGCGTGACGCCCAGAAGGGACGAGCAAAGGGCGATCAGAACGCCGACGACCAGCGCGTGCCGGACAAACGGGTACTCCATATACATCGCGAGCTTGTCGTACAGTTCCGACAGAGACGCCGCGAAGATTTCACATCCTAACATGACGCGCCCTCCTTTCGGCCGGCGCCGAAGATTTTTCCGGCGTCGCTTTGCAGGTACTCCCTCTTCGAACCGAAGAAGAGGGGATTCCCCAGATGCAGAATATGCGTGGCCCACCGGAGCGCCGCGTCAATGTCGTGCGAGATCATGACGATCGTGATCCCGTCTTCGTTAAGCGTGGCGATCAGTCGGTACATCTCTTCGGTGACCTTCGGATCGAGTCCGGAAACCGGTTCGTCCAACAGGAGAAGTTTTCGCGTGGCGCAGAGGGCCCTCGCCAGAAGAACGCGCTGTTGCTGTCCGCCGGAGAGATCGCGGAACGAGCGGCGCGCCAGATCGGCGATTCCCATTTTCGCGATGTTTTCTTCGGCGAGACGCTTTTCCTCTTTGTTGTAGAACGGACGGAGTCCGCAACGCCCCTGACATCCCGAAAGGACGATCTCCCGCACCGAGGCGGGAAAATCCTTCTGGACGACCGTCTGCTGCGGAAGGTAGCCGATCTCGTTCGGTTTCAGGCCGTCGCCCGGGACGATTCGACCGGAAAGCGGGGGCCGGAGTCCCAGGAGCGTTTTCATCAGCGTCGTCTTTCCCGAACCGTTTTCTCCGACCACACAGAGGTAATCCCCTTTGTTGACCGTAAAGTTCAGATCGGCGACAACCGGACGCGACTCGTAGCCGAGCGAAAGGTTTTCGGCGGTGAGGAGTGCCATCTTCGGTTTTCCTTTCTCTGTCTTATTTCAGCGCCTCTTTCAGCACGTTCAGATTCTTTTCCATGATTTCGAGGTAGTCGGCGCCGCTGCGAACGGCGTCGGCCGTCACCGACTGCATCGAGTCGAGCGTCAGAATCTGTTGGTTTTTTGCGGCGGTGTTCTGAACGATCGTTTCGGCGATTTTATGGTTCGTCCCTTCGATGGTCATGACCGCGTGTAGCGAAAGTTCGTCGGCTTTTTTCGCCAGGAAAGTGATCGTTTCGAAACTCGCTTCCGTTTCGGCCGAGCAACCGGCGAACGCGGCGTAGTAGGAAAGACCGTAGTCGTCGGCCAGGTAACGGAAGGGGAACCGATCGCCGAAAAGGAGAGTCTTGACCGGAGCTTCGGATACCGCCGTACGGTAGCGGGCGTCGAGGTCTTTGATCTTTTCCGTATAACTTGCGGCGTTCCGATTGTAAAGTTCGGCGTTCGCCGGATCGATCGTTTTCAGCGCGTCGGCGATCCGTCCGACCAGAAGCGGAGCGTTGCGGAGCGAAAGCCAGATATGCTCGTCGTATTCGGGACCGTCCTCGTGGTGATCGCCGTCATCGTGATTATCGCCGTCATCGTGGTGATCGCTGTCCTCGTGGTGATGAGTTTCCATCCCTTCGACGATCTCCTCTTCCTTGGCTTTGTCGCCGAGCGTTTCGAGGAGGTTGATCACGATTCGTTTTTCGTTGGGGGTTTGTTGCAAGGCTCCCTCGACCCAGTCGTCCGACTCTCCACCGACATAGACGAAAAGGTCGCATTTGGCGATCTTGAGCAGGTCGTTCGCCGTCGGCTTGTAGCTGTGCAGGTCGACTCCGCTGTCAAGAAGGGTCGTAATATCCGCGCCGGCGGGATTCGTTCCCAGGATGTTTTTCACCCAGTCGTATTCGGGGAAGATCGTGACCACGATCTGCGGCGCGTCCGCGTTTTCCGGTTTCGGATTGGGGCGGCAGGCGGTCAGTGCGCAGACCGACAAGATCGCGGCCGAAGCTAAGAGAAAAAACTTGTGAGTCATATTGTCTCCGTTATCTGTTTTGAAAGAAATACAGAACTCTTTTTTAACACGTAAAGAAACGGATGTCGCGCACCGGGCGGGTTCGGACGCCGAAAACGGAGATTCATCGGTTTAGACGCGTTTTTTTCGACACCGGCGTCGGGCAAATGAGAAAGAACGCGTCCCTGCGGGACCGATAGGGAATGAAGTAAACGGCCGCCGCGGCGGCGAGGGGCGGCAGCGCGGCGCCGAAAAGGCGCAGAAGGTCGTCGCACTGATGAAGACAGGCGCAGATCGGGCAATCGTCTCCCGCGCAGTCATGATCGGCTTCGAAGAGGCGGAAGAGAGCCGAAAAGAGGATGACGGCCATTAACGCCGCCGCAACGGCGAGGCCGATTCTTTTTTCTGTTCTTCCTTCCGACGCGGAACGGTCAGAACCGTGCGACATGTCGTTTCCTCTTTCCGTCGAGGCTATTTGATCCGTTCGAGGCTTTCTTTGGCGGTTTGGTTTCCGTGGTCGGCGGCTTTTTGGAGCCAGGCGAGACCCTCTTCGCGGTCGAGCTCGACTCCGGCGCCGGTCAGGTAACAGACGCCCAGCCGATTTTCGGCCTCGGGGAGGCCGCGGTCGGCCGCCTTGCGGATCCAACGGACCCCTTCGGCCGCGTCCTGTTTGACGCCGAAACCGTCGAGGTAACAGACTCCCAGCGAAAACTCCGCTTTGGCGTGTCCTTTTTCGGCGGCGGTTTTGTACCACTGATACGCGCCTCCGGGGAACTCGTTCACCCCGCGGCCGCGGGCGAAACATTTCCCGAACTGGTACTGAGCTTCGGCGTATCCCTGGTCGACCGCTTTGCGGAGCCAGCGCGCCCCTTCGGCGGCGTCTTTCTTGATTTCCGCTTTTCCGGCAAAGTAGAAGTGCGCCAGCTGACACTGCGCTTCGGCCACTCCCTGTTCGGCGGCGGCGCGGAACCATTTGACGGCCTGCGAGGCATCGGACTCGACCCCTTCGCCGGTCAGGTAGCACCCCCCCAGACGGCATTGCGCTTCAGGCAGACCCTGTTCGGCCGCCTTGCGGATCCATTCGATCCCCTGCGTTTTATCTTCGGCCACGCCGAAACCGTTCATATAGCTGTTTCCCAGGGCGTATTCGGCTTTCGGATACCCCTGTTCGGCGGCCTTCCTGTACCACTGGACCGCGTCGGGGGGGATCAGTTCGAGCCCTTTTCCGCGGGCGAAACAGCGGCCGAACTGATACTGCGCTTCCGCGTAATTTTGCGAGGCGGCTTCGCGAATCCAGCGGGTGCCGGCGAGCAGATCCTTTTCGAAGCCCTCTTTTCCGTTCAGGTAGCGGAGTCCCAGCTCGCACTGCGCCGCCGCGTCGCCGTTTTCGGCGGCTTTGATCAGGTCGTCGGGGGGGAGTTTTCGGACATCCTCGTCGGCCGAGGCGGGGAGGACGCAGAAGAACGCGAAGATAAACGCCGCCGCGGCGCGGCGGAGAAACGGAAAAACGTCGGATGTCATGGGACGCCTTTTTTAGGGGGGAGTGAAGGGACGGCGGGGGACCCTTCGTCAAACGAAACATTCTCAACAGCTATTTTACGAAACCGAAGGGGAAAATCAACGAAATCCCCTCGCGGCTTGGCGCAAGAGAAGAAAAAAACTATCGGTTCGGGGGTTGACGCAGGGTGCGCCGCGCGTCGGGATTTCCGTTCTCGGCGGCGAGACGGTACCAGCGGGCGGCCTCGCCCGCATCGCGCGAAACGCCGATCCCCTTGGCGTAGCATTCGGCAATGGCGTTTTGCGAAACGGCATGCCCCTGTTCGGCGGCGAGAAGGTACCATCGGAACGCTTCTTCGGGGGACCGTTCGGTTCCCCTGCCGCGGCTGTAACATCGGCCGAGCCAGTATTGTGCGTCGGGATATCCCTGGTCGGCCGCTTTTTGAAACCAGGCGAACGCTTTTTCGAGGTTTTGAGGGATTTTGTAATTGGAAGTTAAACGCATACCGACCTTATACTGGGCTTTGGCGTCTCCCCGTTCGGCGGCGGCGAGGAACCAGCGGTCCGCCGCATCGCTGTCTTTCGGAACCCCGTGTCCGTAATCGAAACATTCGCCAAGACGGTATTGCGCCTTGATATATCCGCTTTCCGCGGCTTTGGTGTACCAGGAAACGGCCTGAGCGGCGTCTTCTTCGATCCCTTTTCCCAGGTCGTAGCAAAGACCGGTCCGATACGCCGCTTCGATATGCCCCTGTTCCGCCGCCCGTCGGAACAACTCGGCGGCCTTAAAGTAATTTTTTTCCGTCCCGTCGGCAAGATGACGCGCCAAAAGATATTGCGCGTCGGCGTTCCCCGCGTCGGCCGAGACGCAGAGAGCGTCGAACTCCTCTCCGGTCATCGCCGGGGGAGGGGCTTCCGATTCCGGTTCCGAATCCGATCGCCGCTCTTTCGTTTCGATACCGTAGTCGACGGGATTCCCCTCCTGCCAGGGGGTAATCTCGACGGATTCGGAAGTCGGAACGGGGAATTCCTCGTCGTGTTCGCGCCAAAAGAGGTAATAGCCCAGAAAACCGAGCGCGGGAACCAGAAGGATCAAAAGAAAGCCGAGGATGACGTCGGAGCGATGATACCTGTGCGCCGGCCGACGGCGCCGTTGATCGGGCCGCGCCGCGGTCTGCGTACTTTTCTGTTTTTTATTTTTCTTTGGCATCATCCTGAACGATCCCCCGGTTCGTCTTCAAGGAGAGGGCAACGGAAGGGGCGCGACTCGGCCGGATTCGGTACTCTCCTTCCGGATTTTATTATACCCCCGAAAATCGCGCAAGAGCGAATAAAACCGCCTGTTTTTGGGATATTTGACGCGCCGCGTCGGAAATGTCATTCGGCCGGAGCGCTTTTACGCTCCCGTTCGGCGAGGATTCCGACGATCAGCAATTGAAGCGCGTGATAGATCATCGTCGGGAGGATCAGAATTCCGGCGAGTTTCGGGTCGGCCAGAAGAACCGCCGACATGACCGTTCCGTGGACGAGCGACTTCTTCGAACCGCAGTAGAGGGCGGTGATCCTGTCTTCCCGATTGAAGGAGAGAAGGTGCGCCGTCAGGGCGACGATTCCGTAGACGGTGAAAAAAAGAAGGACCATCGCCGCCGAAAGGGCGAGCAACGCGGTCAGCGAAAGGCCGTCGAACATCTTTTCGGCAAACGAGTGACAAAACGACGTGTAGACGATCAGAATGATGACCGTCTGGTCGAAAAGTCGCAGGGCGTTGTCGTATTTGACCGAAAACCAGCCGAGTTTCCGGTTCAGCGCGATTCCCAGGGCGACCGGCAACAGAACCTGGCAGACGAGGGAAAAGAGCGTCTGACCGAGTTCGCTCCCCCCCGTTTCGGCGTTCAGGTACAGACGCATCCATATCGGCGTGATAAAGACTCCCGCCAGACTCGAAAGGGAGGCGTTGAAGATCGCCGCCGGGACATTTCCCCGCGCCAGGTTTGTCATGACGACTGACGAGGATACCGTCGAGGGGAGCGCGGCCAGAAAGAAGGTGCCGAGCCAAAGTCCCGAGGCGAGCGAGCCGAACGGGTCGGCCGGGTCGATTCGGCCCGTCAGACGGACGACCCCCAAGACCAGGAGAGGGAAGACGAGGAACGTGGCCGACTGCGTGACGATGTGAAGACGCATGTTGGCCAGGCCCGAGCGAATCCGCTTTCCGTCGAGACGCAGTCCGTAAAAGAAGAAGATCGCCGAAATCCCCCAATGGGCGAGGGACGAAAGGGAAAAAGTCCCGCCGGCGGCGCCGGGCGGGGGATAGAGCCACGCCAGAAAGACCGCGGCGAAGAGGGAAAGGACGAACTTGTTCATTTCGGCGCTTAAAAAAATACACACACGCAAAAACGCGTGTGTGTATTTTGAGAAAAAAGGACTTGCGGATTACGCGCGATCGACGGTGATGTCGACTTTCCCCTCGATCCCTTCGAAGAGGCGGATCGGAATCGAGTAGAAGCCGGTGACCTTGATCGGGCCTTCGAGACCGATGTTGTCGGCCTTGACCTCGATACCCTTTTCTTTGAGCGCGGCGGCGATCTCTTTCTTGTAGATGCTGCCGTAGAGGTTTCCGTTGTCGTCGGTCGTCGCGGTCAGCGTCAGGGGGCTGGCGGCGAGTTTCTTGACGATCTCTTGGGCGTCGGCGATCTTCTTGGCGTGCGCGGCGGCGGCTTCGGCTTTACGGGCCTCGGCGAGCTGACGCGTCTTTTCGGTGGCGACGGCCGCCAGACCCTGCGGGATCAGGTAGTTGACCGCGTAACCGCGCTTGACCTCAACCAGGTCGCCGATCTTGCCGAGTTTGTCGATCTCGTGGAGCAGAATCAGCTCGATACCGCCGTTTTTCCCCTTCGGGAGCTTGGACGTCTGATGACGGCGGGCACGTTTGTCTTTGATAGCGTTAATCATTGCTGTTCACCTATAATGCTGGAGTGTTGGTTTTAAACGGATTCGGAGCCTTTCGGGCGGTCTCAGAAGGGGAGATCGCCGTCGGCGATCTCCCCCGGCTCGAAGGAGGGTTGCGCGTCCTGGAAGGAGGACGCCTGCCCCGGGGCTTGGGAATATCCGCCCTGTTCGGCGCCGTACGATTGACGCGGCGCCGAGCCGCCGGTGCCGCCGCGGCTGCTCAGAAGAACGAGCCGGTCGGCGATGACCTTGAGCTTGGAGCGTTTTTGACCGTCGGTTTCCCAGGTGTCGGTCTTGAGACGCCCCTCGATCAGGACGGGAGAGCCCTTGCGTGTATACTCGGAGGCGACGACGGCGTTCTTTCCCCAAAGGGTGATATCCACAAAAGTTGTCTCTTCAATCGAGTTCCCCTGGGCGTCGCGCCGACGGTCGTTGACGGCAAGACCCAGGTCGCAGACTTCGGTACCGTTCGGAATTCTGCGCAGTTCGACATCACGGGTTGTGTTACCAACCAAGACGACTCGGTTATAACTTGCCATGGTTCCCCTCTCGAAATGTTAGATGTGCTTCTTGACCCCTCGCCGGCGCCCTCCGCGGCGGGCGGACGTCGCCGAGGCGGATAAACGGTTCATTCGTCGTCGCCGTCGTCGGCGGAAACATCGTCGGCGGCTTCGGCGGCGTCCTCTTTGCGGACGGGACCGGCCAGAGCGTGTTCGACGAGCGCTTCTTCAAGACGCGGATCGATCCGCAGAATGAGGAAACGCAGAATGTTGCCGTTGATCTGGAACAGACGGTTCAGATCCTTGTATTTGTCGGTGCTGAGATGGAAGTAGGTGAGCCAGTAAATGCCGCGGGTCTGACCTTTGATCTCGTACGCAAGCTTGCGTTCTTCCCAAAGGCGGTTGACGCGGACTTTACCGCCCAACGATTCGATCGTCTCGACGATCTGATTCGATACGGCTTCGGGATCACGGTTATATTTGACCGTGTCCAGAATAAACAGGCATTCGTAAATGTTCTCGGACAATGTTAACTCCTGAATATTTCTCTTTGAGCCGGGACACGCGCCCCTTGATCGCTCAAAGCCCCATGCTCGCTGGGGATGGATATTGCTCGTTTTACCAAATTCTCAACGGAAGCGGTTTCGGAAAAACGCCCCTTTCGGGCTCACTTCGATCCGTCCGTTCGGGAACCGCCGTTGAACCGGTTCGCCGTTTCGCCGGGACCGAACTCGACCCAGCAAAGCGCGGCTTGGACCGCGCGCCGGATCGATTCGTGAATTTCGGGTTTTTCCGCGGAACGAAATTCAGAAAGAACGTAGTCGGCGGTGTCAACCCCTTCGGGAGGCCGCCCCACCCCGACGCGGAGCCGGGAGAATTTTTCGCTGCCGAGGCGGTTGATGATGTCTTTGACACCTCTCTGACCGCCGCTGCCGCCGGAATCACGGAATCGGATTCGGCCGATCGGCAGATCGACGTCGTCGCTGACGACCAACAGATCGGAAAGCTCGAGTTTGTAAAAACGAACCGCTTCGCCGACCGATTGACCGCTGTTGTTCATGTAGGTCGTCGGGCTTAAAAGCAACAGGTTCTTTCCGGCGGCGCGCGTTTCGACGATCTCGCCGTGAAACTTGCGCGAGGGGGAACCGCACGACAGGGTTTGCGCCAGTTGCGCCAGGACCATATAGCCCGCGTTGTGACGCGTCCCGCGATACTTTGAACCGGGATTCCCAAGCCCAACAATGAGTTTGTCCGGTTTCATCTTTCCCCCGAAAGGGGCCTCTTTCGAAACGCCAAGGCGTGTGAAAAAGGCTTTGAGTCTGTTGCTGAACGATGTCATAAAAAACGCTGCGGTGAGCGTCGGGCGAGAAACAACCTTTTCGGTTACTTCTCGGAATCTTCTTCGTCTTCCTTCTTGCGGCCGATGACTTCGGGTTCTTCCCCGCCGGCAGCTTCTTCGACTTCAGGAGCTTCCACGGCCTCGGTGCATTCGACGGCCGGAATGTTCAGGTCGCCAAGGATTTTAACCCCTTCGGGAAGTTCGACTTCGGAGAGGTGAATGATCTGGTTGAACTGAAGGTGGTTGATGTTCAGGTCGATCTTTTCGGGAGCGTTCGAAGGCTCGCATTCGATTTCGACCGTGTGGATGTGCTGTTTGACCACGCCGCCTTCTTTGACGCCCGGCGCCTCGCCGCGCAGATCGAACGGAACCGTCATGCGGATCCGTTCATGTTCGCTGACGCGCGCGAAGTCGACGTGAAGGACTTCCGTCCCCCAGGTGTTCCACTGACATTCCTTGATGAACGCGCGTTCGGTCACCGCGCCGGTGAGCGCGACGAAACGGTTGCCGTGGCGGATGACCGCGGCGACTTCGTCCGCCGAAAGCGCGAGACTGACGACGTCTTGCTTGTGTCCGTAAAGGACAGCCGGGATTTTACCCGCTTTGCGAAGACGGCGGTTCCGGCGCTTGCCGGTTTCCTGGCGGAGTTCGACCGCCAATGATTTAATTTCAGCCATGATAAACCCTTGTTTATGAAATTCCGGCGGATTGCCATCGGGTATCGCACAATGCTTCCCGTACTCCAATCCGCCCGATTGAACCCATTATAGCATAAAATTTTTGTTCGCCTACCTTCCGCGAGGGAAGAAAAGGCGTCGTTCAGGAGTAGACGCCGAAGTTCCCGTAGGGGAGCTGCTTGAACATTCGGCTGACCGACTCGTTGTTGTGAATTCGTTTGATCGCCTCGGCCAGAACCGGCGCGATCGACAGGACGCGGATATTCGGCAGGTCGTGTTCGGGAAGGAGAGGAATGGTGTCCGAAACGACGACCTCTTCGATCGGGGCGCCCTTGAGTTGCTCGATGGCGTTGCCGCAAAGAACCGCGTGCGTGGCCGCCAGGTAGATTTTCGTCGCCCCCATCTGCTTGACGAGTTTCGCCGCGCCGCAGATCGACCCCCCCGTGGCGATCATGTCGTCGAAAAGGAAGGCGACCCGCCCTTCGATCGGTCCGCCGATCAGGTTCGCCTGCTCGACTCGGTTGCCGTAACGGCGTTTATCGATGATCGCCAGGTTTCCGCCGAGCATTTTGACATGCTGCGCCGCGCGTTTGATGCTCCCCTCGTCGGGACTGACGACGACGGTTTCGTCGGCGTCGTAGCCGAGCGAGGCGATGTAGTGGTCGATGACCGGCGAGGCGGAAAGATGGTCGACCGGAATATCGAAGAAACCTTGAATCTGCGCCGCGTGAAGATCCATCGTCAGGACGCGGTCGGCGCCGGCGCGGGTCAGGAGATTGGCGACGAGTTTGGCGGTGATCGGAACGCGCCCTTCGTCTTTACGGTCTTGGCGGGCGTAGCCGAAATAGGGGATCACGGCGGTGATCCGTCCGGCGCTGGCGCGTTTGAAGCACTCGATCATAATCAAGAGCTCCATGAGATTGTCGTTGACCGGACGGCAGGTCGGCTGAACGAGAAAGACGTCGCGTCCGCGTACGTCTTCCTCGATACGGCAGAAACATTCGCCGTCGGGGAAACGTTCGACCGTGATCTGCCCCGGGGCAATGCTCAGGTAATCGCAGATTTTTTCGTACAGAGGAACATTGGCCGACCCGGAAAAGATCTTCAGTTCATCACTCATGGTTCTCAACGGTGTTTTGCAAAATGGCGGTTTGAAACGTAAGTAAACGGGCCTTCTCCCCCGAGGAAACGCGCCGCTGCCGGGGAGAGAGACTTACCCCGTTATTTTAAACGAGAGGGGCTTGTTTTCCAGGGGGGGCTCCGACCCTTTTCGGAGGGAAAAAGAACCGCGCCGGGAAGATTCGATGCGGGAAAGAAAAGGAAACCGCCCCTTCTTTTGGAAAAAGAAGGGGCGGTCGACCGACGTTACCACGGGAAAAGTTATTGGAACGGGTCTTCCTCGCCGGCGTCGTCCCATTGGGCGTCGTCGGCGGTACTGCCGGCGGCTTTGTCGTTTTCGTCGTCGAACGTGTCGTCGTAGGCGTCGTTGTTGGAATCTTCTTCTCCCGCGTCTTCGCCGGCGGGGGGCTCTTCAACGGCCTTCTCTTTGGCGTCGCGATTCCGGTTTCCGAAGATTTCGTCGTCTTCCCCTTCCTCCTCGTCGCCGAAAATCGACTCGTCGCTCGGCTCGTCCGATTTTTCTTCGGCTTTCTTCCCGTCCTGCGGATCGGAATACGCCTCGTCGATCCGCTTTTGGAACTCCTCGGCGATGTCGAACGACGATTTTTGGTAGCGGAGCGGCTCGTCCAGCTGGCTTTCGTGCAGACACTGAACCAGGCCGTCCTGACCGACCAGGAGGATCCGGTCGCTTTCGATATTGAAGACGGCCCCCATTCCGGTCGAAAGCGGAATGGTGTGGATCGTCTGGCCGTTATCGCGGTTGATCACCAGGAGATTCCCGAGCATATCGAGCGCGTAGAGACGGCTGGGAGTCGCCGAGACGAACTGTTTGATGTCGCGGATCGACCAGAGCGCCTTTCCGTTTTTCAGGTTCAAGCAGAAGAAGTGACCGGTGTAGGTCGGAATGAAACACTGATCTCCCGCCACGCCGATCGGATCGATCACCGCCATTCCGACCGGGAAAGTCCACTCGGCGGTTCCCAGTTCGTCGTTGACGGCGAAGACGTAACCGCTGCGCGCCCCCATCAGAATCAGCCCGCCCCGCGCCTCGCCGCCGCGCGCGGCGTTGACGTCGGTGGTGTCTTTCTGAACGAACGTCGGGCGGGCGTTGATGTCGTTACCGAAATCGAGGTCGATTTCTTTGTAATGGTTCAGGTCGATATACATCGACTGGGGCGCCAGCGAGATGCTGTAAAGAAGTTTGAGCGCGTTTTGCGATTTTTTCATGTCCAGCCCGCCGATCATCAGCGAACCGCCGGTGGTAACCCACGAGAAGAAGTCCCGGTCGGCGTTCTGGGTGCAGAGGAACGGCTGAACGAGGGGTTCGCCGAGGGCGGGACAGACCTGGACGTCTTTGTCGTCGAAGGGGACGAGGCCTTTCTTTTCGACCCGTTTGTCGGCGGCGATCAGTTCGATCGCCTTGCGGATCTTTTGCGCCCGCTCCTGGAGCGTCGCGGCGTCTTGCCCCCCTTCGTTTTCGGCCGCTTCCACGGCGGCGTCCAGCGGGTCTTTGTAAATGTCGTAGCGGCGCAGCGGATAGGCGAAAATCTTGCCGGTCAGGATCGGCACGTAGATGTAGCGTTCGCTCACCTGGGGCCCTCCGCCGGCCGGACCGGAGATTTCAAACTCCAGCAGCTTCTTGCCGTCGAACCGGTCGAAGACGTGTATCGTCGAGCCGTGCAGTACGACCGCCGCGAAACTGTTGGCCGCGGGGGGGAGGGAGTAGAAGCGTTCCGAACCGACGCGGCGGCTCCAAAGGGTGTTTCCCGTTTTGACGTCGATGACGTGGATCCAGCCGTTGTCGGAGGTGATGAAGAGAGTGTCGTCGAGGAGGGAAATCTGGGTGATCCGGTCGTGACTGGGGTTCATCGCGACCTGGTTGAACCAGGGACGGGTCAGTCCCGCCGCGGTCGCTTCGGTCTCGGAGATGAGACGCGAAGGAACCGCTCCGGCCCCCCGGACCGCCGCCGGGAGAGCCAGGGCGAGGAGAACAGAGGCCAACGCCGGAAAGACCGCCGCGTAAAAGCCTCTGGCGCGCTGTCGCCGATCGTGCAAACTCATTTCCCTAGCCTTTTGTCGCTTTCTTTGAATTAATATGACTGCCGAATCCGTTTGAGGTTCCACTCGAGCTTTTCGGCGGGAGTCATTTTACTGAAATCGGGGTTTGCGTAGCCGGTTTTTTTCTCGGAGACGCCGGCCGGCGAAGAAGGCTTGACCACGGCCGATTTGCCCTGCGGCTTGGCGTTGTAGCTGTCGCTGGTCGCCATCGACTTCATGTCGTCTTCGAGGGAACGCTGCGGGCGGATGTTGAGCTTTTGCAGGTCGCCGTGATACGCCTTGACCGCCTCCTCCGGACCGATCTGTCCGTCGGCGATCGCGCGCAGGTAGGTGATAAAGGTGAGCTGGTGTTCGGCGTTGTTGATCTTTCGCCCGTAGAGCGCGACGCGCGCCCCGTACTTTTTGGCGTCGTGAAGCATCTTAAACGCGTCGTACGTCGTCCCCGCCGAGCCACCCAGAATGCCGACGACCAGTTCGCTGTCGTAGCGGACAAGTTCTTCCATCGCCTTCGGCCCGTAATAGGGGATCTTGAGGAAGATCGGACGTCCCGCGCCGGTCACCCCCGCCAGGGCGCGGACGATGTGATTGTTGACGAACGTGGGGATATCTTCGGGACAGTTCGGTTCGCAGGCGTTCGGGCTGAAAACTTCGAGGAAATGGCGAAAACCTTTCTTTTCGGCTTCGAGACGGAATTCGTTGTAAGCCAGGAGCGATCTGAAATCGGCGTCGAGATTGTTGTTGAACGTGATCGAATAGAGACCCAGGTCGGCGCCCCGGCCGGCGGCGCGCTCTTCGGGGGTGCATTCGGCTTTTCCGCAGAGGGCGTGGTCGATCGTCGCGGTGCGGAAGGGACGGGAAGGAAGGGAACCGTAGACCGCGCCGGTTCCGGCCAGCCAGATGTCGGTCGCGTCGTTGGCGCGGATCGCCGGTGTGATCGGCGAGTTGACGAAAAGCCCCTCGCGCAGGGCGAGGACTTCGTTCGTCGAGGCGCTCATGAGCATGATGTCGATCAGCCCCTGGGCGATGATCTCGCGGCACTGCTGGCGGAGCTGGTCGAGCGTCTTGAATTTCGCTTCGCCGGCATACTGTTCGGGGCTTTTACCCGGCGCGGCCAGTCCGTACGCCATGTCGGGGTCTTTGGCGTCGGCGAGGATAAAGTCGTTGCAGCTTCGGTCCTTCAGTATCCGCGCCAATTTAACATCAAGAGTCTTTTGCATCGGTTCGATTTGTTTCGGTTGGTGGAAGTTTGTCGGGAGATCCGGTTCGTCTCGAGACCCGCTTTCGTCGCCGCGGAAAACGTGGAGCTTGTTCCGTCGGCGGGGAGCGCCTTCGGGGCGGAATACCCCGTTTCATTATCGCGCCGGGCGCCGAGCGCCTTGAAATATTCTTCGCAGAGTCTCTTATCTGTTATAGTATACCCTTTTTAACTGAAACGTCTAGGTTTTTCCATTTTGAAACGAACGGTTTCCCGCGGTCCGCTCCTCCGAAAGGGGGGATTTCGGACTGGAATATTTTCATATAATGGGGTAAAATGAACGCGGGAGGGCGTATAATTTCTATTCGCCCCTTTAATATCTATGCAGAACCAAATTATCCGGGAAGAAGTGAGAGCCTCACAGCAGACCGCGCCGCGCCGCGTCGCGGTCCTCGGCGCGACGGGGAGTATCGGACAAAGCGCGCTGGACGTGATCGCCGCCTCGGACGGCCGACTGACCGCCGCCGTCTTGACCGCTCATCGGCAGACGGCGAAGCTTGCCGAACTGGCGCGGCGGTTCCGTCCCGAAATTGTCGTGGTGACCGACCCGCAGGCCGACCGCGCTCCGTTGGCCGAGACGGAACGGACGACTCGGGTTCTCTACGGCCCGGACGGACTCGATCTCGCGGTTTCGGCTCCCGAAGTCGACGTGGTTCTGGCGGCGATCGTCGGCGGGGCGGGGCTGCGCGGTTCGTGGCGCGCCCTGGAAGCCGGAAAGACGCTCGCCCTGGCCAACAAAGAATCGCTGGTTTTGGCCGGTTCGCTCCTTTTTGACCTGGCGCGGAAGACCGGCGGACGGATTCTGCCGGTCGACAGCGAACATAGCGCGATCTGGCAGGCGTTGGCTTCGTGCCGGCCGGCCGCGACCCCGTACGGCGCGTCCGATTCCGGCACGTCGGGGGGGAAAGACCTGGTTCGCCGCCTGATCCTGACCGCCAGCGGCGGCCCGTTCCGAAACAAACCGCTCGACGAGTTGGAGCGCGTCACCGTCGCCGAGGCGCTGGCCCACCCCACCTGGAAGATGGGGAAGAAAATCACGATCGATTCGGCGACGATGATGAACAAAGCGTTCGAAATCATCGAGGCGCGCTGGCTTTTCGACCTTCCCGCCGAAAAGATCGACGTGATGATTCATCCGCAGTCGATCATACACTCGATGGTCGAATTCGTCGACGGGGCGGTGATCGCTCAGATGGGGACGCCCGATATGCGCCTGCCGATCCAGCTGGCCCTTTGCGGAATGGAGCGCCGTCCCGGTCCCGCCGCGCCGCTCGACTGGAACGCGGCGCGCACCCTGGAGTTGCTCCCCCCCGACGAAGAACGTTTTCCGGCGATCCCGCTCGGACGGCGGGTCGCCCGCGACGGCGGTTCGGCCGGCGCGGTGGTCAACGCCGCCAACGAGGTCGCCGTTGCCGCCTTTCTGGCGGGGAAAATCCCGTTTCACAAAATCACCGGGATCTGTCAATCGGTCCTGGAACATCATCAATTCGAAAAGGAACCGAGTCTCGAACGTCTTTTTGAACTTGACCGCCGGGCTCGGATGGAGACACAGACATGGATTTCGGACTGACCCTCTGGGCCGCCGCGGGCGACTCGGGTTTGCATCATACGCTTTTAGTGATCTGGCGGATCTTTTTGGTTCTGATCGGGGTGAACGCGCTGATCATCGTGCACGAGTTCGGTCATTTCATCGTCGCGCGAATGTGCGGAGTCCGGTGCGAGAAGTTCTACATCTGGTTCGACGCGTATAACTTCCGCTTCTTCCGGTTCAAGATCGGCCAGACCGAATACGGTCTCGGGTGGGTTCCGCTGGGCGGGTATGTCAAGATGCTCGGACAGGAGGACAACCCGAGCGGAATCAAGAACGAGATTGAGCGCGCCAAACTCGAGGCCGAGTCGGCCGAGGGGGACGCCGCCGACAAGGCGCGCGAGCGTCTGGCCGAACAAGAGCGGTATCAAAAAGAGATTTACGCTCCCGACAGTTACCTGTCGAAGAACGTCTTTCAGCGCATGGCGATCATTTCGGCGGGCGTGATCATGAACATCATCTTCGCGGTCCTTTGCGCCGCGTGGGCCTATTCGATCGGATTCCCCGAGCCGACCAGCCGGATCGGGCAGGTTTTTCCCGATTCCCCGGCCTGGAAAACGGGTCTTCTGCCGGGCGATCTGATCACCGCCATCGACGGCAAACCGTGCCGTCTCTTTTCGGATATCCGTCTGGCGATGCTCGACCGGAAAGAGGTGAGCCTCACCGTCGAACGGAGCCTGAGCGGGACGCCCGAGACGATCGAGAAGCGAATCACGCCGACGATGTCGAAAAACCAGCTGACGCCGACGATCGGCGTCTATCCTTCCCCTTCGCTTCGGGTCGCCGAAGGGACGGCGGCGGATATTCTCGATCCCGCCGATCGGGAAAGGATGACGGAACTGGCCGAAAAAGTTCCCGCCGGTTCGCGCATTTCGGCGATCGGCGGCGAGCCGGTCGACACCCCCGCCGACTACCAGCGCCTGGCGCGTAAAAATGTCGCCGTGCCCGCCGTTTTCGAGTTCACCCTTCCCGAAGGAAAATCGGGACAAGAGGGCGAAAAGGTGACGGTCGAGGTTCCTCCCAGACCGTTCGCCGAAACGGGAATCCGTTTCGCCATGGGGGGGATCACCTCCGTTGCCGACGGTTCTCCCGCCGCGTCCGCCGGGCTGCGCTGCGCCAATCTGGATGAAACGGGAACGCTTGTCGAAAACGGCGACGTGATCGTCGCGGTCAACAACGAGCCGGTTCTTGACCCGACTCTCTTCCCCTATCAGATTCACCGTCTGGCGGTGAAATCGGGGGGAAACGCCGATATCGTCCTGACCGTTCGGCGGGACGGGGCCGAAATCGACGTTCCGATGACGATTGCCGCCTCGGACGGCTATACCGATCTGATTTCGTTTAACGGCCGGATGGCGTCCGAGGAACTCGGCGTTTCGTACCTGGTCCGTCCCTTTGTGACCGGAACCGACTCGTCGGTTCGGTTCGACGCGGCGGTCAATCCGATCGGGCTGCGGATCGCCTCGATCGAAGTCGGTCTTTCCGAACCGGAAGAGGGCGATCCCGCCCGTCCGGCCTACGAGGCGCTTCTGAAGCTCGGCAAACCGATCCCCTCGGGCGGGTTCCTCTACGAAGTCTCCGAAAAACCCGGAGAGGCCCACAAGCGGATCTTTGACTTCTTTACCGACTATGTCAACTACCTGCCGACCGGTACCCCGCTGGCGATTCACTTAGGGATCGGTTCCGAGCCGAAGACGACTCTCGAAACGACGGTGACCCGGCCGGGGAACGCCTATCTGGTCGACCGCGTTCTGAACCTTGAACTGAGCGAGACGCGCGTCGCCCGAGCCGAGACGCTGGGCGCGGCGCTTGCCGGCGGGTGGGCGAAGACGGTCGACTCGATGGGGGCGATCTATCGTCAGCTGATCAATATCGGCCGGAACGTCTCGGCCAAGGCGTTCGGCGGTCCGGTGATGATCGTCGATATCGCCTACAAGGCGACCGGCACGCACGACGGGACGTTTCTCCTCTTCCTCTGCCTGATCAGCGCCAACCTGGCGGTCGTCAATATTCTGCCGATTCCGGTGCTGGACGGCGGTCACCTCCTCTTTTTGTTCTACGAGTTGATCTTCCGCAAACGGCCGAACGAGTCGGTGCAGGTCACGCTCAGTTACATCGGGCTCTTTATCATTCTGGGACTGATGGTCTGGGTGATTTTCCTCGACATCGCCCGCGTGATCGGCTGGATGTAAGACGCAGGGACAATCGGGCGGTCGCCGCGAAAGGAGAACCCGCCCGATTGAAAATACGAGCCGTTTTTGGTAGACTTTTGCTGTTCGAGGGAGTATCCGCCGCGGGACGGATTTCCCATGCCGCGTCGTTTTGTTTTTCGTTTAAAGGACAGGCAAATGTTTTTTCGGCGTTTCGTCGCTTTCCTCTTGCTCTTTGCCATTTCGCAGATACCTCTGGCGGTCGCCTTCACGATCCGCGAGTGGGAGACGATCTCGGTGATTGTGTCGGCCGGTTCCGAGCGGGAAGGCGAACCGCGCGCCGCGCCGAAGGCGAAACATCGTCGGATCGCGCCCGGAAAGAGAGCCGGAGACCTGAAAAAACTCCGGTACGGCGGTCTGGTCTACAGGTTCCGTTGGTGTCCGCCCGGAGAATTTACGATGGGGAGTCCCGAGTCGGAAAGGGGACGGCGGAACGACGAGGCCGCGCACAGGGTCCGGCTGACGCGCGGGTTTTGGATCCTCGAGTCGGAAGTGACCCAGGCGATGTGGAAGAGCGTGATGGAGCCGGGGAACTACGCCGGCGACAGGAAAACGGCCAAGAATATCTTCAAATCTTATCGGGTCTATCCGATGGGGTACGTCGGTCTGAGCGAGGCGCGTTCGTTCTGCGAGTTCTTGAGCAAAGAGATGGGGTGTCTTTTTCTTCTGCCGACCGAGGCGCAGTGGGAATACGCTTGCCGCGCCGGGACCATCGGGCCGTTCGCCGGGACGGGGAATCTCGCCGATCTAGGTTGGTCGATTGAACAGACCGACAAAAAAGACGAGGCGAATCCGGCCGGAGCGCACAGGGTGAAGACCAAAAAGCCGAACGCCTGGGGGATCTTCGATATGCACGGGAACCTGAGCGAATGGGTCGGCGGTCGTTACGGCCCGTACGACGGTCGTCCGCAGACGGATCCTCTCGGTCCGCGTGAGGGGGAAAACGGCGTCACCCGGGGAGGGAGCGTCCGGGACAATTCGAGCGAGTGCCGTTCGGCGAGCCGCGCGGCTCGGCCGCCGCTCTTCCATGACGATTCGCTCGGCTTTCGGATTCTGTTGATTCCCGATCCGGAGCCTGGCGAGTCGCCCGTCCTTTCCGAGCCGGTCGAAGAAAACGCGTCCGAACCGCCGAAGGGGGAAACGCCCGAACCGAAACCCGCCGATTCGCCCGATACCGCCGCGCCGGAAGAGAACGCCTTGCCGGACGGAGGGGAAGCGGACGATTTGTTTCTCGATCCGGAGTTGGAAGCTTCCGAAACTTACGGAATCGAGCGGGCCGAACGGTAGCGGCGTTCTCTCTTTTGAGCCTTTTCGCGCCGCGCGGGCGTTTCGTCACGCGCGGCGTGTTTTGATTCACGACGGCGTTTTCGGCCCGCTCTCTTCCCGCGAAAAAATTTTTTCTCTTTTTTCGATTTTTTGAGGAACTTTTCCCTTTATTTCGTATTAAATAGTGCGGACGGTCGGGAAGGCGAAAGGTTGCCGGGCCGTTTCCGGAACCGCCGGGAGCCGTCAACAGCACTTGGAAAACAAAGGGGTAAAACAATGCGGAACATCTCACTTTGCCTTTTGACATTCGCCGCGCTTTGCCTCACCCAGTGGGCTTACGCGCAGCCGCCCGGCGGCGGCCGGGATCGCGGCCGGGCGCCGGTGATCCGCGGTCAGGCGGAACCGGCACCCCATCACGCGCCGAAGTTCGATCCGCGCCGCGATTTCGACCGCGTGCCGCCGCGTTACGCGCCTCCTCCGCCGCACCATCGCCCGGCGCCGCATCACGCGCCTCCCCCGCCGCATTATCGTCCGGCGCGGCATCCGGCCCCGCCCCCGCCGCCGGAACCGTACGGCCGGTCGTTCCTGCAGGTCGTTCTTCCGTTCCTGTCGATCGGTCTGAGCCGATGATTTTCGGGGGGAAACGTTCCTCCGAAACCGAATGATTCACACAAAAGATAAAGACAAGGGCTTACTCGGGTCCGCTCCCTTCTTAAACAACTCCGTTTCTCTCCGCGTAAAGGGCGCAGGTTCGTCTCTCCGGAACCCGCGCCCTTTTCGTTGGTGTTTGTAAACGTAAACGGCGACGCGGCGGCTTGTGTTCAGGGGATCGGTTCGGAAAAGAAGTCGTCCCCCCGCCGCTCGACAAGCCGAAAGGCGGCGGCGCGCGGGTCGTGCGCGGGGAAGATCGCCGCCGATTCGCCGAACGCGCGTTCCAGAATCTTCGGTTTGACGCGGCGGCCGGCCAGCTGGTCAATGTCGCACGCGGTGCTCCAGAGCCGTTTGACGTGCCAACCGGTCGGCGCCAGCTCGCCGAGCGCGTAGACCGGATCCGACTCGGTTTCGAGACGAAAGACCGCGTGCCCGCGCGTATGTCCGCCGGTAATATGCGCGGTCAGACCGGGAAGAATCTCCTCTCCGTCGTCAAAGGTTCGGCTTCGTCCCGCTTCGGCGAGCGGGACGAGGTTTTCTTGCGGATACGCGCCGCGCAGCGCCGGTTCGGGGTCGAGCGCGTCGTTCCATTCGGTCTTCGACGCCCAATAGAGCGCGTTGGGGAACGCGGGGGCGAGTCCGTCTCCCTCGCCGTTTGTCGCCCCTCCGGCGTGATCGAAGTGGAGGTGGGTCATCAGCACGTGCGTCACCTGTTCGGGTCGGACGCCGGCCCGCGCGAGCGAGGCCCGGATCGGATTCCCCTCTTCCAGCGCGTAGCCGCGGAGGTGTTTCGGGCGCTCCTTTCCGCCGTAGCCGGTGTCGATCAGGACGACGTCGTCTTCACGGCGCGCCAAAAGAACGCGGCACGGGATCCGAACCAGGTTTTCGCCGTCGGCGGGAAGGAGCGTTTGCCAGATCTTTTTCGGAACGATTCCGAAAAAGGTGCCGCCGTCGATCGAAAACCAACCGCCCGAAAGGGGGGCGATATGCCACGCGTCTTGTTTCATGCGCCGTTTTCTCCCGCGTCGGACGATCTTTTCGGTTTCGGGAGGAAGTAGTTCCCGAGCCGTCCCGCCAGGATGGCGGGGAAGAGAATCAGGTCGCCGTAGAGAGCGATAAACAGAAGTATCGCGATCACCCAGGCGAACCGCGCCACCGGCAGGAATTCGCTCAGGGAGAAGACCAGCATTCCGCCGCCGCAGATCAGCGTCGCCTGGACCATCGCCGTGGCGCACTGTCGGAACGCGTAGGCGATCGACTCGTTCCGCGAAAGCCCGTCGCCCACCCCGCGCCGGAACCAGGTGACGAAGTGGATCGTTCCGTCGACCGAGATGCCGAGCGCGACGCAGGCGGTCATCATCGTGCCCATATCGACCGGCAGGTTCATCCCCGCCATGGCGCCGAAGACGACGACGCTCGGGAAGATGTTCGGGATCATCGCCACTGTCCCGGCCCGCGCGCCGCGAAGGAGGAAGACCAGCGCCAGGAGAATCATAAAGAACGCCGAGACGTAACTTTCGGTCAGGTCGCTTAAAAGCTGCCGCTGCGCTTTGTGTACCACGGGAACCCCGCCGGTGATCAGGGGGGTGACGCCGGTCAGACCGAGCTCGGGCGCGGTTTCGGCGATCGTTTTTTCGGCGGCTCCGCGGAGTTTTTCGAGAAGGGGGCCGTAAGCCAGACGCGCCTTGGCTGGGACGCGCAGGCTGATTCGCCACCGCTGGGCGGGAGGAAGACCGAGCGCGTCGTCGGCTTTCAAATGCCGGTCGTCGAAGAGACACCCTTCCCGAATCAGCTCGAGTCGGCTGGCGACGACTTGGTTGAACGCGCGGCGCGCGCCCGCCGCGCGGACGCCGCTCGACCGGGCGTCGGGCAGGTCGGGCAAGAAGGTGAGCGCCGAGAGGGTCGAGTCGACTTCGTCGAAATCGCGCAGGGTCCATTCGACCTCGTCGACCAGGCGGAGAGCCTGCAAAGGTTCGGCGTCGGGATTCCGTTCGGTCGGAATGTTCAGGACCACTTCCAGCGGAATCAGTCCGCCGACCCGGTCTTCGAGATAGTCGTAGTCGAGGAGAACCGGCGCGTCCTTCGGGAACATTCCGTGGAAGGTGACGATCGTCTCGATCCGGGGGAGGAAATACGCGAAAAGGGCCAGCAGAACGAAGTTCAGAATCGTCACCGGCCGATGCCAACGGACGACTCCCGCCGAGAAACGGTTCCAGAACGCCTCTTTCCGCCGTCGCGCGTTTTCGGAGGCGGCGTCGTGCCTGAGCCACTTCTTGATCGGAAACTCTTCGAGGAAGAGCGCCGAGAAGAAGATGAAGAAATTGGTGCCGATCAGCATGGCGTTACTGGCGAACAGTCCGAAATTCCTGATCGGAATCACCTGGCTGACCGCCAGGGAGATGAGTCCCAGGACGGTGGTCAGGCAGGCCAGCGCGCAGGGAAGAACCGCCTTCCGGACCGCGCCGCGGACCGCGCCCTCCTGCCCGTGCCGCTGCATATCGTCGCGGTAATAGTTCAAGAGGTGAAGGGCGCCGGAAATCGTCAGTACATACATCAGCGACGCGCTCAGCAGTGAGATCGAGTCGGTGTTCGCTCCCGCGTAATAGATGAGCGCCGCGCTCAGCTCTTCGTTAAAGATGGCGACCATGAAGATGAGAAAGACCGCGCGCGCCGATCGGAGCAGGAAATAGAGGATCAGGATGCAGACCCCTAAAAAGAGGGGCATCAGGCGCGTCTGGGAACGTTTCGTCGTCTCGTCGATCACGACGCTGTCGAGGCTCGCGCCGGCGATATGGATCTTGTCGGGAGAAAGTTCGGTCGCTTCGCCGACCGCGCGGCGCAGCGCGTTGATCGCGGCGTGGGTGTCGCGCCGTCCCGCGTCGGACATGAACGCGATCAGACACCCCTGGGTGAAATCTTTCGAGATGATCCACCCCTGCATTCGCGCTTCGGCCTCGTCGCGCGGCAGGTCGAGCGGCGGCTCGGTCAGACGGCGGAGAACCTGGCCGGTCGTCATCACTTTCCGGTAGTAGGGAAGAGGTCTCTCGGCGCCGGACGAGGCGTCGCGGTCGGTTCCCAGAAGGCGCGAGGCGACCTCTTCGAGCCGGGGGTCTTCGGGCGCGCATCCCTCCCAGCTGACCATCAGCAGCTCGCCGTCCTGAAAATGGGCGAGAAACCAGTCGAATTCGCGGGTCTCTTGGAATCCGGACGGAAGCCAGTCGACCACGCGGTTTTTCATGTCGGCGCGCCCCAGGAAGGATCCGCGTACGATAAAGACGAACGCGGCGGCCGTCAGCAGAAAAAAGAGCCAGCGGATCGGAGATGATGAAATTTCCTTATTTTTCATTTCAGACCTTATCGGCGGTTTGGGGAAACGGGTCGGAGAGAATTGCGGGGGAACGTCATTTTTCCCCTTGTTCATCCAGTCGGTTCCTTGGTTCCTTTCTTTGGATTTCGCGTGAGATGAAGGGCGCGGATCATTTCGACCAGCGGCCGATCGATTTTAGATACAGGCTCGGGGTCCCCAGATCGAACGATTCCCCGTCGGGAACGAATCCGTACAGTTCGCCGCCGCGGGCCAGGGCGTCGAGCGCGCCGGTCAGATCGACCTCGCCGCGTTTTTTCGCCGCGAGCGCTTTTTCCAGTTCGCCGTAGAGCGCCGGGGTCAGGACGTATTGTCCGAAAACGGCGTAACAGCTTCGGCTCCCGTCGCTTCGTTCGACCGTCATTCGGCGGCGGGCGGCCGCCGCGCCCGGTTTTTCCTCGACCGATTCGATTTTCATCAGACGCCGGCCGGGATCGGTCCAGACGCCGCGAACCATTCCGCAATAATCCGCCGCCGACGCGGGCGCGGCGCGGACGGCGACCAGCGGTTTTCCCGTCAGCCGGTAGGCGCCGATCAGCTGCGCGGCGCAGGGCGCCGCGCCGGCCGAACGATAGAGGGTGTCTCCCAACATCAGGAGCGTCGGCCCGCCGTCGGCGAACGCGCGGGTTCGAAAGACGGCGTCGCCGAACCCGCGCGGTTCGGGCTGATATACAAAAGTGACGCGCCGGGCGATCGCTTCGATTTTGGCGGCCTCGCGAAGCGCCGCGTCGGAGAGCTTTTTGCGCAGGAGCGGTTCGGCGGGGGCGAGGAGCCGGTCGTATGCCGCGCGATCTTCTTCACGCGCCAGAACCAGACAGATTTCGTCGATCCCGCTTTCGAGGAGTTCTTCGAGAAGAAGGAGTACGGCGGGTTTCGCCAGGCCGTCGCGGTCAATGACCGGAAAGAACTCTTTGCGAACCGCCCGCGAGGCGGGATAGAGCCTGGACGCGAGACCCGCGACCGGAATGACCGCCTTGCGGATCGTCCGGTTTCCGGTCTTCGGATGTCTTGCGTTCGTCCGGGACGGCGTTTCTTCGCGGTTTTGCGGGAGGGTCAGTTCGTACGGGCGGGTTCCCAATTCTCTCAGTCGGAGCGTCAGCCGGCGCTGAGATTCGGCGTCGCGGGCGACGAATTGAACCGAGCCGTCTCCCTGCGAGCCGACCCCTTTCCCCCCCCACGACAGGCGCCGGACGACCGGATCGGCCAGAACGGCGTGCAGACGGGGAGATTGGAGTTCGTCGGGGGAATGGGGCGCGATTTTTCGATCGAAGATTTTCTGCGCCTTTTTCATCAGAGCGCCCAGGCCTTTGGCGTCTCCGGCGGCGAGGAGTTCGATCGCGCGGGTGGTGATTTGCAGATTATCGGCGCCCAGCGCCCGGTGAAGCTCTCGGTCCGCCGCCGTCGAGGCGAACGGGTAGGCGCGGGAAAGATCGCCCAAGATTTTTACAGTATCCTTTCCCGCGCACAAATCGGCGAAGACGAGGCGGATTTCGCCGCCGACCCGTATCGGCTCGGCGGTCACGTCGTCCCCGTCGAAGTTCATCAATACCGGGCGAACCCCGAACGCGCACGCCTGATCGAGCCGTCCGCATCGCGAACGGGTCCGTTCTTCGCCGCGAAACGCCGCTTCCATTTCGTCGGCGACGGACATCCCGAGCCGGTAGAGAAGGTTAAACGCGCGCGCCACCGTCACGCAGATCGCCGCGCTCGACGAGAGCCCCTTTTTCAGCGGAAGGGACATATCGGTCAGATGCAGACGAACGCCTCCGACCGGATAATGTTCGAGCATATACGAGGCGGTTCCGGCGCAGTGGGCGAAGAACGAGCCGCTCTGCGCGACCTGTTTCAGCCGATCCGGTTCGAGCGGAACGTCGAAATCGGACCAGAAATCCGCCAGCTGCGGCGCGTCCGACACGACGCGGAAACGCCGGTCGGGGGAAGCTTCGGACGAGATTCCCTCTTCAATGCCGGTTACGATCGCCCGGCCCGGCTCGATCTCGGAATTCATCAGCCGATGAATTCCGGCCCAGTCGCTGTGTTCCCCGAAAAGACAGAGGCGTCCGGGGACAAAGAGGGAAACGGTCTCTTTTGACCTGGTCAAGCGAATACCTTTCGGTTCTTTCTTCAGATTCGATTCGGCGCGCCCCCAAGAGAGTTACGGGCGTTTATCCCTTTTATTGTAGTCGGAAAAGACGTTTTTTCCACCGTTCGGAACCCGGTTTCGCCGAATTTTCCGCGTCGGAGGCGCCGTTTTTCTCCGGACGCGTCAAGATGGAAAAAACACGCAGGAGGGGCGTTTTTCTTGCTTTTCTTTTTTCGGCGGATAGAATGGGAGCGTCGGGCACGGTTTGATGACGAGGTCATGATAAAGATCATTTGAAAGGATATTTATGAAAACGTTTCTTTATTCATTCCTGACGGTTCTGGCGCTGACCGCCGCGGTCGGCGCTCAGGCGAAAGAGCGCGGCCGGTTCGTGATTCCGCCCGCGTTCGAAAACGTGACGCTCGAATCGATGTTCGGCGCGAATCTCGAAAACGGCGATTTTCAGGAAGGCGACTGGGTCGTCGACGCCGACGGCGTGATCACTTCGCCCGGGGACGGCGAAATCTGGACGAAAGAGAAGTACGGCTCGTTCGTCTGCACGTTCGAGTTCGACGCCGAGGACGACGCCAACGCCGGCTTTTTGATTCACGCCGCGGAGAAGAAAAACTGGGTTCCCTGCGCCGTCGAGGTACAGCTTTTGGGGGACGGCTATCGCCTTCCCGACGAAAAGGGAAAGCCGACGATCGCGATCGAACCCAATTATCACACCTGCGGGGCGTTCTACGGATATCAGGCCGCGTTGCGGAACGTTACCAAACCGCACGGAAAGTGGAACAAGATGACGGTCGTCGCGCTCGGAACGCGTCTGATGGTCGAACTGAACGGCATCATGGTCAATATGATCGACACCGCCGAATGGACCGACAACACCTACAGCCCGCTCGGCACGGCGATTGAAGAGAAGTTCCGCGGCAAATCGCTCGCCGAGCAGGAACCGTTCGGGTACATCGGGTTCCAGGGAAAACACAGTGACACGGTCATCCGTTACCGGAACATTAAGTTCGCTCCGCTCGCCGGGCCGGTCGTCTCCGGCGCCGACGAGACGGCGTGGGAACCCCTCTTCGGCGAAAATCTCGAAAACGCCGAGTTCGATCCGGAGATCTGGTCGATCGACGCCGACGGCGTTCTTCACGCGACCAAAGACGACGCCATCTGGGCGAAAGAGAAGTTCGGCGACGCGATTCTGCAGTTTGAGTTCATGACGACCCAAGATGCCAACAGCGGCGTGATCATCGAGTGTACCGATAAAGAGAACTGGATCCCCAACTCGTTCGAAGTGCAGATTTTCGACTCCTTCGGAAAGGGGAACGGAATGGATCAGTGCGGCTCGGTTTACGGCCGCGCTCCGACTGTCGTGAACGTCTGCAAAGCGCCGGGTCAGTGGAACAAAATGACGATCGCCCTGATCGGTTCGACGATCGACGTTTATCTGAACGGGACGCTGATCACCCACATGAACAAGGCCAAATGGACCGAGGCGGCGACGAATCCCGACGGGAGCGAGGTCTTTTCGTGGCTCGTCAACAAGGCGCCGTGCGAGACGTCCAACGGCGGCTTCATCGGTTTCCAGGGTCTTCATGCCGGTCAGCCGGTCGTCTACCGAAACGTGACGGTGAAGCGTCTGGGCGAGGCGAAATAGGCTTTCGCGGTTTTACAGCGCGCCGCTTTCCGCGTTCGGAAAACGGCGGACCCGGCGCGCGCTCTCCCTTTTGCTTTTCGCGAACGGGGGTATATTATTTCTAAAAGTGCGTTTCGGCACGCGGGTCAGTAGCTCAGTCGGTTAGAGCGGGGGACTCATAATCCCTAGGTCCGGGGTTCGAGTCCCTGCTGACCTACTCAGGTGATTCTTTCGCCCTTTTCTGCATTTGCCGAAAAGGGCGCGCGTTTTTGTGCTTTTTCAGGTCAAAAGGCCGCTGGCACAAG
>CADBQY010000014.1 GCA_902796885.1 uncultured Planctomycetota bacterium
GACCATAATGATCGCCTGTTCGGAATCTTTGATTTTCAACAGCTCGTTGACGATGTCTTCGCTTTCGCTTCGGCGCGCCCCGGCGGCTTCGAAATCGGCGGAGCGGAGCGAGGTGAGAAAAATTTTCCCGTCCATAAACCGCTCAGTATTCGCCAGCGCCCGGCCGATCAGACGGATCCGGCCGAACGTCTCCTGCTCGTTGATCAGTTTGTAAAGGAGCGCCGGGTTCACGCCGCGGCGGGTCAGTTCGGCGGCGATCTCGAACGTGCGGTCGGTGACGGTACTGAACCGGAACCAGCCGGTATCGGTGGCGATCGCGGTCATCAGGTCGAAGGCGGTCAGGGGAGACATCGCCGTTCCGGACGCTTCAATCGCTTCAAAAACGAGCCGCCCGGTCGCCTCCGCGTCTGGGTCGAGGAAATAGATTCCGGGGAGGTCCCGATTCGAATTGTGGTGGTCGATGATCACCTTTTCGCGGTCGGCGTCACGGTAGAGGTCGGCGACGCGGCCCAACTGCGACCAGGAACTCAAGTCGACGATGATGTGGCAGTCCGCCGCGTCGATAAACTCCCGTTCCGCCGGCGTGACCTCGTCGAGTACGCGGATTTTTTTATCCGGATCGAGAAAATCGAGCGATCGGGGAACGCGGTCCTGGTTCAGGAGGAGGGTCTCTTTTCCGAGCGTTTCGAGAGCGGCGGCCATTGCCAGCTGGCTGCCGAGCGAGTCTCCGTCGGGACGAACGTGCGAGGTGATAATGAACCGCCGGTGTTTCGCGACGATCTCCCAGAGCCGCCGCCAGTCGATTTTTTCCTGCATGATCCGAACTTCAATGAGGGTGAATCTTATGCGGGCGGAACCGTTTTGTCCGCCAAAACGCCTGATAAAGGTATTCTACCCGAAAAGAAGGTTGGCGAAAGGGGTAGATTTTTTACGCGGTCTAATTAAGATAGATAAAAAGGGGGGAATATAACAACAGCGATCACACCGACAGGTTTACCGAAGATGAAAATGAAAAGTCCGGCCGTTCTCGTTTCCGCAACGTTCCTCGTTTTAGGCGCCGCCGCGGCGTCGTTCGGTTACGGCGGCTCGTACGGCCGGGGGGGCGATCTTCCCCCGCACCGGTTCGGAAAGGCGTACGACGAAGTCCCCGTCTATCGCGGCGCGCCGGCTTACCGCGCCGCGTCCGGCTATGGCGGCGGATTCTCCGGCTACGGCATACCGGCATATCGTGAAAGTGCCGCCGAAGCGGCTTGCCCTCCGGCGTCCGGCGACTCGGCTCCCGCGCCGGTCTACTACGAACTCGGCGAGTCGATCTCCCTTTTTAACGGGGTCGATCTGACCGGATGGACCGATAAGGAAGGGAACGCGCCGAATTCCGGCTGGCAGGTTCAAGACGGAGCCATCTGCCGCGCCGAAGACGGCGCGGGGAGCCTCTATACCGCCGGGGAATTCGATAACTTCATTCTCGAATTCGATTTCAAGGCGGCGCGCGGTGCCAACAGCGGCTTGAAATACAGGCTCTGGGATCAGGACGGGGACGTCCTTGGCTGCGAATATCAGATTCTCGATCCCGAAGGGCAGGATCACGGAGATCTGCACGACACCGCCGCGCTCTACGACGTGATCCCCGCGATCGGCGTACGCGACCTCTTTAAACAGGACGAGTTCAACCACGCCAAGATCGTCGTGAAAGGGAACCACATCGAGCACTGGTTCAACGGCCGGCGGATCGTTTCGGTTCTGGTCCGATCGCCCCAGTGGAACGAAGGGGTTGCCAAGAGCAAATTCGCCGATTTGCCGCAGTTCGGACAGAATCCGCGGAGCCGCTTCTTTCTGCAGGATCACGGCGACAAGGTCTGGTTTAAAAATGTCACCCTTACCCCGCTGAAACCCCTCCGTTAAGATTCACGCGAGCCTATGTTAAAAGCGCCGGCGAGGGAACCCCGCCGGCGCTTTTAACGCGGACGTCTGTGCCGCTTTTCGTGCGGTTACGCCTTATTGCCGCCCAGGAAACGGCGGAAGATTTTCATTCCGAATTCGGACATTCTCGTCAACAGAACGAACAGAACCGGGGTCACCAGGATTCCGACCATCGTCTCTTCGAGCATTCCGCCGCAGACGGCGATCCCGATCGCGTTGCGCCCTCGCGCGCCCGCGCCGGTCGCGACGGCCAGCGGCACCACGCCCAGGATGAACGCGAACGACGTCATGATAATCGGGCGGAGCCGCTGCCGGCCGGCGGCGGTCGCCGATTCGATGATTTCCATCCCGTCTTTCAGGCGATTGTCGCGCGCGACCTCGGTGATCAGAATGGCGTTTTTCGCCGAAAGGCCGACCATCAGGATCAGCCCGATTTGCGTGTAGATGTTGATGTCGAGTCCGGCGAGCGCCACCGCCGCGATCGCGCCCGAAACGCCGAGCGGAACCGCCATCATGATGATCAGCGGCGCCGACCAGCTTTCGTATTGCGCGGCGAGGGTCAGGAATCCGAAAATCAGCGCCAGGACAAAGACCACCATGATCGTGGCGCCGGTCTGCTTCTCCTGATACGACATTCCGGACCATTCGACTTTAAACCCTTCAGGAAGCGATTCGGCGGCTTTTTCCATCGCCGCCATTCCCGTTCCGGACGAGATCCCCGGCATCGGATAGGCGGAAATGAGCGTCGAGGCGCTCATGTTAAAGCGGGTGAGCGCCTGAGGACCGACCGTCTCGCTGACCGTGGCCAGCGCGCGAAGCGGCACGCGTTCCCCTTTCCCGTTGAGGAAGGGGAGGTTCATGATCTGTTCGGCTTTTTGGCGGTGTTCGCCGTCGGCCTGCATCATCACGCGGAACACTCGCTCGAACTGATTGAAGTCGTTGACGTACGCCGAACCGAGATAGGCCTGGAGCGAGGCGAACAGTTCGTTTAACTGGATCCCCATCCGTTTCGCTTTTTCCCGGTCAATGTCGATGTAAATCTGCGGAACCGTCGGGCGGAACGACGACATCGTCGCGGCGAACTGACCGGTTTTCATACAGGCGTCCGATTCCTGCGTCATCGCTTCGTACAGCGCGGTATTTCCCGCGCCGCGCCGGTCGAGGAGCTGACACTCCAGACCGCTCGAGTTGCCGATCCCCATAATGGCCGGAGGCTGATAGACAAGGACCTGGGCCTCGGGTATCTCGGCGGCGAACTCGCGCATCAGTTTCGCCTGAAGAACGTCGGCGTGGAGTTCCGGTCCCCGCTCTTCCCACGGGTCGAGCTGGACCACGCCCAGCAACGTGTTCGTCGAGGAAAAACCGTCGAGCATCGAGTAGCCGGTGACGATCAGATTTGACTTTTTTCCGGCCAGGGGTTCGACGATCTTCTGAATCTTTTCGGCGACTTCGCCGGTCCGCTGAAGCGAAGAAGCGTCTGGCAGACGCGCGTCGATAAAGAGAACCCCCTGATCTTCGTTCGGCAGGAAGCCGTGCGGCATGACCTTCATCCCCCAGCTCAGAACGGCGACCAGCGCGCCCCAGAGCAGAAGAACGATGATCGGAATGCGTACCGCCTTTCCGAGGCACCCGCCGTAAAGCGACTGGAATCCGCCGAAGAACCAGTTAAAGAGACGGAACAGGAAGAACTTTTTCTTTCCCGATTCGCTCCGGAGGAAGATGGCGCAGAGCGCGGGCGAGATGGTCAGCGCGCAGAGCGCCGAAATCGCCACCGCCCCGGCGATGGTCAGCGCGAACTGCGTGTAGAGCTGGCCGACCATGCCGCCGACGAACGTGGTCGGAATGAAGACAGAGCAGAGAACGCAGGTCGTCGCCAGAATCGGACCGGTCACTTCGGACATCGACTTCTTGGCGGCCTCGTTCGGCGACAGTTCCGGATGCAGGTTCAGGATGCGCTGCGTGTTTTCGACGACCACGATCGCGTCGTCGACGACGATCCCGATCACCAGGACCAGGCCGAAGGTGGTCAGCGTGTTGATCGAGAACCCGAAGAGCATCATCAGGAAGAAACACCCGACCAGAGAGACCGGAATGACGAGGGTCGGGATCAGGGCCGCGCGCCAGTCCTGCAAGAAGA
>CADBQY010000015.1 GCA_902796885.1 uncultured Planctomycetota bacterium
ACGGGATCACTGTAAACAAAAAAGCCCGTGATCGTCTCACGGGGCTTGGAGTGCGGGAAAGAGGACTTGAACCTCCACGAGAAAAAATCTCATCAGGCCCTCAACCTGACGCGTCTGCCAATTCCGCCATTCCCGCGTTTGGACTTAACACCCTACAGTCTACAAAAAATTTACAACTCGTCAAGAGACCGAGAGAAAAAAATTTTTATACCCTTTATAAAAAGAAGACGGCTGATATAATGGGGTAAAGAGTTCGCTTGCGGACATCGACATTACCAAGGAGAAGAACTAACCAGAGGACGAGATATGTTTTGCTATCAGTGTCAGCAGACCGCCGGGGGGGCCGGTTGCACCGAATTCGGCGTTTGCGGCAAAGACCCGAAAACCGCCGCGCTTCAAGACCTCCTTTCCGGATGGATCAAGCAGATCGCTCAAAAGCGGGTCGCCTACCGCCAGAAGCCGTTTCCGTCCAAAAAGAAGAAACGCCCGGGGAAGGCCGAGATCCGTTCGAGCCGCGCCGTTGACCGTTTCCTCCTCGAAGCGCTCTACGCCACGCTGACGAACGTCAATTTCGATCCGGCCGAAATCGCCCGGCTCATCATGAAAGCGGACCAGGTCACGGGACTCGCCGAGTTCCTTGGCTCCGACGTCGACCTGGAAGGACTCGAATCGTTCAAGTCCCAAATTCGAGAATTTGAAGCGCAACTCGAACAGCCGACTCCGCTGCCGACCGCGTCTCAGGTCGACGAGCTCGCCGCCCAGGCCGCCGATTTTTGCCTGACGACTCGATTCGGCGCCCTGGGCGCGGAGATCGCCGGTCTGCAAGAGCTCGTTCTCTACGGCGCGCGCGGGGTCGCGGCTTATACGTGGCACTTCTACCACACGGCGCAGCGGGCGCGCGAGTCGCTCCGGCTCGAAACCGAAGGGATCAAACTCCGCGTCAAAGAGATCCACAGCCGCACCACAGACGACAAAAACAAAAAGGCGGCCCTTCTCAAAGAGATTGAAGCGAACGAAAAGGCGATCGGCGAATGGGAAGATAAAGAGACGCTCCTTCTGGACGGGCTTTTCGAAGAGATCGCCAAGATCGACGAGACGACCGACAGCGAAGTCCTCCTGGGCTCGGCGCTCAAAATCGGCGAACTGAACCTGACCGCGATGGAACTCCTCGAACAGCTCCATCAGTTCAGTTTCGGCGTCCCGCACCCGACGTCGGTTTCGACCGCTCCGGTTCCGGGAAAGTGCATTCTTGTCTCCGGACATGACCTTTCCGATCTCCAGACTCTCCTCGAACAGACGAAGGGGAAAGAGATCAACGTCTATACCCACGGCGAAATGCTCCCGGCACACGCCTATCCGGGTTTGAAAAAATACCCCCATCTGGTCGGACATTACGGAACCGCCTGGCAGAATCAGCGCAAAGAGTTCGACGCGTTCCCCGGTGCGATCCTGATGACCTCGAACTGCATCCAAAAGCCGTGCGAAAGTTACGCCGACTACATCTTCACCACCGGTCCGGTGGCGTGGCCCGGCGTGAAACATATCGGCGAGGGGGAAAACGGAACCAAGGACTTCCGGCCCCTGATTCAGGCGGCGCTCGACTCGTCCGGCTTCTTCAGCGCTCCCGCCGAAAAGGATCGTCTCACGGTCGGATACGCCGCCGACGCGGTCATTCAGATGGGGGAACAGCTCAAACGCGCGATCAGCCGCGGCGAGTTGCGTCACTTTTTCGTGATCGCCGGCTGCGACGGCGCGCAGGAGTCGCGCAGCTATTTCACCGAACTGGCCGAAGCGATCCCCGGCGACTGCGTTATTCTGACCTGCGGTTGCGGGAAATTCCGATTCAATTCGATCAAGTTCCAGCCGCTGGCCAACGCCACGCCGCGTCTCTGGGACGCGGGACAGTGCAACGATTCGTGGTCGCTAATCCGGATCGCGAAATACCTTTCCGAAGAGACGGGAAAAGAGATCAACAGTCTGCCGATATCGTTCTTCCTCAGCTGGTACGAACAGAAAGCGGTCTCCGTACTCCTTTCTCTTCTCTATCTGAACGTCAAGAATATCCATATCGGGCCGACGGCCCCGGCGTTCCTGACGCCGGAAGTCCTCGGTTTCCTGTCCGAGACGTTCGGGCTTCGGCTCGTCTCGACGCCGCAGGAAGATCTCGCCCCGATCCTGAACAGCTGAAGCGGAAAAGAGCCGAATAGCGATGCGAACCGCCCCTTGAAACGACCGGCACGCCGCGGATTTCAAGGGGTGTTGTCATTCATACGATTTTATTTTAAGCCATAAGAATTAGGAGTAATTGCAAATGGCCATTGAACTTTCGAAGATCGTTCAGCAAATGGAACCCTCGGCCACGCTGGCCATGTCGGCCCGCGCCAAAGAACTCAAGGCGCAGGGCGAAACCGTCTACAACCTGAGCGTCGGCGAACCCGACTTCAACACCCCCGAACATATCTGCCGGGCGGCGATCGACGCGATGCGCGCCGGGCACACCCGATATACCGTCGCCAGCGGGATTCCCGAACTAAAAAAGGCGGTGGTCGCCAACTATAAAAAGATCCACGGGCTGGAATATCCGTTCACGTCGTGCGTCGTCTCGAACGGGGCGAAACACGCGATCCACAACTCGCTCTTCTGCACGCTCAATCCGGGCGACGAAGTGATCATTCCCGCGCCGTATTGGGTCAGTTACGCCGAACTGGTCAAACTTTCCGGCGCGATTCCGGTGATCGTCGAAACGAAAGAGGCGAACAACTTCAAAATCACGCCCGAAGAATTCAAAGCCGCGATCACTCCGAAGACGCGGATGTTCCTTCTTTGCACGCCGTCGAACCCGACGGGAAACATCTATTCCGGCGAGGAACTCGGTCAGCTGGCCGACATCGTCCTGGAGAACAATATCTTCGTGCTCGCCGACGAAATCTACGAGAATCTCGTCTACGGCGACAACAAATTCGTCAGTTTCCCGACGGTGCGCGAAGGCCTGCAAGACCGCGTCATCGTCATCAACGGGGTCAGTAAGACCTACGCCATGACAGGATGGCGGGTCGGGTGGGCGCTCGCGCCGGAAAACGTCGCCAAAAAAATGGGCGCGCTCCAAAGCCAGGAAACGAGCAATCCGTGCAGCGTCAGCCAGTACGCCGCGCTGGCCGCCATCGAGGGGGATCAGTCGTGCGTGGCGCAGATGGTCGCCGAGTTCGCCAAACGGCGCGATTACGTCGAAGAGCGAATCGCGAACATCAAGGGATTCTCCTGCCCCAAAATGGGGGGCGCGTTCTACGCGTTCGTCAACATCAAAGATTATCTCGGCCGTCCGTACGCCGGCAAGATGATCAACACCGACACCGAATGGTGTCTGGAACTCCTCTCGCAGAAGAAAGTCGCCACGGTCATGGGAAGCGCGTTCGGCGCCCCCGGTTATTTCCGAGCTTCTTTCGCGACGAGTATGGACAACATCAAAGAGGCGTTCGACCGCATCGAAGAGTTCATCGCGTAGTACGCGCCGCGCGAAAAATTTTTACGAAACCCCGCCGAACGGCGGGGTTTTTTGTTCCGTCAGCGCTTCAGACGGTAGAGATCGTACTGTTCGTTCTTATAGACAAGCTCGTAGTCGGCGGCAAGACGCGCCTCGATCTCCGGCGAGGTTTCAAGCTCGCCGGAACGGTTCTTTTCGCCGGCCCCGTTTTTTCCGAGCCGGATGTTGCGATGCCGCCGCTCGAAGATATATTCCGGGGGATCGCCGTTTTCGTCTTCATAGAAAGTCAGTCTGTACGACTTCTGCGCCGGAAGGAACGACAGAGGGCGGAACCGCGACAGGGGGAGCTGACCGCGGTACGGGAGTTTCGCCTCCGGTTCAAAAAGGAGGGGGCAGGCGCAGACGCGGTCGGCGTACCAGTAGACGGCGCACCCCACGCCGTTGATCCGAGCGTCGGGAGGCGTGTTCCCGCGCAGATAACGCGCCAGGTCGAGCGCGGGACGGTCGAACCGGATCGGACGGCCGTACGCCGCGAGATCGGCGTCGGGAACGGTTCGGAGAATCCGCTGACGTTTCACAATGTCGGCGACGGGCGGAATCACCAGCGCGCGCAAAGCCGGGGCGGTCAATAAAAGAAAGAGGACGGCCGCCGCCGCGCGTCGGCGCGAGGCGAGACGGAAGATATAATCAAACGCGACGGCGAAAAAGAGGAGATAGTCGGCGGTCATCGGGTAGCAGTAGTAAACGAAATGCCATCCTTTGGCGCCGATCAGCTGAACGCTCAAAAGGAGTACGGCCGCCAAAAGCGCGTAGAGGACTTTCCGAGGCCTTTCTTTTTCCCGGAACAAAAGACAGAGATAGACCGCCAGCGCCGGCAGATTGTAGCAGAAATAGAGCGCCCAATGAACCGCCGCCTGAAGCGTACGGCGAAAGATCATCGGAACGAAATAGAGGAGGTTGTTCCCCGGCGGCGGCGGATCGCCGTAATCGGTCAGATTGAATTTCAGATAGACACGGACGAAATCGTCAAACGCTCCTTTCGTCCAAAGCCAAGCCAAGACCGGCAAGACGACGAGGCTCGCGCCGAGAAGGAAAAAAGCGATCCGTTCCCAAAGGAAGACGTATTTCTTCCGGCGGAGCGACGTCACGATCGCCGCCGCCGCAAAGACGATCCAAAGAGAGATCAGGTTCATCTTCATCAGGAGGACGGCGGCGAACGAGACTCCGACGCCGAACGTTTCGGCCCGGCCGATCGCGTAATCCTTTAAGACAAAGCGCGCCAGCGAATAGAGGCTCGCCATAATCAGCGGAACCGCCAGGGTGTCGGGCCCCGTCTCGCCCAGGGAGTACCACGCGACCGCCAGCGAGGCGGCGGCGACCGAAGCGGCGCGGCCTGTCAGAAGACGCGCGGTTTTATACGCGAAAAATGCCGCGGCGAAAAGGAAAACCGTCTGGACAAGCCAGACACCCGCCACGCGCCCGACGGCGATTCCCAACGCCACAATCAGATAGAGGAGCGGGCCTTTGTGATCGAAAAAATCGCGGTAGGGCATCAGCCCTTTCGAAATCAGATTCCCCGTGTAAAGATAGACGTAGGTGTCCCCCGCCAGCTGATTGCCGGGACATTCCGAAAAGGGAGCCGCGGGAACGAGATAGCGGAACGGCGAAGTCTCCAAATTGAAAACCGCCGCGAAACAAATCACGCCGAAAAAAAAGAGTTTGAGTCCGAGACGTTCCGTTTTCATTTTGCTCGTTCCCCCTCCGCGTTTGATTTTCCGGCGATCCGATAGAGGTCAAACTGTTCGTTCCGATAGACGAGCTCGTAGTCGAAGGCGAGCCGCGCCTCAATTTCGGGAGAGGTCTCGATGATATGCCGCGGATCGATCGGCTCGAAGCGTTCTTTTCCAAGCCGAATGTTCCGATGCCGCTGTTCGAAGATATACTCGGGCGGGTTCCCTCCGGCGTCCTCCCAAAAAGTCAGTCTGTATGACCGCTGCGCGGGCAGGAGGGTCGTCGGCTGGAACCGCGAAAGGGGAGGAAGTTCGCGGAACCGGACTTTCTCCCCCTCTTCGTAAAGATGGGGACAGGCGCAGAGACGGTCGGCGTACCAATAGACGGCGCATCCCACGCCGTTAATCCGCGCGTCGGGAGACGTGTTTTCGCGCAGATAGCGCGCCAAGTCGAGCGCGGCGCGGTCGAATCGGATCGGTCGGCCGAGAGGGGTCAGGTCGGCGGTCGGGTCGGAACGAAGGATATTCTGCCGCGTCAGCCAGTCGCCAATCGGGGGAATGATCGCCGCGCGGAAAACCGGAACGGTCATGAGAAGAAAAAGCGCGGCCGCCGCCGCGCGGCGCCGTGCGAAAAGGCGTCGGATCGATTCAAACGCGACGGCGAAAAAGACCAGATAGTCGGCGGTCATCGGATAGCAGTAATAGATGAAATGAAACCCTTTCGCGCCGATGAGACGGACGCTCAAAAGAAGCGTCGCCGCCAGCGAGGCGTAAAGGACCTTACGGGAACGGCTCTTTTCGCGAACGGCCAAAAAGAGATAGACCGCCAGCGCGGGCAGGTTGTAACAGAAGTAGAACGCCCAATAGCGCGCCGCCTGCGCCGTTTGCCGGAAGATCATCGGCACGAAATAAAGAAGGCAGTTTCCCAACGGCGGCTTGTCGCCGTAATCGACCAGATTGAACTTCAGATAGACGCGAACGAAATCGCCGAACGCCCCCCTCGCCCCGAGCCACGCCAGGATCGGAAGAGAGACCAACGCCGCGCCGAGAAGAAAAAACGCGGCTCGTTCCGCAAGTAATACGTATTTCTTCCCCGCCGCGGACGAAACGATCGCCGCGGCGATGAAAACGAGCCAGAGGGAGACCAGGTTCATCTTCATCAGAAAGACCGCGGCGAACAGGGCGCCGACGCCGAGCGTTTCGATCCGGCCGATCGAATAGCCGTTGAGAACAAACCGGACGAACGAATAGAGGCACGCCAGAATCAGTGGAACGACCATCGTGTCGGGAGACATCTGTCCGAGCGAATACCAGAGAACCGCCAGCGACGCGGCGAAAACCGCCGCCGCGCGGCTGGCCAAAAGACGCGCGGTTTTATACGCGAAGAACGCCGAGGCGGACAGAAAAAAGCTCTCGACGAGCCAGACTCCCGCCATGCGCCCGAGACGGATCCCCAGCGACACGATCAGATAAAAAAGGGGCCCTTTGTGATCGAAAAAATCGCGGTACGGCATCAGCCCCTTCGTGATCAGGCCGCCGGTGTAGAGGTAGATGTAAGTGTCGTTCGTCTGCTGGTTTCCCGGACATTCCGAAAAAGGGAGCGACGGAACGAGATGCCGGAACGGCGAAGTCTTCAGATTAAAGAGCGCCGCGAAACAGACCGCGCCGATTAAAAAGAGCTTTAAACCGAGATGTTTTCTGTTCATTCTGGTAATCTCCGTTTAAAGATTCTCCCGGCGAGGTCTCAGGAAGCGGAAACGGCGAACTCCTTCACCGCGCGTACAAGCTCGACCGCGTTTTCGACCGGGGTCTCTTTTAAGACGCCGTGTCCCAGATTAAAAATAAAACCGGGACGGCGGCCGACCGCGTCCAAAATCCGAGCGGCTTCGGCGCGGATCGTTTTCTTGTCGGTCAGCAGAACGGTCGGATCGAGATTCCCCTGAACCGCAAACTTCGGACCGACGACGCGGCACGCCTCTTGGATGGAAATCCGCCAGTCGATTCCCAGACAGTCGGCGGACAGACGCGCCGCTTCGGGAAGGAGAGCGGGATTCCCGGCGCAAAAGTAAATGACCGGAGCTTTTCCCTTGAGACGGGCGAGAAGCCTCTCGGTGTGCGGGGCCACGAACATTCGGTACTCGTCCGGCGCCAGCGCGCCGGCCCAGCTGTCAAAAATCTGCACCGCGTCGGCGCCGGAAGCGATTTGCCCTGAAAGGGACTCCGCCACGGCGTCGGCCAGCCGGTCCATGAAAAGGGACCAGAGCTCCGGCGCGGTCCGCATCAGCGTTTTGGTACGGGTAAAGAGACGGCTGCTTCCCCCCTCGACGGCATAAGAGGCCAGGGTAAAGGGAGCGCCGGCAAATCCGATCACCGCTTTCTCCCGCGGAATGACCCGGCGAGTTTCGGCGACCGTTTCGAAAACAAACGACATTCGATCGGAATCGACCGCCGCGGGAATCCGCGCCGGGTCGTCCCCGGAACGGAGGGGATTGCGTATCACCGGTCCGTCTCCGGGAAGGTAGTCCAAATCGAATCCCAGAGGGATCAGGATCGGAAGAATATCCGAAAAGATGATCGCCGCGTCGACGTCGAGCCGACCGACCGCGTCGGCCATCACCTGCGCGCAGAGGCGCGGCCGGCGGCAGAGTTCCAAAAACGAAACACGCTCGCGCACCGCGCGATACTCGGCCATATAGCGCCCGGCCTGGCGCATCAGCCAGATCGGCGGACGCGGGGTCGGGGCGAGGCGCAGAGCACGCAGAAGGAGCGGTTCGTCGGTCATGATCCTCTCGCGTCGGCGGGTTCGGACGCGGCGGGTTCCGCCGGAGAAGCGGGTTCGGAACCGGGTGCGTCCGCGGGAACGGTCTCGACCGGGGGGGCGGACGGCGGGGTTCCCCCCGCCTGACGAAGCGCACGGTCTTTTGCAAGGAGAAGAACGAACCAGAGCGCGGCGATCACCGCGATCCCGATCAGCGTGTTGCGCACCGTGCGCATCGTCCGCCGCCGTTCGATCAGGAGCGCGCGGCGGTATTCCTCGCGGGTGAGCTGTCGTGGATTCGGCTGTTTGGCCATTTCGTCATTCCCATCCTTCGGGAGGGAACGCCGGAGCCTCCCCTCCTTCTTCTTTCGGCAGGTCGGCCAGCCGCGCGGCGAGCCGTTCGACCTGCGGGCGGAACTCGGATTCCCTGTCGTATATCAGGAACGGATATTTCTCAAAGAGGGAGAGCCAGAGATCGCGGTTGCGCAGAAGAAGTTCCGTCTCGTTTTCGGCGCCGGTGTTCAGCTCGGCGTCGTTCCTGACGATCTCGGCATAGGCGGGTTCCCCTTTTCGAACCAGAAGCTCCAGCTGCGGCTTGAGACGGTTCTCCTCGATCAGGCCTTCCTGCCGCGCCGCGGCGAGCCGTTCGGGCGACGCGGCGCGATTTTCGACGAAGAGCCGCATCGTCTTCGCGAAAGACTCCCGCGAAAAGTTCGTCGGGAAGAGGGGATTGTACTCGTTATGCCGGAAATAAAACTGCCAGAAGCCCAGCAGGCGCATAAGGTCTTCCCCGGCCTGTTCGGTCTTCTGCGCGTCGATCTCGCCCTGAATGAACGCGAGCGCTTTTTCGACCGAGTCGATGGAATCCGCGTCGTCATCGGCGGCGATCGGTTCAAAGGGATAGTCGGCGGGGAAAATCCGTTCAAGCTGGTCGAGGATGATGGTGTATTTATCGATCTCGTCGATAAACGCGGAACGGTACTGCGACATACCGCGCACGTCGCCGAACTCGGGCCGCTCCATCAGCTCGCGCCATTTGGCCATACTTCCCAAATAAGCCTCGCTCGCCTCTTCCTGTTGCCCGGCATAGAAGCGGTCGCGGGCCAGAACGCGCAGCTCGCGCGCGCGCCGCGTTTCGGGTTGCTGTTCGACCACCACGTCGTGCTCATGCTTGACACAGTCGAGCATCTCGCGGTACATTCCCGAAAACGTTCCGCGGTATCGGATGTCTTCCAGCCGGTCGCAAAGGTCTTCGGCTTCAAGCCGGGCGTCCCCCTCGATCCGTTCGGCGATTTTTTTACCGTCGATCGACAGGAGATCGCGTGCGCGCGATCTGAGGATATCCTTTTTGTTTTCAACCGCCGCGCCGCGGGTCGCTTCGTCTTGGGAACGGAGAATCCCCGGCCGGTCGAAAATCGGACGGTCCTCTTCGGGGAAAAGGTTCCGCGCCGAATCGGCGAGCCGCTCCCGCCAGTTCTCCCAGCTGGGCTGCGGTCCGTATTTCCCGTCGAGATAATCGCGCACAATCCGTATCGCGCGTTCGGCGCCCCCTTCGCGGAGGTCGTCGGTCGCGGGACTGGGATTAAGGATCGCCTCGTAGAGGGCGCCGCGCAGATCGTCGTCCAGTTCGTTATTGAACCGATCCCAGACGATCGATTCGACGGTGACCCCGTCGGGGAGCATTCCTTCGAGACGGCGGTAGACTTCGTCGCGCTCTTTGAGACAGTCTTTGAACTCGTTCAGATAGGTCACGCGGTATTCCCCCGGTTTTTTACGGTCTTCGATAACCGAGGTGATCCGTTTTTCCGAGAACTCGTTCCACGCCTTTTCGGCGACGCTCCACGCGTTGGCGGCACGCTCGTCGAAGACGGGAGTGCTGTCGTATGTGACGCCGCAACCGTCGATTTCCATCCACTTGGCGTAATTGAGAAGGTTCATCCGGCTCCGGCAGAAGAAGACCGGCCGCGTCTCCTTGCCCAGATCGCTCCCCTTGTTGGCGGGATCTTCAAAAAGACGCTCGGCCGCCAGATAGAAGACGCGCCCGAAGAGCCAGTTGTCGGGACGTTCGTCGTAGGTGAACTCCTGCTGATAACGGCTCCAGAAAGGATCCCAGAAGAGATCTTTCTGCCGCTGATGAAAATCGTGGTCTTCGCGGAAAAGGCGTCGATACTGGTTTTTTTCGTCCGCGACGCCGATCTTTTGGGAGATCGTCCAGCCGGTCGCCTTGTGGAGTTTCGCCGACAGGCGGTTATAGACGGTGCCGTTCTGCAAAAAATCGAATCCGTTGGTGACCCAGCGGTACCGTTCGCGGTAATCGTCGTACTGGGCGCTGGCGTTATACGCGAGTTTCCAGCCGACGAAATCCCAGATCGTAATGAAATGCGGCTCGAGCGAAGTGATCTGCTCGCCGATCGTCCGTACCGACTCCCAGTCGGCGCGCTTTTCGCACTCCAGCGACCGGTTCCAGAGAAGCGCGACGGCGACGCCCCGCATCCCGAACGTGGCAAGCTTCATCGCCGAACCGGCGGGATCGATTTCGCCGAGCTTCGTCTCGGAGAGGCCGTACTGGTCGCGCAGGCGGGCGAGTTTTCCCCCCGGCGCGAAGGTCTTTTCGGTATCGGAGCTTCCGAGTTTCCCCTGCAGGCGGGACGGGTGCCCCATCCAGTTGAGCAGGAGGAGGAGCGCGATCACGATCCCGATACAGGCCAGACGACGGTAAAAACGTTTCTGTCGATTCATTTTGCCACCTCCCTGCCGCGAAGGATCAGATAGGCGACCACGAAGAGCGGCGCCACATACGCAAGCGTCGTCAGTCCGTGCACCGCCAGTGTGTTAAACGGTATGTTAAACCCGCTCGCCACGTAGTTTGTATAAATGTCATACTCGGTGAACGACGGAATGACCATTCCGATGAAACAGAGCAGACCGCTGGCCAGGAGGTCGAAGAACTTGATCAGGTACGTTCCGAACGTGTTGGAAAGGTCGCTCATCAGGTTCTCGTGCGTGATCAGGCGTTCCCACGCCTCGAACGGGCCGCCCCCCAGTTCGCGCATAAAGGCGATGTTCATCAAGAGCTCGCGGCAGAAGGCGGCGATCATCACGCCGAACGTCGAGAACATCGCGACCGGACCACTGAGGAACGTGCTGAAGAGAATTCCGAACGACAGGAGAATGAGCATCTGCTGCCATATCCCGAAATACCCCTTGAAGAAGTTGAAAAAGACGTTGGCGTCGGGCGTGCGGATGTAGAGGTCCGGCTCCGCCGCGCCGAAATACTGCCCGTCTTCCACGCATTGAATCCAAATCTCGAGCCGGCCGTCGTCGCAAAAGTCGGCGTAAAGATCGTAGTTCTCCTTCGCGGGATCGCCATTGAACGGTTTGGCAAGCTCGTCGTCCCCACCGCGCCGTTTCACCTGAGTCGGCGCGGAACGGACCTTGCTCCTGTTGATCTCGCGCGGAACGAAGATCGCCAGAGTACGGTACTTTTCGGAATTGAACGAACCGATTTCGGCGGTCAGCCCCGTGGCGGGGTTCCGGACCAGGAGCGCCCCCATGATCGTCCGTTCGATGTCCCCCTTGTGACTGCGGTAAACGCTGATCGTCATTTCGACCGGCAGCCCGTTGGGGAGACGTTTTTCGGAAAGACCGTCGAACGTCCAGATCACCGCCTCGGACGTGGCCCCGCCGATATACGAGCGATATTCCCATTCTTCCCCCACGCTGATCCCGGCTTCTTTTTCGTAGCCGCCGGAATCGAGGAACCGGATCTTTCCGTAAATCGGGACCTTCGCCTGAACCGTGCCGCGCTGCGGACCGACCACATAGCGGATATTCTCGCCGTCGACGATCTTTTTGACCGTGTGGGTGTGGTTGTTCTCTTCGGACAGGCTGATCGTGCCGTCGGCGTACTCCTCGACCTCATGGAAATGCCCGTTCGAGACCTGCGTCTTTCCGCGGGCGACGACGGCGTCGGCCGGCGCATTTTCGGCGACGGCTTCCGGCACGATGTCCTCTTTCCAGAGGAGCGTGTGCGTGTGATTCAGGCTCATCGAAACGAAGAAGTAACTCAAAAACGCCATAAAGGCGAGGATCGCCGTTCCGACGGCAGCCAATCCCAAAATCCGCCCCAAGATGATTTCGCTGGCGCGGACCGGTTTGGTCACGACGGTAAAGATCGTCTTCGACTTGAATTCGGCCGGCAGACTCAGCGTACTGAGGAAGAGGACCAGCAGGAGAACCAGATAGTCGGTGGTCGTCAGAACGAAGTTCAGGTAGAGGGTACCCGGATTCTTGTTCGTCGGATCGATGAACCAGCCGGCGAACATCAACAGAATCAGAAAGACGACCGCAATCACCACGACCTTTTTTCGGATCGATTCCTGAATCATCAGACGGGCGATCGCCAGGACGCGCCGCCACGACAGGTGAACCAGATCGCCCGCCCCGCCCCGCAGGGCGGACCAGAAGACCGGAAAGACCCGGCCGGGACCGCGGCGGACGAGAGTCATCACCAACCCGACCAGGGCGGTTAAAACGACCAGCACCCCGATGGCGAAAACCCACTTGAGCGCCGCCAGCGCGATCCAGTCGAGAAACGGAGGAACAGGATGTTCGATAACCATCAGGCGTTCCCTCCCCCTCGAATGCGTTTTCCGGGACGCGCCTCGCTCTCTTGGATAATGTCGAGGAAGAGGTTTTCCAGAGAGGTGGTCGGACTTCCGCAGAAGAGAAGCTCGGCGTTCTCTTCGGCGATCACGGCCTTAATTTTTTCTTTCGCCGCGTCGGAAAGACCGCGGGCGCGGATTTCGGTCTCGTCGCTCACCTTGAGCAGATCGTCGACGCTTCCGAGTTCTTTCAGTTCCCCCTGATAGAGGATTCCGATCCGGTCGCAGACGTCCTGCACATCGGCCAGAAGATGGCTGCACATAATGACCGTTTTCCCCTCCTCTTTCAGGCGAAGGATGAGGTCTTTCATGTTCCGCGTCCCGATCGGGTCCAGACCGCTGGTCGGCTCGTCGAGGATCACCAAGTCGGGATCGTTGATCAGCGCCTGCGCCAGCCCGATACGCCGCGTCATCCCTTTGGAATATTCGCGCAACTGGCGTTTTTTCGCCGATTCGAGTCCGACCATCGAGATGAGCTGAGCCACCCGCTGCCGGCGGATCGGGCCGGACATCTTAAAAAGGCGGCCGTAGAAATCGAGCGTCTCTTCGGCGTTCAGGAAGCGGTAGAGATATGACTCTTCGGGAAGATATCCGATCCGTTCGTTCTTCGAAACGTCGCTGGCGGGGCGGCCGAGAATGTTCACCTCGCCGCTGGTCGGAAAGAGAAGCCCCAGGAGGAGTTTCATTGTGGTCGTCTTTCCCGATCCGTTCGGACCGAGAAGGCCGAAGACCTCGCCTCGGTGAATCTGAAGATCCAACGCTTTCAGGGCGCGAACCTTTTGCCGCCCCCAGAAGTCGCGGTAGATTTTCGTCAGGTTTTTCGTTTCGACAACAATGTCGGGCAGCGGTGAGGCCGAATCGTTGGATTTGACCGGTTCGGCGGCAGTGCTCGTTCCCATTGACATGAATTCCTCCGTTGAACGCTGGAACAATCGATCTTATCGCCCGAACCGCGCGCCTTAAAAAGGCCGGCGTTCGGGAAAGCTTCCCTCCTACATTATGGACGATTTCCCCCGTTTTGTCTAGGAACGGAGAGGAGATATTCTTGAAATCAGGAGGGCTTGCGGTTATAAAAACAGGACAGGAAAAGGGGCGGCCCCGTCGGCCGCAAAGACTTCACGCTTGAAAGGGGCGGTCGATGCCGCGGGATCACGAACGGGCGATCAATTTTCTGGAGAATCGAACGAACTACGAACGGCTCCGTTCGATCCCCCGCGATCGGTTAGGCGAGAACCTTTCCCGCCTGGCGCGCTTCATCGACACGTTCGGACTCCGGCCTCGCTCGAAAATCGTTCATATCGCCGGAACGAAAGGAAAGGGAACAACCGCCCTTTTCCTCGAAAAGATATTTCGGGACGAGGGGGCGCGGACCGGTCTGTTCACTTCGCCCCACCTTTTCGCCTGGGAAGAGCGTTTCTCGGTGGGAGGAGCCCCCTGCGCGCCGGGCGACCTGACCGAAACGCTTCTCGAACTGGAAGAACGGCTCGCCGCGTTCGACGCAAGCGAGCCGGACGCAATCCCTTTCACGACCTTTGAACTCTCGGTCGCCGCCGCCTTCCTCCTCTTTGCGAAAAAGGAATGCGACGTGATCCTTCTCGAGGCGGGACTCGGCGGACGAACCGACGCGACGAACGTCTGCCGACCCGATCTTGTCATTCTGACTTCGCTCGGATACGAGCACCAGGATATCCTTGGAAATTCCCTTGCCGAAATCGCCGCCGAAAAGGGAGGGGTCATCAAACCGCGTATTCCGGTCGTCTCGGGGATCGGGATCGATCGGAACCGACGGCCGACCGCCGCGGAACTGTCGAAACTTCCCGATTTCCTGCGGGAGAAGACCGTCACGCGCCAGGCCGTCGAAGAAGCCATGACGACCGTCCGCCGGATCGCCGACCGTCGCGACGCCCCCCTGATTGAGCTGGAACACGTCGATCCCGACGCGGCCGCCGCCGCGCGAAATCGGATCGGTTCCGCTCAGAAGCGAAACGCGCAAATCGCCCTGTCGGCGGCGGAACTCCTCGCCGGCCGCCCCGATCCGGCCCGGCGCGAGTCCTGGTGCGCCTCGATCGCGAGTGCCCCCCTTCCGGCGCGGGGAGAGATTCTCCGCCGCGCGCCCGCGGTAATCGTCGACGGAGCCCACACCCGCGACTCGGCCGCCGCGCTGGCCGAAGATCTCGGCCGGATCGCCGCCGCGCGGCGGACGCTCCTCTTCGCCGCTCTCGCCGACAAAGACGTCGAAGGGATCCTCTGGGAGCTGATGCCCCAATTCGACGAACTCGTTTTGACCGAAATTCCCGAAACACCCCGAAGTCTCGGGATCGGGGAACTGATGTCGCGCGCCCGGCGCGTCGCGTCGGTCCTCCCCCCGCGGCGGGTTCCGGCAATCGCCGCCATTTCGGATCTGGCGGGCTTCCTCCGCGGAACGCGTAACCTTCCGAAAGACGAGCTCCTCTGCGCCGCCGGATCGTTCTATCTGGCGGCGCGCGTCGCCGCCGCGTTCCGAGAGTGACGGAGCGCAAGGCCGTTGGCAATCGGGCCGGATTCGGCTAAAATGGGCGTTTGGCGGATTGGACGAAATGTAACCCGCCGAACCAAGAGCGAAAAATCATTTTGAAACGAGGTTTCCATGACGCATAGAGTACCATCTCTCGCCCGACCGCGTTCCGTGCGCCGGGCGTTCGTTCTTTTGGCGCTCGTTCTCTCGGCCGCCGCACCCCTTTCGGCGCAGTCGCCGGAGACGCCCGCGGTCAACGGCGCGGCTTCCGGCCAGGAAATTGAACCGCTGGCCGAAATGGTCCAGAACTTCTTCGAACAGATTTCAAACCCCGCCGAGGGGACAAAAAGCGGTCTGGAAACCCTCTTAAAGAACAGCCCTTTCGAGGGGAACGCCAAAGACGACATGATCAAAACGCTCGCCGAAAAGATCGACGGAATTTCTCCGCAGTTCGGCGGCTACGTTTCGTTCGAACCGATCGGAGTTAAAAGAATTGGTCGCGATTTGATCGTCCTTCGATACCTTTATAAGTGCCAAAACTACCCTTTGGTTTGGTACTTTATTTTCTACCGGCCGACCCCTTCCGAAAACGAAACCGCCGGAAAAAACTGGCGGGTTATCCACCTTTATTACGACTCTCAGCTGAACCTCCCGATGTGGGAGTCGGGCTTCTGAAATCCCTTTATTTCAAGGGTTTTGTCTGGCCTAAACTTTTAAAAAAACACACAAAACCTCTTTATTCGGGCCGATAAAGGGTGTATAATGACTTCGTTGATTGACAAGGGGGTTCATCGTTTTTCCCCTTCATCGTCGAAAGTCCAAAACAGAAAGAGGAGTTTTACAATGTCAGCTTCCGTGAACAAAGAAAATTGCGTCGGTTGTGGTGCCTGCGTTGACGCCTGTCCGTGCGGCGCTCTGAGCCTCGAAGACGGCGTTGCGGTCGTCAGTGACGATTGCGCCGGTTGCGGCGCCTGCGCCGACGCCTGCCCGACCGATTCGATCACGATCGACTGAGGTTCGAGCGAACTCGCCTGAAAAAGCGAGATAGTCTTGCCTAAACTAAAAAAATCCGAGCCGCGTCAAGCGGCTCGGATTTTTTCTTCGGGAAATCGGTATCCTATTCTTCCTTTTCCCCTTCTTTTTCACTCTTTTGGAGCTTGGCCGAGGCGCGGTCGGTCGAAAGAACTTGGCGCAGAAGAGCCGAAACGTCTTCAAACGCCTTCTCGCCCGGTTGACCGGGAGCGTACTGCATAATCGATTTCTGGTTCTTTTTGGCCAGCGAGAGGAGAATCGACGAAACCGTCGCTTTGGTCGGCGTATTTCGAATAACCCCCCATCTGCCATTCGGGTCGGTCTTGCGGGCGAACGTCTTACAGGCGACCGCAAAGAAGGTGACCGCCGAGTCGATCCGCTGAAGGGTCAGCTGCCGACGGACGAATTCCTGACGCGGGTCGTCTCGATCGTCGAGGGGGTTTTCGGAAAGAAGATGGAGCCCCGGCTCCAACGGCTCGACCTCAACGTAGTCGCCGCCGTAGATGATTCCGCCGCTGGTTCGATCGACGCAGAGGATATTGCATCCGGCGTAGGGCCGCTCGCTCAGTTCCTGGGCTCCCTTGTCGATCGCCTCTTCGGCGGTCCGGCAATTCAAGAGATCCTTGCAAAGTAAACCGCGCGATCGGGGTTCGGCGGGAACGTCCCGTTTCTCGGCGTTCAGGACAGTGACGAACATGCCGTGCTGATTGACGCCGGCCCACGTCCCTCCCGCTTTTTTATCGATCCCGCAGACAACGCGGGGACGCCCCGACTGAATGCGCGGAGCCTGTGACGGGCGTTCCGGAGACTCTTCTCGGTTGACCGCCAGAAGAATCGGGGTGTCGGGTACCGTTTGATACTGGATTGCTAAAATTCCCATAACGACCTATCCTCTGAAATATAAACTTCCCCCTATTTATAATAAACCATTGGGAATTTAAAACAAACCCTTTTTCCCTTTTTTGCCTCAAAAATGCTTTTTTTTCTCTCTTCTTTTACTATAATGGGTGAGGACGGGAATCCGCGTCTTATGGCGCGCTCCCTTTTTTGCGCTGTCCCCGGCCGCGTTTCCCCTTGGGGCGGAAACGCGGCGACGTTCGATCCTTTCCCGAGGTCCCCCCGATGAAACGCTCCCCTTCCCCCGTTTTTTGCCTGTCGGCCCTTTTTCTGGCCTTCGTTCTCCTGCCGGCCGCGACCGTCCGGATTTCCGCTCAGGAAAGCCGCGCCGCCCAGGGGATCAAAAACCGGATTGAGGCCGGCGGCGGAAAAGTCGGCGCCGACCCGACCGAGGCGGCGGCCGGACCGGGTGCCGGCGGAAACGCCGCCCAAGACGCGAAGACAAAACGCGAAGAACGCCGCGCTCAGCGCGACCGCCAGCGGAGAGAACGTCTCGGAAACGCCGCCGATCAGGCTCCCGCCGCCGATCAGGACGCCGAGGCCGAAAAGCCGGTCAAAAAGGAACGCGACCCGGTCGAAATCATCGGCGAACCGTTCATGACCTATGACCATTTCGTGAAAGGAAACTCGGACCTGGTCAATAAAAACGAGGGGGAAGTCGACGAGACGGCCGACCGGCCGATCACCGCGGTCGTCGCCGACCAAGACGGTTTCATCGCCGCGTCGGCGGGAAAAGACTCGACGATCCAGCTCTGGTACACATACGACTTCTACGCCGAAATGCTCGCCGAGATGTACGGCTACTCGTACGACAACGACTACGACCCGACGATCGGAACCGGGCAGACCTCGCCCGACGGGCAGAATGCGCGCGAGGGGAACGTCCGGGGCGGAAACACCAAGACGGGCCAAGCCGCCGGCCGACAGGGGAACGTCACGCGAGACAACAACAATCAAACCGCCGCCGCGGGACGGGGTGCCAATCGGGGAGGGAACGCCGCCCCGCAAACCGTCGGAACGCGCCCGGGTCAGCCCCAGGCCGGCGCGACGGCCGCCGCGCGCCGAAGCCAGAACGCCGCGTCGCGTCAGACCGACCCGTTCCGTCGGCAGCAGGCGGCCGCCGCCGGCTCCGGAGGGCGAAACGGCGCTTCGTATTACAGTAATAACGCCGAAGGATACGAGGACTCCTACGCGTTCTACTCGTCGCGCCAGGGAAACCTCCGTGTGCAGATTCCGACGCGGGACGCGCTGAAAGAGCAGATCGCCGCGGAAGAGGGAAAAGGCAAAAAGAAATCGGGCAAGAACAGCGACTGGTTCGGAGGCGACCCGCAGCAGGGATGGTCGAAGAGCTCCAAGAAGACGCGCAAGCCGCCGACCACTCTCGGGAAGATGTTCACCATCTACGAACGGCTCAACCTGATGGGGGAGCGGGAAGGCCAGGGGTACAGCGACATGATGTCCTTCACGCATGAACTGCCGGCCGGAGATCAAATCGTTTTCTACACGTCCGATTACAGCGGAAAGGTCTGCCAGCTGAATCTCGGCTACAAGAAGGGAAAAGGGTTCCCCTACGCCAGGAAGCGGGGGGTGAAAAACACCATGTGGGCGGTCGCCGTCTATCCTGGATACACATATGATTTCCGGCACCGCGTTTACCGCGACCTGGTCGCCGGCGCCAACAACAACGGAAACATCTATTTCTGGGACGCGTTCTCGCGCAAACTCCTCAAGGCGGTGACCGTCTCGCCGTCGGAAGACCCGAAGATGAAACCGGTTCTCGATATCAATTTCGCCCCCGACTGCTCGGTGGTGACCGCCGGGATGGACGGCTGCGCGCGGGTGATCACCGTTCCGGCCATGCAGATCGTCTCGCTCCTGAAAGGGCATAAGGGGCCGATCTTCTCGGCGGTCTTCGACGAAACGGGACAATACGTTCTGACCGGAAGCAAAGACAAGTCCGCCTGTCTCTGGGACACCACCACGGGCGAGGTGATCGCCGCGTTCATCGGCCATACCGGCGCGGTCCGCAAGGTTCAGTTCCTGACCGACCGCTACGTCTTAACGTGCAGCGACGACAAGACCGCGCGAATCTGGGAACTCCCCGACGAAGTCTCCCTCTCTCCCGAATCGGAACCGGCATACCAGCTCGACGAAAACGGCAAACCGGTCGACGAAGAGGGGAACCCGCTCGACGTTTCGGCACAGGCCGGCGCCGGATGGGGAACGAGTACGACCTCGATTGAAGACGAACTCTTCGCCGTCGACGACGAGGACGAAGACGAAACCGACTCGCCGAAAAAAGACGACGCGGACGACGAGGACGAAACCGAAGAGGATCCCGCCGGAACTCACGCCGACGCCCAGGGAGCGAACGAGGACGAGGTTCCCGCGCAGTCGATCGCCGACGCGCCGCGCGGATACGAGGTCTTCCGTTTCGAAGGCCCTTCCCCCGTCTTTTCGATGTCGATTAACGATTACTATCTCTTCACCGGCTGCCAGGACGGAAAGATCCGCGTCTGGGACATCTATCCGTTCTTAGAGAAAATCTCCGGCGCCGACATCAACGCCGATCCGAACGCTCCGGGTGCCGACGGCCAGACGCCGGTTCCGGGAATGCCGCCGATGCCGGGTCAGCAACCGGTTCCCGGCATGCCGCAGGCTCCTCCCGCCGCTCGGGGCGGAGCTCCGAATGCCGCCGGAGGAAAGTGATCGATCGCGCGGCGGTATCCGACGAACGAAAAAGAGCCGTACCTATCGAAGGTGCGGCTCTTTTGACGTACTGAATAACCGTTCTGAACGGGTCGGCCGCCGTCTTCTCGAAAGGCTTACTCTCCGGATCCAACCGTATTCCGAATCCGTTTGGTATGCCGCCGGTATTCGAGCGAAAGGAAGAAAATGGCGATTGTCCCGGAAAGGAGATCCGAAAACGCGTGCGCCGACCAGATTCCGTCCAGGCCGTAGATTCCTTCGATATGAATCTTTTCGAAGAGGATCGGAAGCAAAATGAGCGACGGGATCAAAAAGAAAAGCTGGCGCAGAAGCGTCAGGAAGAGGGATAGGATCGGTCGGCCGTGCGCCTGGAAATACCCCCCGGAAATGATGTTGATCCCGACCAACGGCAGGAGCGAGGCGAAGACGCGGAACGCACGGCATCCCAATATCAGATTCTCCTGATAATCGGAAGCGCCAGGTTTCAGGAAGGGGAGGATGAACCAGTCGGGCCGGATCATAATCACGACCCAGAGCGCGGTACAGAACGAAAGGGCCAGACGGAGCGTCAATCGGAGCGTGCGGTGAACCCGCGCCGGTTCGGACGCGCCGACGTTGTACCCGACGATCGGCTGCATTCCCTGACTTAGACCCAGAAGAGGCATCAGGAAGAGGGTCGAGACCGAAAAGACGGTTCCCATCACGCTGATCGCCACATCGCCGCAATTCGCGATCCCGCGGCTCGCCCCGTAGAGAGCGCCGTAATGTCCCAGGAGGTTGTTCTGCACTCCGTGGATCACGGCGCTGCATACCTGTGTCGCCAGCGGAACGGTTCCGAAGACGGCGATCTTCCAGGCCAGCGAAAGGTTCGGTCTGAGAAAACGCCGCCGCCAACGGAGAACGGTCCGTCCCGAAAAGTAATACCCGCAGACCCAGAAACTCGTCGTCATCAGGGCGATCAGGTTCGAGACCGCCGCGCCCCAAATCCCGGTTTCGAAAACGAAAAGGAAAACGTAATCGAGGATTCCGTTGAGAACCGCCGAAAGGATCATCGTAATCATCGCGATCTTCGGTTTTCCTTCGATCCGGATGAAATTGTTCACCCCGTAGGCGATCTCCTGAAAGACGACGCCCCAGATGATGATCGAGAGATACGATTTCGCCAGCGGAAGCACTTCTTTCGACGCCCCGAACAGTTTGAGCATCGGCTCGAGAAAGAGAAGACCGAAAACCACAAAGAGGGCCGAGACCGCCAGGAACATCACGAGGGCCTGGCCGAGAATCTCTTCGGCCTTCGCGTTATCCTTTTTTCCCAATTCGATGGAAATGAGCGTCGAGGCGCCGGTACCGATCATCATGGCGAACGCCAGCGCGATGAGCATAAAGGGGAACGAAACGTGGAGCGCGGCGATCCCCAACGCGCCGATTTTCTGACCGACAAAAATACGCGCGACGATGTTATACGACGCGCTGACCAGCGAGGCGACGATCGACGGGAACGAAAACTCCCACAGAAGCGAACCAACGGGCCGCTCGCCGAGAAATTCCGGATTCGATGTGTTCGGCATTCAGACTTTAGTCTTTGGGGGGCGTGATTCCGAAATCCTCGATGGTCAGCAGGGAACGGAGCGGAATCCCGCGGGCCGCGAACGCTTCGCGTCCCCCTTCCATCCGATCGATCACCGCCACCACGCCGGCGACGACCATTCCGGCCTCTTCGATCCGTTCAATCGCTTTGAGCGACGAGCCGCCGGTCGTCACGACGTCTTCGACGACGACCACGCGGTCCCCCGCCTTGACCGGCCCTTCGATGAACTTGTTGGTGCCGTGCCCTTTACTCTCTTTCCGGACGAGAAACCCTTTCAGGTTCGGGCGGTTTTTCATGCCGGCCACGGTAATCACCGCGGCGGTGATCGGATCGGCGCCGATCGACATCCCCCCGACCGCGTCCGGAAAGATCTCATCGGCCTCGAGAAGTTCCAAAATTCCCTCCCCGACCAGGCACGCTCCGGCGGCATCCAGCGTCACCTGCTTGCCGTCGAGGTAATACTTGGCTTTCTTGCCGGAGGCGAGGATAAAATCGCCGAACTTCAGGGACTTTTCCCGCACAAGGTTCATCAGGGACTCTTTGCTGTACATGAAAAACTCGCTTTCTGAGAAATCGGTCGGTGCGCGAAGCGCACGTGTTACATCGGTATTTCGCCTTCTCCCATCGGACGTTCGATGAGAGTGTGCCGCGCCTCGTCGGGCGTTTCGGGGTAGTCGCTCCGGTTGTGGCTGCCGCGCGTCTCGCGTCGGCGGAGCGCCCCTTCGATGATCAGTCGCGCCACGATGAGCATATTCTGGAGTTCCCACCCTTTCTGGGTGCGGAACTGGCGCGAGAGAACATATTTCGACCAGCGTTTGACGCTGGCAAGCGCTTCGGTCAGGCCGGTCTCGTCCCGAACGACGCCGACTTTGCGCCACATCACGCTCTTGAGCGCGTTGCGTATATCGTCGAGATCGACGGAACCTTCTCCTTCCGGTTCGGGAAGGGGGTTGTTGCGGATCGGAAGCGCGCGGTATTCGTCGCTCGTCTGTGAGGCGATCTCGCCGGCGAGCCGACCGACCGTCTCGCCGAAGACGACCGCTTCCAATAGGGAATTCGAGGCGAGCCGATTCGCGCCGTGAAGGCCGCTGCTCGAGACCTCGCCGGCGGCCCAAAGACCTTTTAAGGTCGTCCGCCCCTCGGCGTCGATCAAGACACCGCCCATCGCGTAGTGCGCGCCGGGACGAACCGGGATCAGGTCGCGGGCGACATCGATTCCGAACTGCCGACAGGTCGCGGCGATTCCGGGGAATCGGCGATAGACCCAGTCGGGGTCTTTATGGCGGAGGTCGAGCCAGACATTCTCTTGGTTTGTTTTGATCATAAAATCGACGATCGAACGGCTGACCACATCGCGCGGGGCGAGTTCCATCCGCTCGTCGTAATCTTTCATGAAACGGTTGCCGGCCTTGTCGACCAGGTAGGCCCCTTCGCCGCGCATCGCCTCGGTGATCAGGCTTCGGGCGCTCCCGGCGATGTAAAGAACGGTGGGATGGAACTGCACAAATTCCATGTCGCGAACCGCCGCGCCGGCCCGATAAGCCATCGCCACCCCGTCGCCGCAGGCGACCGCCGGATTGGTCGTCTCGCGGTAGAGCTGACCGAGACCGCCGGTCGCCAGGATCGTCTGTTTCGCCCAGATCAACTCGGTTTCGCCGCCGCTCGACCATCGGACGACCGCGCCGCGGCAGAAGCCGTCAGCGGTCAGGAGGTCGAGCGTGTAAGTGTCGTCCCAGACGCGGACGTTCGGACGGTTTTTAACCGTTTCGATCATCGCGCGCATAATTTCCTGCCCCGTGGCGTCTCCGTCGGCATGAAGAATTCGGAAGCGGCTGTGCCCCCCTTCCCGGCCGAGAAGGAGCGTTCCGTCCGGTTTCTTATCGAATCGGGCGCCGTTTTCGATCAGTTTTTTGACCTCGCCGGTTCCGTGTTCGACGATGTAGCGGACGATCGCCTCGTCGCAGAGTGCGCCCCCGGCGACGAGCGTATCTTGAACATGAAGGTTGTAGTTGTCGTCGTCCAGATCCCAGACCGTGGCGATCCCCCCTTGCGCTTTTCCGCTGTTCGAGTTGGTCAGACCGTCTTTACAGATCACCAGGACCCGCAGGGAAGGATCAACCGCCAGCGCCGCGCGGACCCCCGCTAGGCCGCCGCCGATGATCAGCACGTCGGTGAAGAAATGCGGCTGACGCTTCGCGTGGAAAGGGATAAGGTAGCGGGTCGGGGAAAAATCGTCCCACGCGCCGTTTTGTTCCGATCGATTCATTCGTTTTACCTCTATGTTTGCCTGCCGCGCTCGCCTCGAACGGGAAGTGCGGCGAAAGGAACGGGACGTTTCACCCATTATATCTCAAGAACGAAAATAATAAGCCCCCGCGCACCCGGCAAAAAAGGGGAGAAAAAACGCCTCCGGGGAGGGAATTGACAATAATGTCGGCGGTTTTAAAATAGGAAAAGGATTGTGCCGGAGGTCTGTTCCCCGGTTTCCCCGAAAGGACAAATACGGTACCGCCGAGCCTGACCTTTTTCCTTTCGTCACGGTTTCGGCAAAACCCCAACATACAACTTCGTATCAGAGGAGACAAACAGGTGTCTATCAGCGAACGCAAAAAGGAAATCAACGCCCGCCGCAAGCGTCGGGAAACCCTCCGCAAAATGAAGAGCGAACTCC
>CADBQY010000016.1 GCA_902796885.1 uncultured Planctomycetota bacterium
GACTTCGAAGATCGTCGGCGAATACACCCCGAACTACTGCCAGGGCTACTTCGAATACGACTCGAAGAAATCCGGCTCGGTCACCATTTCGCACCTTCGTCTTTCGCCCCGTCCGATCAAGGGTTCCTACCTGATCCACCAGGCGAACTTCGTCGCCTGCCATCAGTTCGTCTTCACCGAACGCGTCGACCTTCTGGCGAATATCGTCGAAGGGGGCACCTTCCTTCTGAACGCCCCGTACGGCGCCGACGAAGTCTGGGACTACCTCCCGATCGAGCTGCAGCAGGAAATCATCGAAAAGAAACTCAAGTTCTACGTCATCGACGCGGTCAAGGTCGCCAAGGCGGCGGGAATGGGCGGCCGCATCAACACCGTCATGGAAACCTGCTTCTTCAAGCTCGCCAACTTCATGGAACCGGACGAAGCGATCCAGCGGATCAAAGACGGTATTAAGAAGGCCTACAGCAAGAAGGGCGAAGACGTCGTTCAGAAGAACTACGCCGCCGTCGATTCGGCTCTGCCGGCTCTGCAGGAAGTCAAAGTTCCCGCCGCGGTCACCTCGAAGTTCCACCGCATCGACGGGATCGACCCGTCGGCTCCGGAATTCGTCAAGAAGACCCTCGCCGAGATCATGTCGGCCCGCGGCAACGCCCTGCCGGTCAGCGCCTTCAACGAAGCCGCCGACGGCACCTTCCCGACCGGCACCACCCAGTATGAAAAGCGGAGCGTCGCCATCGATATCCCGATCTGGGACAAAGACGTCTGCATCCAGTGCGGTCAGTGCTCGCTGGTCTGCCCGCACGCCGCGATCCGCCTGAAGGTCTACGACGCCGACGCCGTCAAAGACGCCCCGGCCACGTTCAAGTCGGCCGAAGCGAAAGCCGAATTCAAAGGCCAGCTCGCCACGCTCCAGGTCGCTCCGGAAGACTGCACCGGCTGCGGCATGTGCGTCTACGTCTGCCCCGCCAAGAACAAAGCCGAAGAGGGGAAAAAGGCGATCAACCTGCAAGACAAAATCGCCAATCTCCAAGCCGAAAAAGCGAACTGGGAATACTTCCTCACGATTCCGGATTACGACCGCACCAAGGTCAAGCCCGGAACGATCAAAGGCTCGCAGCTGCTGCTGCCTCTCTTTGAATTCTCGGGTGCCTGCGCCGGCTGCGGCGAAACTCCCTATGTCAAGCTCATCACCCAGCTCTTCGGCGACCGCATGATGATCGCCAACGCCACCGGCTGTTCGTCGATCTACGGCGGGAACCTGCCGAGCACGCCGTACACCGTCAATGCCGACGGCTGCGGTCCCTGCTGGGCGAACTCCCTCTTCGAAGACGCCGCCGAATTCGGTATGGGGATGCGCCTGGGCGTCGATCAGCAGAAGCAGTTCGTCAAGGAAATCCTCGAAGGCGCCAAAGAGAAGCTCGGCGCCGAACTGGTCGAAAACATCCTCAACAACAAGCAGGAAACCGAAGAAGAGATCGCCCAGCAGCGCAAGTGGGTGGCCGAAGTCAAAGAAAAGGCCGCCGCGTGCGACTGCAGCTGCGAGAAATCGAAGCTCCTGGCGGCTTCCGCCGAATACATGATCCGCCGCAGCAACTGGATCATCGGCGGCGACGGCTGGGCTTACGACATCGGTTACGGCGGGCTCGACCACGTGGTCGCCTCGAACCGCGACGTCAACATCCTGGTTCTCGACACCGAAGTCTACTCGAACACCGGCGGTCAGGCCTCGAAGGCCACCCCGCTCGGCGCGGTCGCCAAGTTCGCCGCCGGCGGGAAACCGATGGGCAAGAAAGACCTCGGCATGATGGCCGTCTCCTACGGCACCGCGTTCGTCGGTCAGATCTCGCTCGGCGCCAATCCGCTCCACGCGATCAAGACCCTCATCGCCGCCGAGTCGTATCACGGCCCGTCGCTGATCATCGCCTACTCGCACTGCATCGCGCAGGGGATCGACATGAAAGCCGGGATGGAGCTCCAGAAAGAAGCCGTCAAGTGCGGTTACTGGCCGCTCTGGTCGTACGACCCGCGTCTCGAAAAGCCGTTCGTCCTGGCCAGCAAGGCGCCGGAAGGGCTCCTGAAAGACTTCGAAGCCAAGCAGAACCGCTTCAAGCAGCTTAAGCGGATCAATCCCGAAGCCGCCGCCACCTTCGAGGCGAAAGCTCAGGAAGACATCTACAAGCGGTACGAATATTACTCCGAACTGGCGAAGATCAAGACGAACTGATCCGCGTAAAACCGCGAGTCCGCCGCACGGCGCGGGGTGAGCTTCTCGCCCCGCGGTCTGCGGGCGCCCCATCTGGCGGACGTGCGTTTCGCATGGGGGTCCACAAACGGCGGATCGGCGCTTTCGGCGTCGATCCGTTTTTTATGGGGCGCTCTTTGCGCGCCCGCAATCTCCCCCGAACCGAAAGGAGTTTCCCGTGGACGGGCATTTATCGAACGACGCCGATTCCGGCCGGGAAGAAAAGCTCCTCGGTCCGGCCGACGCTTTGCGTTTCTTCGGAAAAGAAGAGCTCAAAACGACGGTGATCCTCCTTTACGCCGCCCTGGCGATCATCCTCTGGAAGTATATTCCGTCCCTCCCTCTCCCCTCCGCGACGACGGCGGGGGTCGGTCAGATCGAGATTTCTTCCTACGCGCGGGCGGTCGGCCGCGGCGCCGAACTCCTGGCCGCCGACGAGCCGATTCCCCTTCCCCTCTTCCTGACCGGAGAACTGAAATGTTTCGCCGCGCTCGTTCTGATGGGGCTGATCCCGATGGCGATCGTCAAATGGGGATTCCGCGAAAAGCTCGCCGACTACGGTCTGCGGTTCGGCAACCGCTACACACTCCGGTCGATTCTGATCTTCACGCCGCTGATGCTCGCCCTGGGGTACTGGGGAACGGGCGCAAGTTACGCGTTTGTCTATCCGTTCAACCCCCTGGCGATCCGCGCGCCGGTATCCCTCTTCCGGCTTCATCTGCTCGTCTACGCGGTCACGTACTACGTCGGCTGGGAATTTATGTTCCGCGGCTTCCTTCTGAAAGGACTCGAACCGAAGTTCGGACTCTTTGCGGCGATCCTCGTTCAGGCGCTCGCCGCCGCGCTGCTGCACATCGGGCATCCCCTGAGCGAGACGCTCGGCTCTCTGGGAGGCTCGATCTTCTGGGGATGCCTGGCGCTCCGCACCAAGTCGCTCCTGCCGGGCTGGGTCCAGCACGCCGCGCTCGGTCTGGCGCTCGACGCGGCGATCTTCGCGCGTCTGACCGGCGCGTTCTGACCGCGCCGGTTCGTTTTCTTATCGGAGAATCAAAAGAGTCACCCTAAAAGCGCCGGGTCGATTTCAAGCTCTTTCGGCCCGAGCGTCGCCAGGCGAAACGGCCCGATCGGCCGAGCGGCGATCTTCTCGTTCACCGTCTCGAGCCGGAGCGCGTCGATCCGCGCCAGAATCTCGTCCATCGTCCGAACGCGGCCGAAAAGTTCGAAGTCCGAGGCCATCTGCCCGGCGTGGACCGCGGTCGATTCCTGCGACATCACCAGAGTCGATTTGAGGCGGATCTTGCACCGGTCGAGTTCGGTCTGCGTGATCCCTTCGCGCGAGACGCGATTCAGCTGTTCGACGATCACGTCCAGCGCCTGCTGAGCGGTTTCGTTGCTCGAGCCGCAGTAGCACATCGCCCCGCCGTGGTATTTACTCCCGGTATACGAAGCGCTGACCGAATAGCAGAGGCCGCGCTTTTCGCGCACTTCGTCGAAAAGCCGGCAGCTCATTCCGCCGCTCAGCGCGCCGAGCGCGCAGCGCAGCGGAAGGAAGTCGTCGTGATCGACCGTGACCATCGGCCACGCCAGACCGATGTGCGTCTGCGCCGACTCGAACGGAATATGCTCCCGAAGGGTCGTCGCGGGAGTCTCGGCGGGAAGGACGCGTTTCGGTCCCGTCCAGTCGCCGAAGAGTTTCTCGGCGCTGCGCGCCACATGATCCGGGTCGATCTTCCCCGCCACGCTCAGCACCGCGCCGTTTAACGTGTACCGCCGGCGATACGTCTCGCGAACGTCGTCGAGCGTGACCGCCGCCAGTCCCTCGGCGTTCCCGTACGACGGTCGGCCCCAGGGAGCGGGAAAGAAATTCCGCCCGAGCCGGAGCATCAGAAGCCGGCTCGGCTCGTCTTCGAGTCCGGCCAGTTCCTGCGCCAGAACCTGCCGCGCCGGTTCGAGCTCCTCTTCCGGAAACCACGGGCGGCGGAGAATATCGGCGGTCAGCGCCAGCGAATCGTCGAGCCGGTCGGCGAGCATCGCCGCGCCGAACGACGTGGCGCTCTGATAGACCGATTCGGAAGCGTCGATTCCGAGATTCTCGAACGCATAGACCAGCTCCCGGTTGTCGTACTTTCCCGCGCCGCGGACGATCATCTCGACGATCATCCCCGCCAGCCCCTGCCGGTCTTCGGGATCGTCGATCGTGCCGTGCGGGACGCGCAAAACATAAGAAGCCGCTTCGCTTTCGGGAATCGACTCGGTTAAAAGGACAAGTCCGTTGTCAAGAATCTCTGTTTTCAGCTTTTCGGTCATACAGTCGGTTATCAAAATCAGGAAGCGTAAACTTCCTTATAGAGGGTCTGATAGAGCCGGAACCCGCTCGTCTCGTAGAGGCGGATCGCCGGCACGTTTCCGCTGGTCGCCTCTAAGGTCACCTTGCGGATTCCGGCGCGCCGGAACCCGTCGAGCGCTTTCATCAAAAGGGCGCGTCCGAGCCCGCGGCCGCGAAATTCGGGCCGAACCGCCACGTTCTGGATCCCGGCGAGTCCCGGCGAAGTCCGAATCCCCTGAATCGTGGCGATATAGTCGAGGGGTTCCGTCTCCGGTTTACGCGAACGCAGCTCGTACTCGTTCCGTTCGTTGACCGGCGCCGGCAAATCCGAGCCGGGCAGACGGCGGGCGATCATCCAGGTTGCCTCGGGAACGAAGCCGCTGTGCGCGGCGATCGACCGCATCAGCGCGATACACGCCTGGCGCGAACGAAACGTCGGAAAGACGTCGGCGTCGAACGAGCGGTGAAACGCCAGGAACTTGACCTCGCCGTGCGTGTCGGTCAGACAGGGGTGCCAGGGAAGCCAGACGAACCCTTCGGGGAGCGCGGGAATCTTCTTCTCGGTCTCGTCCACGCCGGGAAGCTCAAGCGACATCCGCAGCCGCTTGACATAGCGGACCGTCGGGAACCGATACGAGCCTTCATTCTTTGCCATCACGCGCCGACCAGGTTCAGAGGAAACGAAACGCCGCGAAACGGCTCGGCCGACCGGCCGCCGCCGCGCGGAGAACGGCTCTCGCGCTCAATCGAAAGAGCCATCTCTATTATACACTTTCCCCGCGGAGTATCAAGCGCGCCCGTCTTCGGATCGGCGCGGCGTCGTCTTTTGCGTTCCCCGCGAAACCTGGTATA
>CADBQY010000017.1 GCA_902796885.1 uncultured Planctomycetota bacterium
ATTTATATCGACCGACAGGACGTTTCCGCCGATGACCGTTGAACCGATATCTGACATTCAGATCGACGAGACCAAACTTTCAAACACCGATTCCGCATCCATGTCTTTGCGGCGGCGCGGCTTCTATTACTGTCTCGGTTCGAGCCTTTGTTACACTCTGACCTTCTTTCTGGTACGGTGTCTGGCGGAGCGGGTTAACCCGGACTGGATTCTCTGCGTTAGGGAATCGGTCGGCGTTTTGATTGCGCTTCCGGTCGTTCTGTTTTTGACGATTCGCCGAAAGTTCGTTTGGCCTTCCTTGAAAGTGATCGCGGCCCTTCTCCTCGCCGGATTCTTCTGCGAGTTTCTCGGCGCTCGACTGCGAATATGGTCTTATGCCGTCTTAGGCCTTGTTCTGGCGAATCCGCTGATTCAGATTTCAACGATCCTCGAAACGCTCCTTCTCGGAGCGATTTTGCTTCGCGAGAGAGTGTCGTTCAAAAAAATCGCAGCTTTTGTCGTCTTGAGCGTCGCGATTATCTCGGTCGCTTTCAGCCACACCGGAATGGAACCGCTTCTTGAAGACTCTTTTCTGACCACCCATATCGGTTGGGGAATCGCGCTGGCGCTCCTGACCGGTTTGGGGCATACACTTTTCTATTTGATCATGCGTAAGATATCGAAGAAGGAGAGCGTAAACGCCGACTCTGCGGTTCCTCTTTCCCTTTCGTTGTTCTTGATTTGCCTTGTCGGCGCGGTAACGGGAGGCGGATTCTTCCTTGCCAAAGAAGGGGGAAAGGCTTTTGCCGCGATTCCGGCGAATTGCTGGGTACTGGTTCTCGTTTCGGGGGTAGGCGTGACCGCCGGCTTTTTACTTCTCAACCTGGGGCTAAGGTATGCCAGCGCAGCAAAAGTGACGATGATCGCCGTCTCGCAACTCGTACTTCTAACTCTGCTCGGCCGATTTGTTTTGCATGAGCCGACCAATATCTTCGTCTGGCTCGGATTGGGACTGGCATGTATCGGTATTTTCCTGACAATAGATTTGGATTAGAACGGAACTCGGAAAAGAGAGACGAAATTTGAATGTTTTGGTGATCGATTCATAAAGGCGGGCTCAGCGACAATCAAGGCGTAACCAACTGACCGTTACCGACGAGAACTCAGTTTGAGCGGATTCCGCACGGCGAACGTGACCACCGGAGCGAGCTGGACGTGATCGCCCGTCATGCCCCGGCGATGACCCATGGTCTGGCCGAACGATATTTGGTTCCGTTCAATCTCGATGATCCTTTTACCGCCGGAAATCGGGTGGGCGACCTGCCGACTCAATGAGAGCGTTATGGCGTATCCGAAAAACTCTTGAATGTTTCACAGAATAGTTTATACTCTCTATATGTTCCGGGCGGAATTCATTGGAACGAGCCGCCCAGAAACGCGTTTTTCAGCGAAATATTGGTTGTTTCATATATACTTCGAAGGTATGCTATTCTCTCATGAGGGGAGTAGAGCGCCTTTTTTGCGAGGAGGTAGACGATGGCGTGTTTTGTTGTTCCGGCCGTTGAAGCGGTTGTTGTTTCCGCAGTTGACAAATGTATGCGCAAAAAGGAAATCGCAACTTCGACTTCGGAAACCTCGGTTTCCGAGAATTTAGCGGTGGTTCCTTTCCGTCAGAAGATCAAGTGGCTCACCCGGATGCTTTGGGGTGGGTGTGTCCTTCTGGCCTTTGAACACCTTTGGCACGGCGAGATTGTTCCGTGGTTCCCCTTTCTGACGGCGATGTCCGATCCGGGCGAAACGACCGAAATGCTTCGTGAAATGGCAACGGTCGGCGTGACGATGGCCGCGCTGATCACCGTCGTCTGGCTGGTGATGTGCAAAGTGGCCGATGTCATTGCCAAACGTCCCGCGCCGAACGACCTTCAGAACCCAGTGAACTAAGGAGTCGCCCGTGACACTGCTGATAACGTTGTTTGCCGCGATCATTACCACCGTTCTCTGGTATAACCGTAAAGACGACAGTATGAGACTTGGGGTTCTCTGTTTTCTTTTCTGGGGCGCCTCGATCATGTGGTTTGTCGACGCGATCTTCGAATATGCCGAATTGAAAGCGGAATATTTTACCCCCGCGCTGAGCGATATGATCAACGACACCTACCTGGGTCTTTCGGTCGTCGCTCTGGCGCTAATCATTTGGCTCGTCAGGCTTTTGATTGCCGATCCGAAAGGTTCGGTACGTGCGGCGCTCAAACGCGAGAAGGGCTGAATCTTTCGGTTTCGAGTCAGTTAACAAAGGGGAAAGGGAATTGCTTTTCTCTTTCCCCTTTGTTGGGAACGGGAGACTTTTTGTACTGGCCGAAACCTTGGGCGTCTTTCAGATATCGGTTTTTAGGATTTCTTTATCGGCCGTGATTCAGTAGCGGCGGTCGTGGCCCTTTTCATTGGTTACTCGCTGCAGTGTTTGGCCGTACGGAATTCCTTGGCGGTTTCGGTAAAGGAAGTTCATCCGGATTGAACGGATCGCGACATGGTGTCATCGTACGGTACTTTCTGAAAAACGTCTTTTTGACCCGCGGTCGCCTCGTCGTTGACCGAGATCGTGATCAACGCTTTGCCGGCTTTGCTGACTCCGGAAAAATCCGCTATCTTTATCCTTGTTTACCCTTCTTCTGTAGACTATACTTATTCAAAGACCGTTCTGGAGCCTCAACTGGCGATTATTTCCGTCGACGTTCCGGCCTGGCCAAGCCGCTCGTTGGCGGCTGACCGGGCGTTGCGTTCTATGTCCTTTTATTTCGGAGACTGAGAAAAGCCCCAAGATCACTCTCATGACTACACCTCCAAAGGCCCTCAGTATTCCGAGGAAAGCATCAAGGGAATCGTCCTTCTGATGCTGCTTCTCGCCCCGTTCATACTGATCACATCCTGTTTCAAACTGGCGTGCACGAACGAGTCCCAAGTTCGAACCGTCATGGCAGTCCCTGGACTCAAGGCGTCGGCCGAGCCGTCTGGCGCGTCGTTCCGTTGAACCTTTTTCTGTTGATACTCCCGTGTCTTCCGCCGCCGCGCAAATTGTCGTTTTCGGAACGATTTGTGTCGTTGATACGGATTGCGAACAGACCGCTTCTGAAGAGTTTTCCCCGTTTGCCGCAACTGTTTCGGCTTAATGGATCGGGTGCATTTTCAATCCAAGTCGCGAGAAGTGTTGAAATCGAAAGGGTGGGCGTTTACAATATACGGTTTCCCGACGGAACGACCGATTTTTACGAACAAACCTACCGACAAAACTATCAATGTGAGAGATTTATGAACAGTACGCGAGTCCTGCTCTTTTTGGTTTTTCTTTCCGCCTCGTTTCTTTTTGCCGCCGAACCGGCGAAACGAATTTATGTGGAGCGGTTCGATCCGGCGAATCACCCGGATCGCGAGCGGTATGCCGTAACGCCTCCCGATTGGTCGGTATTTGGGAACGAAACCAAATTCATCTGCTGCCGCGGGATCGAGATCGTGACCGATCCAAAGACAGGGAAGAGATTCGGTGTGAACTTTGACGAAACCTATAAACCGTTTGCAGACGCGGAGCTGGGAACAATTTTGTGGCCGCACCAGTCGGGGATTCAGATCGAGAATCTAGATGAGCTTGCCCGGTGGGTGAAAGGGAGAGGGCTGTTTTTATTCGATTTCTGGGGATATGTGCCGGGATGCGGACCGTTCGGCGCGGGTGATTGGATTCAGAATCGGCCGGGTCAGGCAAAGTTTGATATTTTGGAATCAGTACTGGGAGATCATTGGCTCGGAATGGACAACGGGGAGCAGGACGGACGGTACGTGAGACTCTACGCTTCGCAAATGACTCCGGTGACGCGTTGCCGGTTCGACCAGTATCTGAATTTTCAGCGTCATTTTGAGAGGTTGGGAAACGATTTGGGAAACAAGCTTGCGACCCTGGTTTCGCTGAACTTCGGACATTATTTTCTCAAAGAAGGACTTTACACCCTGATTGGCGCGGAAACAGCGCAACAACTTCCGAACAGCCAGGTTTACTATTCTTGGATCCGCGGGGCGGGGAAAGAATACGGGGTTTTGTGGTTCGGGAACGCCTCAATTTATAACCGGTGGGGGTTTAAGTCGTACCCGGACCAGATCGAGGACGGAACAAGTCTGAATCTGCTTAAAAGACTGATGTACTCGCATATCCTCTACAATTCCGCCGCGGTCGGGTTTGAGAATGAGTGGTTTTGCGACGGGAAACTGACTCCGATCGGGAAGATTCAGCGGGACGCCGCGCGGTGGGTGAAAACGAACGGAGATCCCGGCACGATGATTACTTCGGTCGCACTTCTTTCAGACTTTTTCTGCGGCTGGTCGTTTCCGCAATGCTGCTATACTTCGGACGTCTATCTTGTTTGGGGGAATATGCCGTACGATGCGGGCGACTATCTGAATCACAATCTGCTGGATCTGATCTATCCCGGATATGAACTTTCATCGTACTATCATGACGAGACCGGCTATCTTACCCCGACTCCATATGGAGACGGTACCGATTCTCTCCTCTCGGACGCTCCGCTCTGGCTTTTGAACCGATATCCGCTTGTTTTGATCGCCGACCGCCTGACAGGGGGAGATCCCCGCCGGAATAAGGACGGTGGGCGAACCGAAAAGAACGGAGAATTAACCGAAAAACTAACCGCATATGTTGAAAACGGCGGTCGTCTTGTTCTGACAGCGGGAAACCTAGAGGCGCTCGACGGGATCTTTGGGCTGAGAGCGACGGGAAAGAAACGGTTCGACGCAGGAGCGACGGTCCGGTTTCATGACGGAACGGAAATCATCGAGCCGTACACCTTTGAACTGATCACCGCCGACATGCCGGAAAACGCGCGGGTTCTTGCCGAATGCGGCGGGACGGCCTCGGCATTTGAATTCGATTGGGGGAAAGGTTCGGCCGTGGTTCTGGCGTCGCCTTTCGGTGTCGTTTCGGATCGGGCGGTTTCGGGGAAGATTAAATACGACTACGACGTACCGCTGCCGAACCCGTATCCGCTTCTGCTTTCGGCCGAAAAGATTTACCGCAATGAGCTTGAGAAGACTGTTCTGTTTGATGTGGGAGAAGGGCTCGGAAGCATCGTCTGCCGAAAAGGGAATGGGATTTGGACTGTCGGAGTTTTCAACAACGGACTTAGCGAAAAACCGTTTGAGATCCGATCTCGGATCGGGAAGATTGCGTCGGTAAGAGAATTGACGATCACAACGGACGAACGGGACGAGCCCGGTTTTTTGCCGAAGGGGTTCGAAGGGAGCAAACTGGGCTTGCATTCCGAGACGACCATTGCCGGAGCCGACGTTCGAATCTTTGAAGTGACTCTTGAGGAGGAGAATACCACGCCGATCGCCGATCTTGAAATTCCTGCCGCGCCGAAAGGAAGATTTCTGGAACTCCGCAACCCGGCGATGGCGAAAGAGGAGATTTTAGCGCGCCCGACCTTCTGGGAACATTACGACGGAATTACGCTGGACTGGCGATATATTAACGCCCGGTGCGAAGATGAACTGACCGCGGAAGCGGGATGGCTCGGAAGGCGCGGAGTTCGGATCGCTGTTGATTTTTCGAGCGGAATCAACTTGTTTCCCGACCTGCGGCTTTTGAATAACGACCAGGAGGAGTACGACCGGTCGATGGCGACGATGGAGAATGTGATCGAAAAGAGCGTTCTTTTGGGGGCGCAGACGGTTCTTTTTGCGACGAACAGGACGCCCGATAACAACTCGTCGTTTGAGGAGAACTATTGGGGTACGGTGAAGAGTTTACGCGCACTTTCGGCGCTGGCCGTGAAAAAGGGAATGACGCCGCTCTTGCGGGTTGATCTGAACCAACCGCTTGAGGATTTGCAAACCGGGAAAAGGTATCTGAACGATATCGGCAGGCCGGAATTAAAATTAGCGCCGAGGCTTTCGATTCTCGCCGAAGATCCGGAACTGACCGAAAGTCTGATCTCTGACATCGGGATGGCGCTTGTTTCAGGAACCCTGTCGGAAGAGCCGAACGATCGCATCTGGTCGACCGACGCGCCCGTCGGAAACGGTGAAAGGAGCGCAGAGGCTCTCCTTTTCCTGAAAAGCCATCCGGAATTGCCACAGATCGACACTTACGGGGAATTTTAACTTCCAGTAGCCGGGCTGGCGGTAACGCCTCGTCGTTCAGAAACGAAATGTACCGAGGAAATTTTTGCGGATTAGGCCGATTGACGCGGTGGCGGGCGGAAGTGCGCTCCGCAGAGAAATCGGAAAGATTGCCGTGGACGTGCAGTTTCTTTCGGATACAGGTGAAACCGCAAATCTCGTGGCGGCAGAGTTTCGGCGGGCGTTTCATGGTACCGTTTTTTCTAAAATAGGAGCTAACGCATATTTTAGTTGTTTGGAACACCGGTTAACAAGTACATAAAAAACGTCCAGACCCTTGAAAACAAGACATCTGGACGTTATACACCCAATCCGATTCGAACGGATAACCTTCGGTTCCGTAGGCGAGCCAGACGCATGTAGCAAGGACGGTTTGAGCCTTGTTTTTAAGGGGTTTCGGCGTTTTTCGGGGTTAAAGAAATTTACCGTTATTTACACTAAAACAACGGTTTTTAACACAGATAAACGCGATTTTATATAATTTATAAATTTTTACAAGCCCGATCTCGATAAGATTTTCTGTTGGGGTTCGGGCGATCAATCAGCCGCGGAACACCGGAAAGCTATAAGCGTTCCTTATCGAAATCCTATCTCAAACCTCTGAAAAATTTTTCAGTAAAATCTCTTTTTTAGTTTATTTGCCTTGACACTTATTCTTTTTGATGTATACTGCATACCTACCTCTAACCAAACGAAAGGAGCGCCCCGCAAGGGGCGCTTTTCTTCCTATGTCAATGAGAGATTTGCGCGCCGTCTACGGCGACAAGAAGGCGCCGCTCGTGATCAACGCGGCAATCCGCGCGGAACTGCCCGGCGGGAATGAGGTTCTCGACGCGATTCACAAAGCAGGGCAAATGAAACACAACGCACCCCCGGAAGTTAAGTTGGGGATCGCCGGCTGCATCAATCTAATGGCCGGGATCAAACAGGCGATGGTCTCGGAAATTCTGCGGAGATACGAAATAGAAGAGGTCAGAGATGAGCAATAGTCCGTTTCCCAAAGAGGTCGAGAATGCGCTGCAGGCAGACCGCGACCGTCGAAACCGCGAACAGCTGGAGGAAGTTGTCAAACTCACCCGCCGGGGCGGAGCGCGTCCGGGAGCGGGACGCCCGCGCGGCTCGAAGAAGTATGAGAACGGGCGGAAAAACGCCGCGACCCTCTGCTACTACGTTCCGGACGAAATCAAGTCGATGCTGGCCGAAAAGGCCGAACGGGCCGGCGTGACTCAAACGGAGTTCCTCTGCCGGCTGATCCGAGAGGCTTAGCCCTGACAAGGGGGCTTATCAAAGGGTTTCGATCCGGCTCATGGCGTAGCGGGTGGCGGTCTCCACCAGGACTTTCATGAATATCCCGAAAGAAAATGTGCCGGCAGCCTTTTTCGCGGCGTTCCAGACCTTTGATTCCCGCGAATTGTCGAGGAAATCGTGTCCGTCCCAGGTCAGCGCCAAAAAGCTGATCCCCCCGCGCGTCTCGGTCGCTTTGGCCAACCCGTGCTGCGCGACGAGCCGGCAGTGCTGGCGGAAGTCCTCATCATCGCCGTCATAGTCGTAGGGGACACTTTCTTTGGTGGGCGCGTAGTAAAATGTCCCGTTGCAGTGCTTTTCGAGGTCGAGCAGGATCGCCTTAATCAGATCCATATCACGTTTCATAAATTCCCCAGTCCGTTTAGAACACCTTTTCGAGCGCTTTGAGCGCGGCGGCTTTGGCGGCCTCGGTAAGGGTTGCGGTGAAGACGCCGAACGAAAAACGGCCAGCGGCATCTTTCGCCGCCCGCCAGACCGAATCGTTTCTGGCATTGTCGAGGAAATCGTGCCCGTCCCAGGTTAAGGAACTGAACCGCCAGCCTTCACGTGTCAGCGTGCCGTTGGCCAGTCCGCGTTCGGCGATGAGCCGGCAGTGCTCCTGCAACGTCTCCTCGTCGGCTTGAAGGTCTCGAAAGGAATAGGCTTCCGGCTGATAATACGCGCCGGGCCGGCACGCCTTTTCCGACTCAAGCAGAATCGCCTTAATCAGGTCCATGTCACGTTTCATCGGCTGACCTCCCCCCTGTTACTGTCAGAGTGTTCACTTTCGGTCTCTTCCATAGATCAAAATCGTAAACGCCGCCGTCGTTCTCATTCTCCCACTCCACGGAATGAGGCAGCAGCGCGAGGTGTTCCCGCGTCCGTTCGCACAGCAGAAGGATCTCCTTCGCGTGATCGTCGTCCGGGGCGAGCTTGGTCTCCCAATTCCCGGCCCGGACATACGGAATATCCAAAACGTTCAAGCCGACATCCCGGCAGAGGGCGACGATTTCACCGGCGGTGAACCGGTGGTCGCAGACCATCAGCTCGACCGGAAGGTCGTCCCCCGTCAAGGCCGAAATCTTCCAAACTTTTCGGCGCGTCGTATGGGCAAATGTCATTCCGGCTGAACCTGATACATCCAGTCACGGGCGATGGCCAGTTTCTTGAGAGACCGGGCCTTTTTGGCGACCTGACTTTCGGAGAGTTCTTCTGGGAAGACCACTGACACATGTTCGGGGAACTGGAACCCGTCTGCGTCTACTGGTAACGCCAGCTCTTTGCACTCACCGGCCGATACCGCCATGACGCCGACCGATTTACAGTTTCTCTCGATGAAGTGATTAAAAGCCTGTTTGGCGGACATCCGGTCGCCGTCATAACACGAGAGGCGTCTTTTGTCTTTGGGCATAGGCTTGAACGCCTGGCTTGTCACTCTCCCTCCTTCGATGTGGCCTGGACTGATCTGTCTGAGCAAAAGGGTTGAATCATTCATTGACGTCACCCCCTTTGAGAGAACGAATGCGATCCAGCAGCTCTTTTACTGAAGCTTCATCCTTGAAGCTGACCGCAAATTCTTCATCCGCATCTTTGTAAAATATTCCGGTGCCGCGACGGTTGTCGAGGTCGATCTCGACATCGATTTCCTTGTCGCCGACTTCCCATTCTGCAGAAATGCCGCCGTCCTCCATAGGATACAGATACGGAAGCGGCAAATCGGCGGGGTAACTGTCCTGGAAAAACTCCGCCAGCCAGTCCAGGCCGTCAGAAGAGGGGGCTTTGCCGTGTCCTTCCAGCCAGCCGTCTTTAAGATTTCGTAATTCATCCAGGCGGACAGTCGGGTCAAGAGGATCAATAGGATCCATCGAATCAACCGTGTTTACTGATTTTAGCGTTCCGTCCGGTCTGAATGTCCCTTCACCCGTTATCATGACGAGCGCTTTTGGCCGGAACGGAGAGCCGCCCCAGCCGAAACCACTTTCCGCTTTATCAACTGTTTCCGAAATAGAATCGTTGATGCGGATGCTATAGGATTCCCCGGAAGCTGTTTTCAGCGTAAAAAGACCTTTGTCTCTTGTGGTTCCGACAACCTCTCCGCGCAAGACGTAGGCATCCTCATAAACCTCGACTTTTGACGCAGCGATCATCTTTTGCCGGACAACGCTGTCGTATTCGACATACTCCGGCGTCTCGGAGTCATCGACCGGGAACAAAAAGCGCTCACCCTGTTTGAGGCTGCCCCCGAAACGTAAAATTTTCTGTAAAAATCGTTGGGGGACATTGGGGGTCCTGTCTTCGGCAACAGCCCTGACCGTGTCGGTAAATGTCGTTTTGGCTGCATTAAAATAATCCGTATAGACGGCAGGAAGCAAAGACCCGGTAATCAAGACAAGGTCAAAAATGACACTTCCCTGACCAATATCGGCGATTCCTACCTCGATCCTGTTAAAATCGCGCGGAACACTTTTTACATTAGGGTTGGCGTCATAGAAATTCTGCTTTGCCAGAGAGACAAGAATTTCCCCCAAAACGTTGAGGTCTTTCCCCA
>CADBQY010000018.1 GCA_902796885.1 uncultured Planctomycetota bacterium
AATGGCGCAAACGGAGGCTGTTAAAGGAGAATACCGAATGAACAAAGTCTTGACGTCGTTCCTAATGATTCTTTTATGCGCCCCTCTCCTTTCACAGGACGGTGTACCGGTCATTCCCGACGAGGAATACCGGCTCGCCTGCGGTCCTATTGCGGGGCTCGTCGCTTTGGAATCGCTAGGCGTTGCGACCGATCTTCCCGAAATCGCAACCCGCTGTCATTGGGTTAAGGATAAGATGCTTCCCCTTACCGATCTCTGCGGCGGCCTCTCATCCTATCCGGGAATCGAATGCAAGTCGGTTCAAATTTCTCCGAACGATCTATGCCGCCTTCTCAAAGACAACAGAACGGCGGTGATCCTCGCGCTGCGGAAGAACGGGGAAGAGATCGATCATGCGGTCTGCGCCGTCGATGTCCAGGAAAACGGTCAGGTCGTTCATCTGATCGATTATCCGGAACTCCATCAGAAAAAGCTGATCGGGGAGATCGCCGACAAATGGGACGGCGCCGCTCTGGTTGTCCGCATTTCTCCGATCCGCCGCGCTTTGGACGATGTTGCCGTCTGTTTCGCGCCTTTGGCTCTGATCTTGATCGGAGTCGCCTGGTTTCGGTCGCGGAGACGAAACAAAAAAACAACATACCCCAATGAACACCGTTAATCTTCGGAGGTAGTCCGTGAGAGCATCTTTCGTTCTGTCCATATCCGTTTCTTTGTTATGACAATCTCAAAGGCGTTTTATGACCCCTCCGTGCATCTCTTTCTTAGCCGAACGGTACAAAAGAGCGCAGGCTCTTTTCTCGGGGGGGTATCCTTTCTTAAGGATTGCCGTAGCGTTCATCCTTTTATTTGCGTCTTACAAGAAGGCGGAAATGCTGCTGACGGTTCCGGTCGCCGAATCCGGTTTTCTCGGTTCGCGCCCGTTCGGGATATGCTGGGTTCTGTTTGAAATCACATGCTTTGCCTGGCTTCTCGCCGACCCGGAACCGCGCATAACACGGCCGGGATTCATTTTGCTGTTTTCGCTGCTGGCGGCGGTAAGCGCGTATAAGTTCGCCCTTTCCGAAGACTGCAACTGCTTCGGAACCGCCCGTCTTCCCCGCGGTTTTACGCTGTTTTTGGACATCCTCATTATTTTCCTTTTTTTCCTGTGCAAACCCGTCCGATCCGGAAAAAAACGTTATCCGCGGTTTTCCGCCGCTATGGGCATCCTCCTTTGGATTCTCTGCTCTTTTCTCCTTCTCGGCGCGCTGGCGAAAGTTCAGACGAATAACCGAAATCTGCTCGGAACCGAACTCGTCGCGGCCGACGGAACACGGGCCGTGACGCTCGAACCCGAAAAGTGGATCGGAAAGTTCTGCCCGCTTCTTTCTTATCTTGATAACGACGCCGCCCCCCTCTTAAAGGGAGAATGGATCGTTGTGGTCGGCAAACAGGGATGCGCCGAGTGTGAAGCTCTGGTTCGCGAAACTCTTCCGAATCACCGAAACGTCGCGTTGTTGGTCCTAAAAGAGGGCGAAACCGTTTATACTCCGCCCGAGGGACTTGATTTTTATTCCGAGTTTGAGATCGAACAGACAAACGTCTTTCTGGTTCCCTGCGCGCTTCGCTGTCTTGACGGCGTTTGCCTGGAACTTTTGGAAAAAGGGGAATAAGATGAAAACCTGGCGGGCCGTCTGCGTTTTCTGCATCGTCTGTCTTTTCCTCGCTATTGCGGCGGTCGGCTGCGGCCGTCCTCGGCCGGACAGCCGTCTCCGGATTGAGTTTCTTTCGGATATAACCGGCGGGGAAAACCTTCGGCTTTTCGCGCTTCATAATCAGGGAGATAAACCGGTTTCGTTTCGCGCTTTCCGGCTAAAAGACCGGCAAACCGGCGAATCGCTTTCCGCCGACCTGTTAAAAATGACCCATAGAGACATCGAACCCGGCGCTTGGGAATACGGTATCGTCAAACAGATTAAAGATTGGAATGCGGATCGGCGAAATTCCGAAAATCTCGACGCAACGGTCGAATACACGATCGGTAAGAAAACCTGTTATTCAACATGCCCGATAACCTGCTCCCAAAACAACAGATGGGAAACACGTTTCTATCCGTCGGCCGATTTATCGTCGTTCATCCTTTATCTCGAAAGAGACGCCGACGCGCCGATAAGCGCGGATTCCGTTCGGGAAATAACGATTAACGGACAAGCCGCGCACATTAAGGGGTTTTCGGCGATACCCTGTGAAGACGGAAGACGCTTCTTCTGCCTGGAACTGGAACCTTCGGCGCCGTTTAAGTTCGGGGACCGCGTTTTTTGCCGAGTCTCGTTCAATGATCGGCCGGACGTCTGCGGAAGCTGTTCAAAAGTCTTTTTGCCTTTTGTTTCCAGTATCACGCAATACGGAAAAGTTATCCGGCCGGTCAGTATTGAATTCGAGAAGGACGACGTGAAGCTGAATCTCTATAACGAAGCGGATTACCGGAAATGTCCCGCCGTCATTGAAAGCGTTTCCGTCGATGGGCGCGATGTCACCGCCGATTCCGTTTTGCCGAAGGATCCGCTTCCTCCCGATCTGCACCATTACGAAGCCGATATCAGACAGCTGACCGTCCGAATGCCGGGGTATTCCAAATCGGAACGGCATCATTTTGAAATTGGGTTTAAACGGCTCTCCCCGTTGCGCAACGAAAGAACGCCGGGCGCGGGGTATTTTGACCCGCAGTCGTTTTCGTTTGACGTTCAGTATGGCGTTCCTTTCGAAATCGGACGGCCCGGCGGCTGGGGGTTGGAAGGGGGCGCCGCGGTTTATTGCGCCGGACTTCGCCCGCGGCCGGAACTCCCCGAGCTGATAAAACGCTGTTCGGCCGTCGATCAGGCCGAACCTCCGGTTATCTCGTATGCGTGCCCGTCGGCCGGTATTCCGGTTACGGCGTTAAGACTGGGAGCGGCATGCTGCGATTTCTTTTCGATCGAACATCCTTCGATAACCGAAGACGAAGACGGTGTCGAAGCCTTCTTCGGGCGATTCCGGAAGAATTCCCGGGCGCTCACCGCTCCCTGGGCGGCGTCGATCCAGAACGATAATGATTATCTGCCCGATTCCCGTGACCTGCAGTGGCTGGCATGGGCCGCCGTCGCGGCCGGCAGTCACGGTCTTTTTATCAGTCCTTCGGATCACGGCGCGGAAGAACGGCTCGTGTCCTGCCGCGAAGAGGCCGCTCGAATCCGAGAGGAGCTCCGCGCACTTTCTCCGCTTTTAGGCGTGTCTCAGCCCGTCCCGCTGAAGATTGCCTGCAATCAGGAGGGGATTAAGGCTTCCGCACTTCAGTGCGGTCCCGACAGCATTCTCCTGGTGGTTCTGAACCGCTGGTGTTCCCGCGCCTCTTTTCGTGAAGACACGCCTTTTATCGCCGCTCCGCGTGAAGGTGTCGCGCTCACCGTCTCCTGCGGAGAGGATTGGACGCCTCAGGCGGCGGTTCATCCGCTGACGCGTTTCGCGTTTCCGCTGGAAAAGGGTTCCGGCTCCGCGACCGTGACCCTGCCGAATTTTACTCTGTTCCAGACGGTTCTTCTTACGCGCGGCGGAGCGTCTGTTTCAGGCGAACCGATTCCCGGCGAACTGCCCGCGCAGCCGGTACTGTTCCGGGGTTCGCCCGTTATTCCGCTTGGTAAAATTCGCCGCAACACCGTTTACGATATTGAAATTCCGGTGGAATCCCGTATCGACACTCCTCTGGTCTTACATCCTCGGCTTTCGGAAGACATTGCCGCCCGTGGAATCCAGATCGAAGCTCCGGTCGTCACGGTAGATCCGCACAAAACGGCTCTCATTCGAATACGCTATTCAACCGCGACGTTAACCCCGAAATCGGTCGTTGCGTTGGAATTTGTCTCAGACGAGATTCCCGATTTTTCTCTGCCGGTATCGATCACTTCCGTTGTTGTGGAAAACGCGCGCCTTTCCGTTCAATATGTCGATTTCGGGAAGGTTCCGGTCGGCCAGTCTCTCGTTTCCCCCGAAATCAAGCTCTTTTCGGAAAACGGTTCCGCACTTTTGCAGACGGTTTCCCCGGCAGGAAACGGGGACGTGAACATTGAAATTTCCGAAGATCGGAAATCATTTCAGTTTAACACCGCCGCAAGCGCGCTGGGCCGGTTAGAGGGAACAATCATGGTCGTCGCCGAAGACGCGAAATCCGGCGAAACTGAAGAAAAGACGGTCCGGTTTTCCGCTCTGGCGGAGGAAAGGATTACCGTTATCCCCCCCCAAATCACGTTTATGCGGTCCGATGCGGCAAAAACCTATTCGGTTCGTTTGGAACACATAACAGGCCGGCCGCTCAGGATCGACGCGGTCTCCGCCGAAGCGCCGGTCTCCGCTGTAATACGTTCGTCCGATTTTACGGAAAATCCCTCGGCGGAAATCACCTTTCCCGCCGATTGGAATCCCGCGGACGAAGTTAATCTGGAAATTCACGGACAGATCCAGAACGGAGAAGAGTTTGTTCTGACGCTTCCGGTCACGGTCATTTCAATGAAGGGGGGTTCGGAATGAAACGGTTGGCGATATTTCTACTCCCGCTCTTTCTGCTATGCGGGTGCCGGGATGGCCATTGGGCGGGAACCGGCGGGTTCCCGAAACCGAAATATTCCGATTCGCAGCTCAGCGAGGGCCTGAAAAGCCCCAAATCCGAGAAGCTCGACGCCGTTTCGGCGCTTGTCGCTCAAACCCTTGAAGCGGTTCGCGCTGAAAAGCTTCCCGAACGTCTTCCGAACTGGATCGCATACCACGCCGTTTTAATCTTCGGCCC
>CADBQY010000019.1 GCA_902796885.1 uncultured Planctomycetota bacterium
GCCGTCCGGGTACGAACGCGCGGCAGCCAACGAGCTGACGCCGTCGGCCCCCGTCGAAACGACGACGGGAATTATCGCCAACCCCGGCTCGGGGTCCGTCCGGCAAGTTTTGGCTCCCGGCTATCGAGGGTCGTTCACCTTCCAACACCCGCTCTTGGTTGAACCGACCCGTTCGATCAATCCCTTGTTTTGCAATTCCGCCATCTTCCGTTTCACCGTACTCGGCGAGACTCCCAGCCGATCGGCAAGACGATCCTGCGTCATCTTTCCATCCGACTTCAAAAGATCGAGAATCAACCGTTCCGAAACTTTTACCGTGTCATCACCCCCGTTTCTAGTGTCATTTTCCCCATTTCTAGTGTCATTCCCCCCGTTTTTGGTGCCAAACTCGCCCGTTTTGGTGTCATTTTCACCGTTTTTGGTGTCAAATCCACTTTAAAGAATCATCGGCAAGTTCTTCGTTGCGTTTTCATTGCACGAAAGGTTTCTATAAACGTCTTGTTCTCTGGACGCGTCTATCGAAGTACGATCCATCGGCCGGAACGATTGTTTCCCTGACGTTCAACCGCGCCTTTTTTGCTCAGCGACCGGATATAGTATTTCACCATATTACGATCGACCTCAAGGAGCTCGGCCAACCGCGTTTGAGAAATTCTGCAATTTTCACGCATCGCTTCGACAATCCTCATCTCAATCTCCGTCAGTCCATTCGCTTTTTCCGGAACGGCCGATTGGGTAGATTGGGTAGTCGATTGGGTAGATTGGGTAGCCGATTGGGGCACTATGCTCATCGGCTTTTGAATTTTAACGCGGTAAATCGTCACTTTAACCCCGTCGCCGAACTCTTCGAATTTCGGTTCCGGAAGTCCCATCTCGCGGCATTGCGCGAAGAGGCGCGGCAGACCGGTCCCCCACCCTTCGATGATTTTCATATACTGAAACGCTTCGGCGATCGCCTTATTCCGGCATTTCGACTTTCCCGACAGGGCGTCTTTCACGCCAATCGCGCCTTGAAACGGAAAGATTCTTTTGAAATCGGCGCTCCGCCGACGGCGTGATTATACCATAAAGTAGAGAAAACGTCCCTATCCCCGCGGCGAATCGGCGGTCAGCTCCCGATAAAGCTCCATCAGCCGGGCGACGATCTCCGGTTCGGCGAGCGACGTTTTGAATCCGTAGGCTTTCATCACCGCCCGGTCGTTTGCTTCGTGCGCGCGGCGCAGATCGGGGGGCATCGTCACCTCGTCGTAGAGGTCGGCGAAACTGCTGTCGGGATATTTTTCGCGCGCGTCCAAAATCCCCTTCGCCGTCTCTTCGATCTTCAGTTTTTCCTCTTCCGACGGTTCCGGCCAGGGGAAGTTGTTGTAGACGATCTGGGCGGAATAGCGGTATCGGCTTTCCAGCCGTCCCGCGACCACGCGCGTCCACGCCATATGGACCGAAGAGGTTAAGACGCCGAAATGGTAGAGAGTGGCGTTGGGGACTAGTAAAACGGAATCGCCTGAAATAATATCGGGCTTCAAAAAACCAATCGGAATATAGCATCGCCGTTCCGACGAAACCCTGGGAACAAGCAGATAACGAGAACTCGGTTGTCTGATTTCTCCGAACAGATGCGGAAAACTCGCCAAAACCTGTGTTGCTTTTCTCGGACTGTTCAATCGCAGTTGCCTGACATTTTCAACGGCGCTGTAAATCGGCGGTATTTTTTTGATTTCAGACGGCGAGGCGTCGGGAAGCCACAGACACCATCTTTCGATATTATTGATAAACTCTTCAGCTCCCAGCAATCTCCGAAAGAACTTTTCAGTCTCCGGATATTTTGACACAATCTCGGTTTTTGTTTCGTATGTATACCTGCTTAAAAAGCCTCCATCGTTGGGCATGCTCCCGAAATCCATTCTGGCAACATCGCAAAGCGGTGTCTTTCGGCTCTCCACAAACACGTCGACCGCGTCGACCAGATACGCATTGATATTCGCGGCGCGCTGTGAGTGTGTGTGTGTGTGTGTGTGTGGCTAAACTATAGATCACCTTCGGCTTCGAATTCGGCGACAGGCTAAACCCGACGATCACGCAATGGACGTGCGCCATCCCTTTCGACTCGCTGTTCCACCGGAACGTTCTGTAGGCAAAATCGATATGAAGTCCCGCGTGAAAAAGGGGCTTCCAGAGGATCGCCGGCTGTTCCCCCTGCGTGATGCTGTTCGACGAGACGAGCGCCGCGCGGATCGCGGTTCCCGCCATATAGTCGGCGGCCTTTTTATACCAGCAGGCGACGTAATCCAGATTCCCGGCGTTCTTCCATTTTTTACCGAAGACGTCGAACAGATCGTCTTTCTGCCCCTTCGACATAATCCGCGCGCCGACGAACGGCGGATTCCCCATGATGTAATCCAGCTCTCCGGCGGGGACGACGCCGTTCCAGTCGATCCGCAGGGCGTTCCCTTCGCGGATATTCGTCGTCGATTTGAGCGGGAGCGAGTCGAGATCGAAATGGACGACGTTTTCGGTCTCCTTGTTCATCTGGCTTTCGGCGATCCAGAGCGCGGTCTGCGCGACGGCGACGGCGAAATCGTTGATCTCGATCCCGTAAAACTGCGAGATGGAAACGTACTTAAACCCGTCCCGGAACTGCGCCTGCGCGAATTCCGTCTCTTCGAGGATTCCGAGCGCCTCGTTTTCGAGGCGGCGGAGCGAAAGATACGTCTCGGTCAGAAAGTTCCCGCTCCCCGACGCCGGGTCGAGGAATTTCAGATTCGAAAGCTTATTGCGGTATTCCCTCACCCGCTTTTGAATCTTCTTGAGATTCGATTTCGGAATCTTCCTGATCTCGGCGAGTTCCGCGCGCAGATCGTCCAGAAAGAGCGGGTCGATCACCTTGTGGATATTTTCGATCGACGTGTAGTGCATCCCGCCGCCGCGGCGCGTTTCGGGATTGAGCGTACTTTCGAAGACGGCGCCGAAGATCGTCGGCGAGATTTCCGACCAGTCGAACTCGGCGCTCGCCTCGCTGAGCAAAAGTTCTCGTATCTCGTCGTTGATCTGCGGAATAACGATCTCGCCGGTAAAGAGTCCGCCGTTGACGTAGGGGAACGCCGCCAGTTCCGGGTCGAGATAGGGGTCGCGCTCCCCGTCGGTCTTATCGAGAATCTCGAAGAGGCGGATCAGCGCGCCGCGCGTCTGCGCCGCGTCGAACCGCGCCAGATAGCGGCGGAACTGATCTTTGGCGAACAGGTCGGCGTCTTCGGCGTAGAGGCAGAAGACGAGCCGCACGATCAGCCGGTTCAGGCTTTTCTGTTCCCAATCGCTCGTTTCGATATCGCGGTACTGTTTCGAAAACGCGTCGTAGAGTTTGCCGACGATCTCCCCCGCCTCGAGCGAGACCTGCGTCTCCTTCCGCAGAGGAAGCGCGGCGGGATCGACGAGAAACGAAAGGCGGTGATACTCTTTCGGCAGGTCTTTCAGAAGGAGAATCTCCGGCTCCCCCTGCGGCCGGTTCATGTCATAGATATGAAACTCGCGGAAGTTGCACGCGATCACCCAGCGCGGATGGCGGTCGACCGGCAGATCGACGACGTACCGTTTCGCCTGCTGAAACGGCGTCAAAAGCTTTCCGTCCGACTGTTTCGCGGCCTTGCGCAGATCCTTATCGACGCTCTTCTGTTCGATCAGAACGCGCGTCGACGGAATATAGCCGTCGATGAACCCCGTCGACCGATCCGTCGGCACCTGATCTTCGTACTCGATGAACGTTTCGGGCTTCTCGACGCCGAAGACGTCGCGCAGGAGCGTGTTCCAGAACGTCTGCGACTCGCCCTTTTCGTAGCCGCGGTCTTTCCACGTTTCGGCGAACCGCCGCGCGGCGTCTTTCGTTTCACTTGCCATTGTCGGAAATCTCCGTGGTTTCCCGTCTCTTTTCGACCGGCGGCCGGACTCTGTTGGGTTCGTCTCGCAAGATTGCGGATGAACAGAATAAAAAACGGCGGACGCAAAGTTCGTTCGATGTCGTTGCGGCGGCCGAAAGCGCCGCGTCATGAGGCGAACTTTACGTCCGTGAACACTGAAAACATCGAAATCCCGTTCCGACTCAACGATTTCATTGCGGATAGAATAGCATTTTCACGGGATACTGTCAACTTTTAGCCGGCGGGAACGGCGGTTCACGGAAAACGTTCCCGCCGCGGGTATCGAAAAGACTGACGCCGGGGATTTCCGTCATTCGCCGAACAGCACGCGGCCCCCCGTCTCCTCCCTGTAGCAGTTCTTCAAATCGCGGACGACGTTGTTGACATCCTTGTCCGAAAGATCGTTCAGCCATTTCCGAAGTTCGTTGATGGTAATGATCTCCTCGATGGCGTCTCTGTACTGTTCCTCGACATTCCGCATGACGTCGCCGCGCTGGCGGATAAAGGCGAAAAGCTCCCTTAAAACCTGCTTTGACGTCGAATTTGTCTTGACGACAAACGTTATCGGAAAATGGTTCACGCTGTCAATATCGCGGAGGTATTCGTCATAGCGTCCGGCATCTTTCACCCGAAAAATTCGGCCGGCGGGACGCATCACAAAATCGATACCGTTGTCGCTGGCGTTCATGCGCCACGTTCTAAACAACTGGAGCTCGTATTGCCGAAACGCGTTGCGGTTGTACCCGAAATAAACTTTGGTCTGACGGTAATGATTCTTAAGAATGGCGTAACTGACGATTCCGAAAATGTTCTTCTCGGCATCTTCGGACAACAGGTCTCTAATCCGTTTCCTCTTTTTGTCCGAGTCGGAAAACTTGTTCAAGCTATTCACCATATCCAGAAACTCGCGGTCTTTCGCTGCAAGCGGATCGATGTATTGTTCAATCGCCTTGCGGCAGGGGGACAGTCGTCGTAAACGGACCGACAGATCTGCGGAAGATCCTCGGTCAGAGCTTCTTTAACGAAATCTTCGGCGATTTGCGCCACTTGTTCACCTAATGTTCTGCGTGTTCGCGATCGTGCCGCAAACCTTTTCGTTGATCAGGAGTCAGCCGTTCCGCCCGCTCGCGATCCCGTTCGGCTCGGTTCCGACGGCAGCACTTCCGGCTTTTTTTTGGGGGGGGGAGATTTCCATCGTCCTGAACCGGACGCGGCGAAAATTCCGCATTCCGCGCCGTTCTCTCCAAGACAAAAACTTTATAACATGAATCGAAAAAAAGTCAATAACCGCAAACGCGCGTCGGATTCGCGAATTTCCCGCGCCCCCGAACCGGCCGGAGCCGCGCGGCGTTTTTCGTTTCGCTTGTCGCCGTCGGGAACCTTTCGTTCTTTCTCGTTCACTTCACAGCCGACGGCGGCCGGAAGATTTCCCCAAACCTTGATACAAGAGCGCGCCGATTGATATAGCTGTTCAGATCGCTCAAAACCTTGCTTTTCGCCGAACGTGTCTTGACGACAAACGTTATCGGAAAAATGGTTGACCTTGTCAATATCAAGGAGGTATTTGTCATACCGGTCGACTTCGGTGACCTGAAAAAATCGGCCGGCGGGGCGCATCACAAAATCGATACCGCCGTCGGAAGATCGAAAGTCAATTGGATCGGTTCGCTCATCAATATCAGCCCTTGTTATCGCTTGGGCACCGCTTATTCCCGCGCACTCTCGCGGGAGACGTCTTGTAAAATTTCGAAGGGTCCGGCCGACTTCGAAGCGGAACGGCACAATTTCTGTCCTGACAAATCGGAATCCGTATTTACGGCGCGATCCTTTCGAACGGCGTCACAATTATATCACAAAACGGCGCGGATGTCAAGCAGAACGAACCCCGGCTCGCCCTCAAGAACACATAAATCACGTAACCAAGGCGCCCAACGAGGCGCCGCTTTCGGGCAGCTCGATACCTCGACGCGCCTATATCGCCAACCCCGGCTCGGGGACAACCGTCCGGGCACGAACGCGCGGCAGCCAACGAGCTGACGCCGTCGGCCCCCGGCGAAACAACGACGGGAATCATTGCCCGCCGCGGCTCGC
>CADBQY010000020.1 GCA_902796885.1 uncultured Planctomycetota bacterium
ATCGGCGGCGGCCTGATGGGGCGCGAGTTCGCCAGCGCCGCGGCGCGCTGGTGCCATCTGCTCGAATCGGACCTCCGTCCCGAGCTGACGGCGATCTGCGACACGAATCCCGCCATTCACACGTGGTATAATGACAACTTCCCGACGATCGTTCAGACGACGGCCGACTATAAAGAGCTCCTGGCCAATCCCGCGGTCGACGCGGTCTACTGCGCCGTGCCGCACAATCTGCACGCCGAAATCTACAGCGCGGCGATCCGTGCCGGGAAACACCTGATGGGGGAAAAGCCGTTCGGAATCGACAAGGCCGCCAACGACCAAATCATGCGCGCTATTGCCGAGAACCCCGGCGTTCTGGTTCGTTGCAGTTCCGAGTTCCCTTTCTATCCGGCGGTTCAGGCGATCGGCAAGATGATCGCCTCCCGCGAGTTCGGCCGGATCATCGAGGTCGAGACCGGTTTTCTTCATTCGAGCGATCTTGATCCGAACAAGCCGATCAACTGGAAGCGGATGATCGAGTTCAACGGGGAATACGGCTGTATGGGCGACTTGGGGATTCACGCCTGCCATATTCCGTTTCGCGCCGGCTGGTACCCGAAAAACGTCCGGGCGATTCTCCGCAAACTGGTGACCGAGCGGCCCGACGGCAAAGGGGGAAAGGTTCCGTGCAAGACGTGGGACAACGCCACCCTCTTCTGCGAGGCCGCCGATCCGTCCTCGCCCGACGACGTTTTTCCCCTCACCGTCAAGACGTTCCGGATCGCCCCGGGCGAAAAGGACACGTGGACGGTGAAAATTCTCGGCACCGAAAAGAGCGCGTTCTTTTCGACCAAGAATCCGCGCCGGCTCGAAGTGCTGGAATACGGCGGCGGAGCGAATCAAAACTGGCAGCAGATCGACATGGGGTACGACACCGCCTTCAAGACGATCACCGGCGGAATCTTCGAGTTCGGGTTCCCCGACGCCATTCTACAGATGTGGGCGTCGTTCCTCTACGAGATCGACCACGGGGCGCCGAAAGAGCTCTTCGCCGGCTGCGTGACGCCGGACGAAGCCGCCGCAAGCCACCGGCTCTTTACCGCCGCGCTCGAGTCGCAGCGTACGGGGAAGACCGTTTCGCTCGAATGAAAGACCGTATAACGCCGAATTTGAGTTTAACGCGACGTTTGTCAATCGTTTTTGGATAAGAGGAGTAGTATTATGAGTAAACTTTCCCGCCGTCATTTCCTGTCCCGTACCGCGCTCGGCGCCGGCATCCTGGCCGCCGGGAGCGCCCTTTCGGCGCAGGAGCAGCCGATCGCCGGATTCGACCAGACCGAGACCGACATCGACAAAAATTCCGTCTGGCAGCAGAAATCGGACCGTAAGATCCGAATGGGTATCGTCGGGTACGGCGTCTGCCAGTTCGGCGCTGCGTTCGGCCTGCAGAATCATCCGAACGTCGAAGTCGTCGCGGTCAGCGACCTGATTCCCGAACGCCGCGCCGGCCTGGCCAAAGCGTGCCGTTGCGAAAAGACCTATGATTCGCTCGAAGAGATGATCAAAGACGACACGATCGAGGCAATCTTCGTCGCGACCGACGCGCCGAGTCACGCCGACCACTGCATTAAGGTTCTGGAAAGCGGCAAACACGTCGCGACCGCGGTGCCGGCGGTCTGGGGCGATCTCGATATGGCGTTTAAACTTTACGAAACGGTTAAGAAGAACGCCGGGCTCAATTATATGATGTTCGAAACGAGTACGTTCCACGACGCGGTTTACGCCACCCGCCAGCTTTACAACGCGGGCGTTCTCGGCAAGATGATCTACAGCGAAGGGGAATATTACCATCATTTCCCGACGAATCTCGATTCCTACAAAGGATGGCGCGACGGTCTTCCGCCGCAGTGGTATCCGACCCACTCGAACGCCTACTACGTCTGCGCGACGGGGGGCCATTCGTTCACCGAGGTTTCGTGCATGGGGCATAAGAGCCAGTACGCGCATTTCCAGCCCGAGAACAACCCCTACGGCAACCCGTTCGGGACGGAAGTGGCGCTTCTGCGTACCTGCGAAGGAGGAATGGCGCGGATGGCGGTCAGCTGGGACACCCCGGGCTGGGGCGGCGAAGTCGGCCGCAACCGCGCCGAAAAGGGGAGCTACAACACCGAGTTCCAGCCGATGGACAACGCGGTGAAAGAAGCCGCCGCGAAGGTCAATCTCAAGAAGCCGGCGCTTCCGCCTTCGGTCGATCCGGGCGGGCACGGCGGTTCTCACGGCTATCTGGGGAACGAGTTCGTCGAGGCGATCCTCGAGAACCGCACGCCGCTGGTCAATATCGCCTGGGCGCTTAACATGACCGTCGCCGGGATCGTCGCGCACCAGTCGGCGCTCAAAGACGGCGAACTGATGAAGATTCCGCAGTTTGAATTCTAAGGAGCCGTTTTCGCAGACGGCCGCGCTGTTGAAAAAAAGACTGTCTTCCGAAAGGGGCAGTCTTTTTTTCGGTCAGGGGGGGAGTTCGCGGCGCCGCACGTCAAAGTGGATCACGGGAAAAAACAATCCATAGGAGAAACGCATGTCCAAAAACATTCTGATTCTGTCCGGAAGTCCCCGCAAGGGGGGAAACTCCGACCTTCTGTGCGA
>CADBQY010000021.1 GCA_902796885.1 uncultured Planctomycetota bacterium
GGCCGGCCGCGCGCACGATCGCGCGGATACACGGGTTCATTCCGGGGGCGTCGCCGCCGCTGCACAAAACTCCGATTCTCATATTTTGCTCCGTCTGATTCTTTCGTTACCCGCCGAAACGAGGGCGGCTTTAAATTTGCTGATATTCAAGTTTGTTTTCGGCCAGAAACGCCTCGGACTCGGATTTCGTAAAGACCGATTCGGTGGCGCTCACGTGACGCACGCAGCTCATCCCCTGCGCCGAGGCGCGGTTCATCAGCGCGTATGGGTCGTCGCCGGCCAGAAGACCCGCGATGAATCCGGCGGCGAACGCGTCGCCCGAACCGGTGCCGCCGATGAACTCGGTTTTAAAGATCCCCGTCCTGAACTTCTCGGCGCCGGAGTAGTAGAGCGATCCCTTCTCGCCGCAGGTGATCACCGCGCAGCGGGCGCCGGCGTCGAGGAAGAATTTCGCCTGGTCGACCGGATCGGAAAGACCGCTGACCGCCAGGGCCTCGTCGTCGTTCGGCGTGAAGTAATCGACGTAGGGGAGAAGCGGCTTGATCACGTCCCAGTAGGGACGGCGGCCGTAAAGGACCAGGTCGAGGATCGTCTTGCCGCCCCGCGCCTGAAACCGGCGGAGGAAATCGGCCGTCTCGGGCTTTTCGAGTTCGGGCATCATCAAGTAGCCGCCCAGGTAAAAGACCTCGGCCTCGTCGGCCCACGCCCGCGGAATGTCGGCGATCGAAAACGAGGCGTTCGCGCCGGTCGTGCTCACGAAACGGCGGTCTTCGCCGGTCACGTTGATGATCAGCGAAATTCCGGGACACGAGTTCGAAACGCGGCGCAGACCCGAAACGTCGACGAACGGCGCGTCGAGCGAACGGACGACGAAATCGCTGAACGAGTCGTCCCCGACGCTCCCGCAAAGACCGGTCGGGATTTCGAGACGCGAAAGGTTCAGCGCCACGTTCGAGGCGCAGCCGCCCAGGGTCAGAACGACCCCGTCGGTCTGAACCAGCTCGCCCGGTACGGGACAGTGGGAAATCGGCACGCAGCCGACGTCGGCGAAAAGGATGCCGGCCGAAAGACAGCGGTGTTTACCGGTGGTCATTGTGTTTTAACCTTTCGTTTAATCAGAATTCAACGGCGTCGGCGCGGGAGGAGGAAGCGCCGGTTTCTGTTTCGGGGGCGCGGGCGGACGGCTCGCCATGAGAACGGCAATCCATCGGGTCTCGTCGAACTGCGAGAGGATGATCTTGCAGATGACCGCCAGCGGAGGCGAAAGGAACATGCCGACCGACCCTAAAAGCGCGCCCCAGATCACCAGGGAGAGGAGAACGACCAGAGAGGAGATTCCCAGACCGTCCCCCAGAAGTTTCGGCTCGACGAGGTAGCCGAAGAAGAAGTTGACCACGAGGTAGCCCACCGTAACCACCAGCGCGACGCCGCCCCCCTTGTCGGCGAAAGCGACGATGATCGGCGGGATCGCGGCGACGATCGAACCGATGTTCGGAATGAAGTTCAGGAAGAAGGCCAAAAGCCCCCACAGCGCCCAATACTCGACTTTCAGCGCCAGGAGTAGAATCATGACCGACACGGCGACCATCAGACTGACGACGGTTTTAATCGTCATGTATTTGCGGATCATCGCCACCGTCGAAACGACGCGCTCGTTCTCCTGGTCGCCGATCGCCGCTTTCACTTTTTCGGGAAGATGAATCGCCTCGACGAGCATGAAGAAGAGGAGCAGCACGACCATGAAGATCATACTGACAAACGACATGAGTTTGCCGAGCCCCTCGATGAGGTAGCGGTAGATCATCTTCATGCTGACCTGAATCATCTTTTCAGGAGCCTCTTTGAAGTTCGTCGGCGGAAGGATGTCGTCGTCATCGTCGAGCAGCGCAAGCTGTAGCGCGTTCGAAAGCGGACCCGAGCCGTCGTCGGGCAGGAGACTCTCGTCGCCGTTTTCGGTCTCGCCGGCGGCTTCCGCGGCGCCGGGCGCCGGCAGGGCGGGAACGCCCTCCCGTGTCAGCTCGGGAAGTTCGGACGAGTCGCCGTTTGCGTCGTTCTTTTGGAGGAACGGAATGAAGTCGAAGATCTCTTTCAGCTCAATGTTCCGTTTCATCAGCGCGTCGTTCGACTTGATCACCGCCTCGCTGAACGAATTCCAGTAGGAGGGGAACCTCCGCGAGAACTGGCTCAGCTGCGTCGTCAGAACCATCATCAGAATCATACTGAAGAGAAGAACCACGCAGGTGATCAGCGTGACCGCGCCGATCCGCGAGAACTTGATTCCGAAAATGCCCCGTTCGCGCATGAACGCGTAGAACGAATAGAGGATGACGGCGAAAAAGGCGGCGATAAAGATCGGGGTCAGCACGCTCTGCGCCTGGTGGATCCCGGCCAGGATGGCGACGATCGAAATGGCGATGATCCCGTAGTTCGCCAGCCGCCGCTGACCGGTCAGGAGGAACTCCTGCGGCGCCATGCCGCCCGGTTCCCGCCCGTCGGGGGCGGAGAGAGGATCGTTATTCGTATCGGACATGAAAATATGGGGTCTCCGGCTGAGTTAACTGTCAAATGCCCTTTTATTTTACCGTCTCGCCCTGAATGTGGCAACATCGCTCGGGGAAACGCGGGCTGAAAAAAACCGAAAGAAGAACGGGCGTTCCCCTTTCGGTTTTCGGTCGTTCGGCTACCGGTATCGGCGGAATCAGCCGCCGAAATCGTCGAAGAAGATGCTGTCCCGCTCGACGCCGACCGAGTCGAGCATCTTCAGCGCCGAACTGATCA
>CADBQY010000022.1 GCA_902796885.1 uncultured Planctomycetota bacterium
GGCGTCCCGTTCGAACGGGAGAGCCCGGCCGTCCGGCTCGAGCCGGACCGATTCGGGCGCCTTGTCGGTTTTGACGCGGACGGCGAGCGGTCCGATCGGCTGAATGTCGTTGAAGAACGGGTCGGTGCGGTGCGGCCCGGAAATGTTGACCAGATGAACCGTCAGTTTTCCGTCGGGGGTGCGCCGGAGCGAGACGTCGACCTCGTGCGAGCCTTCGACCGTGACCGCCGGTTCGGGGAGAAGCAGACGCATCGCTTCTCCGATCAGACCGCGGGTCTCTTCGTTCGGATCGTTGTAATACTTTTCGGAAAAATCCTGAGGATAGACGACGACCAGCCCCTTGCCGAACGAGCAGGACCGCAGCGCGCCGCCGGGACCGCAGTTCTGCCACACGGCGTCTTTCAGCGCCTCGTCGAAGAGGGAAGGGAGCTCCTCTCCGGTCAGGAGAAGGCGGCCGCCGTTTTTCACGTAATCGGCCATAAAAGCGACGAAATCGGGGGGAAGCGTCTCCCACTGGCAGAGGGCGGCGGCGGGATAGCGGCCGGCGAGGTTTCGGAAGGTCGCGTCGGTGCCGACCTCAAGCGAATACTGATTATCGAGAATGGCGTTGTTTAAACCGCGGTGCCAGAGAAGCGCGTTGGGGAAGAGGCCTCCTCCCCGGCGGTCGATCCGGTCGTAATGCGAGAAGGTCGGAATGATCAAAAAGACCTGGGGAACCGGTTCCGACCGGAAACAGAACGGCTGCCGCGCGCGGCAGAAACGGCCGATTTCGCCCATTTGCGAGACGCGCTCGATATCGACGCTCCCGTCCCGATTTTGCGGATAATAGTTTTGGAATCCGCCCCCCTGCGACAGGACGCACGCGGCTTCGCGCATCAGCTGAGGGGTCCCTTTCGGGTACCAGGGGCCTTTCGGCTCTTCGACTTTATGGGCGAAACTCCACGCCATCAGATCCCACGGCCGATTTTGCGAGGCGATGAAACGGGCAGTCTGACGGACGTCGTTGACGCTGTTACTCGGAGTGAAGTCGCCCGAAATGAAATTGACGTCGGCCGAAACCGGTTCGGGCATGTGGTCGGTGAACGCCCAGTTGCTGGCGATCTCGAAATCGGGCGCGGCCTCGCGCAGAGCGTCGATCCAATGGCGGAGCCGATGGCGGAACGCGTCGCGGTGAAAATTCATCCACACGTCCCAGTTCGGCTCGTCTTTCGATTTCGGGACGGCGTCGAGTCCGGTCGTCTTTTTGAACGCCTCGACCGCCGCGTCGCCGTAGTCGGGCGCCGCCGCCCAGCATTCGCCGTCGACCCAGACGCCGTCGACGCCGTAATCGAGCGCGAGTTCCTTGAGCTGAGGAATCATCAGTTCGTCGACGTAGCCGCCGAAGGGAGACGTCATGTTGGGGTTCCGCGAACCGTCGGCGCCGACGCACGCCCATTCGGGATGAAGCGCGATGGCGCGGGAATCCCAGACGCCGGAATAGTGCATATAGAGAGCCACGCCCCGCTCGGCGGTCACGCGCCGCCAGACGCGCAGGGGGTCGCCGGTGATATCGGGACACGGGTTGCCGACCTTGGTCGGGTAACTCGAAACACCCGGATGTCCTTTGCAGTCGATCTGGATGAAGTCGGGATCGACCGCGTCGAGAAAGCGGTTGACCATCTCGTCGGTGGTGTTCGCGCCGACATGGTCGTTCAGCCCGCAGTGAAAGTCGAGATGAATGCCGAAAAAGGCGTCTTTCCGCTTTAAGCGGGCCGGTCCGTCGGCGGCCGGCGCGGAGACGCAGACGGCCAGCGCAAGAAGTAAAAGGGGTAGAATGCGTTTCATCGAGGGTCTCCAAGAAAAAAGGCGCGTCCGAAACCGAACGCGCCGATCAACGGAACGAAGGAAAAACGTCGGTTTAAAACGCTATTCCTTTTCGGAAAGGAAGACAAAAATTCCCTTTTTGTTGCTGACCAGAATGTCGGGTCGGCCGTCCTTGTTCATATCGCTCGTCCAGACTTGGGTACCGACGCCGGAATCGTCGTCGATGATGTGCGGGATCACTTTGGTTTGGTCGCCGGCGGGCTGAACTTCCCACCACATGAGGATCGCCGGGTCGTTCGGGTTGACGTCCCCCTTCGAACCGTGCGCCCACCAGCGTTTGCCGGTCACGAAATCGGCGACGCCGTCCCCGTTGAAGTCGGCCGCCGCCATCGAGTGGAGCTGGCTGACCTTCGGGAAGAAGTCGTCGTCGGGATTGACCGGAATCAGGACGTTCTTTTCAAAGTAGATTTCGCCGCTTTCGTCGCGAACCTGTTTGTACCACATGAGCCCGTACAGGTGACAATGCTGGGCGGTGACCACGTCGTTCAGTCCGTCGCCGTCGATATCCATCACCAGTATATTCGAGGCGGCGTCGGAAAACTTGAACGGATGGAACGTCCAGGGAACGTCGCGGTAATTTTCGGGCTGTTCCCACCAGCCGTCCATTTCGAGCAGATCGACGCGGCCGTCCCCGTTCAGGTCGCCGTGCCCCACGCCGTGGAAGAAGCAGAAATACTTTTCGTTCTCGTCCGAAACGGGGATGAATTCCCACGGCTCGTCGGCTTTGGCGGGATCCCATTTGGCGAATCCGTACCAGCCGTTCTGGTTAAAGATGAGGTCGGCGCGGCCGTCCCCGTCGACATCGGCCCACTCCTGGGATTCGTTCCCGAGTTCCTTGATCGACTCGTGTTTGATCCACTCGCCGTCGGGAGTTTTCGGGTTCTCGTACCAGTAGCCCTGATGCCCGGGATACGGGCAGGCGATCACGTCGATCCAGCCGTCCCCGTTGATGTCGTCGGCGAAGTTCACGAACGAGTCGGAATAGTTTTCCGGATCGAAGTTTTCGCCTTCGTAGATCTTGTGGGAGACTTTGAACTCGGGCCCCTCGTACCAGGCGCCCCCGGCGACGAAGTCGATGACGCCGTCGTTGTTGAAATCGGCGGCGGCCGCCCCTTCGGAATTAAACCGGTCTGTAACGACGATCTTTTTGAACTTCGGCTCGTAGCCGGACGCGGCCGACGCGATCAGAAAAGCGGCGGCGAGATACAGGCAAATTTTTTGCATGACGGTTGTTTCTCAGGTTGATAAAGTTGGTTCTTTCAAAGCTGTTTGATCCAGTCGATCGCTTCTTTCTGCCACCGATCCCAGCTTTCCCCCCGATAGCCGTTGAGGCCGTGCCCGCCGCTTTCGAGCCGCAGGTAGACGCAGGGGCGGCCGAGTTCTTTCATGCGCTCGGCGAACATCAGGCTGTTTTCGGGCGGAACGACGGTGTCGTCCTGCGCGTGCGCCAGGAAGACCGGCGGGGTCTGCGCGGTGATCTGTTTTTCGGAAGAGAAGAAGTCGATATCGGCTTCCGACGGAGAATCCCCCAAAAGTTCGTGCCGCGTTCCCGGATGGGTCAGGCCGCTTTGCATGGTGATGACCGGATAGATCAGGATCGCGAAATCGGGCCGGTACGAGACGGCGTCGATCGGGTTTTCGGCCTCGAAATCGCCGAACCCGAAATGAACCGCGGCGCTTGAGGCGAGATGCCCCCCCGCCGAGAAACCGATGATGCCGATTTTTTCGGGATCGACGCCGTACTCGGCGGCGTGGGAACGGACCCAGGCGATCGCCCGCTGCGCGTCGGAAAGGGGGACGTCTTTATGCCCTTTGGGAAGCCGGTATTCGAGGACGAAACCGGCGATCCCGTTTCGATTGAGCCACTCGGCGATACCGAACCCTTCCGGTTCGATACAGCGCATGGCGTATCCGCCGCCGGGACAAATGACCAGAGCCGGCGTCGGCTTGGCGCAGGGCGTTTCGGGCGTGCGCACATAGAGGGGAACCGGAACGTCGGCGGCGCCGTCCCAGATGTCGGCGATCGTTTCTTCTTTTGCGGCGAGAAACGCGCCGCAAAGAAGAAGGAGAAACGCCGCAATGATCGTTTTCGGGTTCATGGTGATTCCTTGACAAGAGGCGCGAGAGCCTCCGGCGTCCTATTTTTTACAGCAACAGCAACACTGGTTTTCCGGTTTTTTGTAGTCGCCGATTTCGGGAGTCGACGGGTGCGAATCGGGACCGAAATAACGCAGACCGACGAGCGGTTCGTTACCGGTATTGACGATCTCGACGCCGTTTTTCGCCGCGTCGGCGGTGATGAAGATTTCATCGTCCGGCTCTTCGCCGAAATGGATCATGTTGGGCGACTCGATGGCGAGTTTCCCCATCGTGCCGCGTCCCTGCGTGGTGATCCAGCAGCTGGCGGCGGTATCGACCAGCTTGCAGCGGGCGCCCGGCATGACCGTCAGTTCTTTGGCGGAAATCCGCTGTTTGCCGTCGATCTTGCCGTAGACGATCCACTTATCGACGTAACCGGCCTCGAAGTCGGACGCGGCCTTGTCGACGATCGGCTCCAGGTAGTTGTGGTCTTTGAAGTAGGGGTCGACGTTCTTTTCCCAGTCGAGCTGTTCGACGATGAAGTCGAGGTCATGTTTTTTGTCGTCCGGGACGTTCTTGACGAGCAGATCCCACGAGATCGCGTCTTTATCGGTCAGGGACTGGAACATTCCGAAGACGTCGCTCCCCCACTGCGGTTCGTAGGTGCAGACCGAGCCGGGCGCGTGGAGTACGCCGGCGGGAACGACCCAGCCGGTACCCGGCTTGAGCCGGTACGCTTTCGACAGGTCGAGGATCCCGTTATCCCCCTTGTTCCAGTCTTCGAGGCATTTGCGAACCTGCGCCTTGGTCGTGCCCGGTTCGAGCCCCATGAAGGTGTAGTCGAACCGGTTTTCGGCGGCGTTGAGCTGCGGCGGGTAATAGTACGCTTCCGGCTTGCCGTCCTGCCCGGTCAGGTTGGCGTCTTTGTCCATCTGGTGCATGTGGTGCGGCAGAGGGCCCAGGTTGTCGAAGAATTTCGAGAAGACGGGCCAGCGGTGATACTGATTCCACATCGCCTCGCCGACGACGCTTCCTTTCCCCTCTTCGACGGCGTCGCGCAGAAGGAACCGTTTTCCGTTGAACCGGATATAGCTGAGTCCTTCGTCGTCGGCGCGGCCGGCGTTTTCGGCCTCGGTCGTACTTCCGAACCATCGTTCGTCAATACCGCCGCGGTCGAGACCGAGCGCGTACCAGTCGGTCGGCGCGAGTTTGATGCGGCGTCCCGGCTTGCAGAAGACGCGGGGAACCCAGTTCGGGGTCAGACGAAGGATCCCTTCGCCCGCTTCCATCGCCGCGGCCAGAATTGAAGCGACTTCGTCGCGTTTGACTTTTTCAGATTGACAGCATCGAGACATTTTCATACCTCCCATTTTTTTGAGCGAAGCGTTAAAAGAACGGACGTCCCGCCTATTATCCAACATTTCGGAAAGGAAAACAAGATTCCCGCCCGAATCGAAAAAAATATTTTTCGTCGGGCGCGGGAACCCCGGAAAAGAGGGAAGAGGGCGCGGATTTCTTGACAGCGGGGGGATCGTACCCCATAATTTCGGCGGGAAGGGGAGTTTTGCGGCGCGACCGCCGCCGAAATCGTCGGATCACAAATCGCTTGATGCGGCTTCGTTTAGGATGCAGCTGAATTTAATCGCCACGTCGGTGATGGGGCTTGAAGCTCTAGCCGCCCGAGAACTGAAAGAACTGGGACTCGACCCGCGCAACTCGGAGTCGCTCGCCGGCCGCACCCGCTTTGTCGGTACCGAGCGTGATCTGGTTCGGGCGAACCTTCATCTGCGCACCGCCGGCAAGGTTCTGATCGAGCTGGCCGAATTTGATTTGGGGGACGATTTCGAGGTCCTCTTCGACGCGGTCGATTCGGTCGCTTGGGAAGACTGGATGCCGCGCGACGCGGCGGTGACGGTCGAGGCGAGGTCGGTTCGTTCGACGATCACCAGCGTTCCCGCTCTCCAGCGCGCGGTGAAAAAGGGGATCGCCGGCAGGCTCTGCCGCGCCTATCGCCTCGATCGGCTCGACGAGACGGGGCCGGCCTATTCGGTGGAGCTTTCGGTTTATAAAGACCGGGCCTGTCTGACGCTGAACAGCACCGGCCGCGGGCTTCATCGGCGCGGATACCGGCTGCTGAACGCCGCCGCGCCGCTTCGCGAGACGCTGGCCGCGGCGCTGGTCGACCTTTCGGTCTGGAACGGCGACCGTCCCCTTCTGGATCCTTTCTGCGGTTCGGGGACGATTTTAATCGAAGCCGCGATGAAGGCGCGGCGGATCGCGCCGGGCCTTTCGCGCGAATTCGACGCCGAGGCGTGGCCGGTCTTTCCGGCGTCGATTTGGGAAGACGCGCGGCGCGAGGCGCGCGCCCGAATCCTTCCCTCGATTCCCGAACGTCTGCGCGGGGTCGATATCGATCCGGAAGCGCTGAAATACGCGCGGTATCACGCGCGGCGCGCCGGGGTCGAAAACGACGTCGATTTTGAACTCGGCGACTTTTTGCAGGTCGCCGATCCGCGCCCGTACGGCTGCGTGATCACGAATCCTCCGTACGGCGAGAGGCTCGGCGAGAAGGAATCGCTCCGTCCTTTGTACGAATCGATCCCGGCGGTCCTCTCGCGATTTCCGACCTGGAGCCACTACGTTTACACCGCGTGGAACGACTTCGAGACGGTGATCGGGCAGGAGGCGACGCGGCGCCGCAAGATTTACAACGGGCGGATCGAATGTACCTATTTTCAGTTTCTCGGCCCGAAACCGCCGCGCGGCCGCGCGGCGGCGGAACCTGCCGAAAACGGGACCGCCGAACCGATCGCCGAGGTTTCGGCCGCCGGGAACCCGCCGACCGAAACGGACGCCGCCGAAACGCCGATCCGCGCCCCGGCGGAGCCGAAGGCGGTCTTCGCCGGGCTCGACGACTACGCCGGATACCAGGAGGAGCAGTTTCGCCGATGTCTGGCGAACCGCGCGCGGCATCTGCGCAACTACCCGAAACGCGGAATCACCTGTTACCGTCTCTACGAACGCGATTTTCCGGAAGTTCCGCTCGTGATCGACATTTATGAGGGGGAATACCTTCATATCGCCGAGTTCGACCGGCCCGACGGCCGAACGCCCGGCGTACATCGTCTCTGGCTCGACCGGATGACGGCCGCCGCCGCCGAGACGCTCGGGATCGCGCCGGAAAACGTCTTTCTCAAACGCCGCGCGCGGCAGAAGGGAACCTCGCAATACGAAAAACTCGGCGAACAGGGGCGTTTTATCACCGCGCGCGAAGGGGGCCTTTCGTTCCGGTGCAACATGACCGACTACCTCGACACCGGACTCTTTCTGGATCACCGCCTGATGCGCGGGATGGTTCGCGACCAGGCCGCGGGGAAACGGTTTCTGAATCTGTTTTGCTATACGGGATCGTTCACCTGTTACGCCGCCGACGGCGGCGCGGCGTCGAGCGTGTCGGTCGACCTTTCGCCCCGCTATCTGGAATGGGCCGAGGCGAATCTTGAAATGAACGGCCTGGCGGGCGAGCACCGGTTTATCCGCGCCGACGTGATGAAGTTCCTCGCGAACCCCGATCTTTACGGCGTGACCGAACCGTTCGATCTGTGCGTCTGCGACCCGCCGACCTTTTCGAACAGCAAGTCGACCGAATCGGACTGGGACGTGCGGCGTCGGCACGCCGAGCTGCTCCGCCTTCTGGCCGGCCTGATCGTGCCGGGGGGCGCGGTCTACTTTTCGAGCAACTTCCGCCATTTCAAATTGGACGAGGAGTCGCTCGCCGATCTGTACCAAATCAGGGAAATCTCCCGCCGAACCGTTCCGGAAGAGTTCCGGAACAAGCATATTCACAAATCTTGGAGGATGATACGATGCGCATCGCGGAACGCTGGAAACTGAACGACCCGTCTTTAAAGGAAGAATACCTTCGCCGACATCGGGAGATCTGGCCCGAAATGAAAGCCCTTCTCAAAGAGGCGGGGTATCGGAACTACTCGATCTGGCTTTCGGGGGACGACCTGTTCGCCGTCTACGAGATGGACGACCCGGAAAAGGGGCGCGAGATTCTCGACAAGAGCGAAGTGAAAAAGAAGTGGGAAGACTCGATGCGCCACCTGATCTATCTGGGCCCGAACGACATTCCCGAACGGCTCGAAGAGATGTTCTTTTTCAGCGGGGAGGATTGAAGCCCAGACGAAGAATTCAGTGGCGAAACCGCTTCCGTTAAACGGGGCTTCTTTTGGTGTTTTTCGAAAAACAGACGAAATTCCGATTTCGGAGTTTCGTCTGTTTCGCGTCTTGGCAGACGGTCTTGCACTCTTTTAAGATTTGAGGTGTGCCCGTTTTAGTGGACTCCTTCCCCCAGTATGAAGGTGTCCACTTTTTGTGACACATGTCAGTATCGTTTATCCAAGAACGAATAATCGCTTGTTCAGCCAAATATGAATTTTACAATCCTGTCGCTTGCCTTGTCGGTCATGGCCTCAATGTCTTCTTTGCACCAGTAAGGCTTGGAAACATCTTTGTAATGATCCACCAGTGCGTTAGCGAGCGGATAACTACTGTCAATGTAACCGGTCTTATTCGTCAGTTTGGTCGAAACCTTTGTCGCAAACCATTCATTGCCGATTGATCTGTTGATGTTTTCTTCGAGGAGAATTTTATTTCCAAGCATGTTGACGGTATTATCAAAATCCTCTGAATTTTCTATATGGGCATCCTGTCTTATCGTATCGAGGTTCGCACCGCTACTCGGCATAATGTGTTCAACTTCACACCTGGGACCAATTTCAAAGTCGAAACCGTTTTCTTCTGCAAAAAGATACTCGTTCAAATAAACAAGTGTGTTTTTAGAATATTCAATAAGAAACTCTTTGATTTTGTCCGGAGTCCATTTCAATTTAGATTCAGACAAAAGCTTGATGTGTTTATCAAAATCAGATTTGATTTCCTCTATTGAAATAGTCTCATCGGCGATCTTGGCTATCTCACCAAAAAGGAAAATCTTGAAGGCACTACTGGAAAACCCGATATCGACCAATTCTAACAATGTAAAAAGCCTCAGTAAACATTCCGCAATACCCTTTACGGATTCCTTAGAGATGTTATCAGAATTGAACCGGTGGAAATAACTCGCTAAAAACAATTTTGTGTTGACATTGAGTTTTAAAAGCACTTGCATAAACGGGTAAACCGACACGGCTTTCCATATCTTCGCAAGGTTTACCAATTGATTGCATAACCCAATCGGATCCTTAAGCAAGTCCTTGCTGATTTCAGTAAAATATCTTCTCAGACCGGGTGTTGTTGCATTGACGGAACCTGTTTCGGTAATGTATTCGTTGTTTTTAGCTCTTTCAAAATACATTTGCTGCATAAAGATCGCGTCAATGTCCGCAATCCCTTTTTGTTTCAATTCATCTATCAGTTCGAGCAGCTCTTTCCAAAGCTTGGTAAATTGATCACCGGTATTGTTCTTTTCAGCGACCGCATATAATTTTGCAGAAATGATATCCGCATCGTAAAGCGGCAAGCCGTCGGAATTGAGAGAATTAAACATCGTTATAGCTTGTTCGACTTGCCAGCTTTTAATTTCGATGACTTCACAGCCCTCGATCAGTGTTTTAGTGAATTTGTTGAGTTCAGATGTGCTAAGGTCTCCTGCTTTGTTGTAGAAAAACTTAAAGTTCCGGAAGAAGTTTGTAAACTTATTGTCCTTCTGCTTGCGGGGTATTTTAATGACGCTCGATTCTGCTTCGGTATAGTCTACAGAACTTAAAATTGTCTGTAGTTCTGTTTTGTAAAGCTCGTTGATAGACTCATTCTTCAAAATAGGATCACTTTCACATATTTTTCTATCCTTATCTCTGTTAGGCTTATTGTTAACATAGTCAGGTTCTACTTTGTACAGCATCCCCATAATCCTTCTTCTTCGATCCTGCAAGCCCCTGCATAAGTTTTCAGATTCTTCATCCTTTTCAGTTTTTCCAATAGCAGCATTGATACGGATCAGGAGCGCTTTAAGAAGCAGGAGAAAAGTTGTTGTTCTCTGTTGTCCGTCAATGAGTCCATAAGATTCATCATTGTTATAGCAGTTGATAATAATGGTTCCGAAGAAATAGCTGTCCTTACTATCGCTCTCCATAAAACCATTGATGTCCTGCCACAGCTTGTCGCAATGACTGATTTCCCAGGAATACGGACGTTGATATTCGGGAATAGTGAAAATGGCATTTTTATCTAGTTTGAGATATTCTCCAATCTTTAAGAGTTTAGGTTCAATGCTCTTTGCCATGGTTTTGCTCCTGTTTCTTTTCGTTTTCTTGTTCTTTTCTACCTGCCCCAGCTTCTCCGACTACTCCATCACTTTTTGAAGCAGTTGAGCGTAATTTTCCACAACACTATATTTAACATTTCCCTTTGAAATCATATCGAAGTGCTTTTCGGCACATTTAGTTTTGAATCCCTCGATCTTGCGTAATTGTGTAGAAGTCGAGGAACCTTTTGTCTCTGCGACAAAGTAGATATGTTTAATCTCACCTTCTTTAAACGCAATCGCCCAGTCCGGATTGTAATTACCAACCGGGGTTGGAATATAGAATTTGCCCGGCAGTTTAACGTAAACCATGACATCGGTACTTGTGTCGAGATCCTTGGCAAAATTCTTCTCAATTTCGGAATCGTACACGACATGGTCGTAAAGATGTTTCTTTGCCTGAATTGTACGGCCAAGTTTTCCTTTTACGGTATAATCGGCAAATATATCTGTTCCGTAGCTGTTCTCTTCGTCGAGTGCGTTGTAGGTGATATGGTCGATAATCACAGAGGCTTTTTCCACATTGATCAGCTCGCTCGCTTTTAAGATGAACTCTTCGGGATTCTCCTTGAACTGTTCGAGAACCGATTCTTTGATCCCTGTCAGAATGGCGATCACATCCTTTCGGATCAATCCGGTTTTCTCGGCGATTTTGCCGACAAGGTCATACTTGACCCCCGGATTGACTTCAGCCTGAACCGTCCGGCTTTTCGTCTCCTGTTTCTCAAACGACTTTCCGGCTTCCAGGTCTTCTTTCGATTCAATCGAATTCATTGTTCCGGTTTCGATCCGAATGAAAATCTTCGAGACGTGCAGATCCTTATTAAGCGATTTAACCGCATTTTCGATCAGCTCTTTCGAGTCGAAATCGACGGCGTAAATCGAGCGGGCGTGGATTTTGGCCCAGAGCGCCTTAAACTCCGCCGAATTCAGTTTCTTTTCGTCGACGCGAATTTCCAGATTGTTGCCGCGACCATTTTCGGGCAATGCGATGTTTGGATCGTAAACTGAATCGATAAGTTCAAGAACCGATCTTTCATAGCCTTTAACCTCTTCGGGAAGCACGACCCGATCAGCGTCCCTGTCGGCGTGATATTTTGCGGTAAGAATGCCCTTGCGGTCAACGTAGGAGTTTTGAATTAAGTCGAAGACAATGGCCTCGTCCGTGTCTTTATCAATAACTCTGTCGTTCCCCTTTTCATCAAAGATATGCATATCTTCAAACACACCGTATTCAATCTTCCTCGGCCGGTCGCCGATCGCTTCCGCTATTTCGGTCTGAAGCGCTTTGGCGAAATTGTCGTAACTTTCGCTGGCGATCACCGTCAGAAGGTTGGTATTATGAACCTCGCTGCCCAGGATGTTGGAATCCATCCGACGGCCGTTCTGGTCAACACAGAGGCGCAGTCCCCGCCCAACTTCCTGACGCTTGCGGACATCGCTTCCGCTCTGCTTCAAGGTGCAGATCTGGAACACATTCGGATTGTCCCACCCTTCGCGCAGCGCCGAATGGGAGAAGATGAACCGGACGGGGGACCGCTGGGGATCGCGGTCAAGGAGGAGTTCCTTGTTCTTCATAATCAGGTCGTATGCGCTGACATCGTCCGAGGTCTGCTCCTTCTTGTTAATCTTCCCGTTGGTCATTTTCCCCTTGCCGTCGATCGAAAAATAACCGGCGTGCGTTTTAGAGGCTTCGATACTATCCAAGTATTTGAAATACTCTTCTTCGCCGAAATGCTGCTGGAGCATATTATGAACGTAGTCGTCATATTCCTCTTCGAACATTTGCGCGTATTTGCCGTTCACCGGCCGGCCCGCTTCGTCGTATTCGCGGTAATTCGCCACCTCGTCGATAAAGAACAGGCTCAGAACCTTGATTCCCTGCTTGAAGAGCTCCCGTTCACGCTGAATGTGGGAAATGATTGTTTCGCGGATCTGAATACTCCTCATTTGGTCCTGGTTCACGTCGCCGACAACATCTCCGGGATAGAGTTTCAGTCCGTTGAGGAACTCGACATAGCCGTGATCCCCACGTATGCTTGAAATGGTAAACCCGTCTTTGTACTCTTCCAGTTCTCCGGACTGTTCGTAGAGATTGTCTCTTTCGCGGCATATCCGGCTCTTGATTTTTGTCCCTTCCTTCTGTTTAACCTCAAATTGAATCGTCGCGGTCGGCGCGTCTTTCGACAGATTGATACTTTCCAGGTATAAGTAGCTGTTCGTTGACGTTGTGCCGGTTGCCGAGATCCCCTTCACGGCGATCTTTTTAACCAGCCGCTGATTGTAGGCGTCCATTGCATCGAGCCGGTAAACCATGTTATAAATGCGGTCCACTTTATGCGTCGCGGAATAACGGAGCGTCAGGATCGGATGAAACTCCCTAAGCCTTTCCTTCGTCTGCGGCCCTTCCACCGACTGCGGCTCGTCGATAATCAGAACCGGGTTCGTCTTCGCGATCACGTCGATCGGACGGCGTGACTGAAACTCGTCAAGCTCCATAAAAATCCGCCGGGCGTCTTTCCCTTTTGCGTTGAACGCCTGGGAATTGATGATCATTACGTTGATCGTGTCATTCTGGGCGAAATGCTGCACTTCGGACAGCTGCGAAGATTTGTAGATGAAGAAGCGAATCTTCTTTCCGTATTCCTGGGCGAAGTGCTCCTCGGTCATCTGGAACGACTTATAGACTCCTTCGCGGATTGCGACACTCGGCACGATCACGATGAACTTACTCCAGCCGTAAGCCTTGTTCAGTTCATACATTGTCTTAATGTAGGTGTATGTTTTGCCGACACCCGTTTCCATTTCGACCGTCAGATTAAAACAGCCGTCTTCGAGCCCTTCCAGTCTCGCGGACGGTTTGATCTGGTTTCCGATCTGGACACGGTTAAGGTTCGCCAGTATCCGCTCTTTGCTCAGTTCAGGAACGATCGGATAGTTGCTCCAACCGACAGGGGCGAGACGGTCGGAAATGTAGTCCGGCTGCTGGTCGCCGCCGGCATCAACCGAAGATAATCGGAGTCCCTGCTGGAGTGTCCGTCTTCCGGTATCCATGAGATAAGATGTCCGCTTGAACGGCTGTCCGGCGAAAACGTCAACCACGGCCCGGGCGGCGTCGGCTTGGAACTTCTGGTATCTATATTGAATTTTCATCGTTTACACTCTTCCTCTCAGATTACTTTAAGATTCTTTTCGACATCCATGTCAGGCGCCAGCATCTTAAAAATCTGTTCCACGTTGATCTTCGCGGCGCTGTCCTTAAAGCAGCTCTCGCGGAACACCACACGTTCAGGATTCATCTTTGCGATCTTCTTAATCACCGATTCGGGAACATCCTTATCGAAGCAGGCGATCAGATCGCCGTCGTTGTAGTTGTGAACGGTATGCCCTTCGATTTGGATTGACTCGTAAGGATCGGAAAGAGTCACACCCCAATCGAGCAGGCACCCGAAAAGGAGGTCGAGGTCGGTTCGGTCGTCCTTAATGTTATCTTCCGCCTGTTCAAGGAGTTCCCTGTTATAGTCGCCGGGAGCGTAATAGACGTCGTTCATGTTGGTATCGTCCAATTTGAACACGCGGAATCCGGTATCGAGGTCGTCGGAAATACGGGGATTCTCTTTCTTGATTTTCTTTCCCGCCCGGCGGATACGTTCTTTGCCGATTTCGCAGATGTTTTTGTAACCGGCTTTATAGGCTTCGGATTTTTCATCGCATGGTTCAGGGAGCTGAACCATAATGTACTTTATGCCGCAAGACATAGATTCTCTCTCCCCCCA
>CADBQY010000023.1 GCA_902796885.1 uncultured Planctomycetota bacterium
ACCTGATCGAAGCCTCCGTCGAACGGAAGAAGCTGCTGATCGCCGACCGTCAGCGGTTCCCCGGCGCCGCGGTCCGTTTCCACCTCTGCGCCCCCCACGCGTTCGCCGCCGCATCGGTTCGGCTTTCGTCGTCCGAGGCGCATTGGAACGAACTGGTTCGCCGCGCCAAAGAAAAAGAGATGTACCTCGACCCGACCGGTCTGTACAAGGGGAAACGGGAAATACCTCTCCTCAAAGAAGACGATCTCTACCGCGAACTGGGACTCCCGAACCTTCCGGCCGAAGTGCGGGACGGTCTCTTCGAGTTCACGATGGGGCCGGAAACGCCGAGTCTGCTGATCCGCCGCACGCAGATCCGGGGCGATCTCCACATGCACACCCTATTCTCCGACGGTTCCGGCTCGATCGAAGAGATGGCCGACAAGGCGCTTTCGAACGGTCTGGAATATATCGCCGTGACCGACCACTCGAAACGGGTCGTCGTGGCGAACGGTATGGACGAACACCGCATACTCGGCTACTGGCGAACGGTCGACGAAATCAACCTGCGGATTCGCGAGATGCGGATCCCGATCACGATCCTCAAAGGGGTCGAGGTCGACGTCCTCGAAAACGCCGAACTCGATTTCAACGACGAGATCCTCTCGCAGGCGAACTGGGTGATGGCGTCGCTTCACTATCACCGCGGTCAGCCGCGCGAACAGATCCATCGGCGGATCGAAACCGCGATGCGATGCCCCTACGTCAGCGCGATCTCCCACCCGACCGGCAAGGAATGGATGTCCGATTTTCGGATCGACATGGATTTCGACTACGTTTTGGAACTGGCCAAGAAATACAACAAGTGTCTTGAAATGAACAGCCAGCTTCACCGTTTCGACCTCGACTGGCGGCTCTGCCGGCGGGCCAAAGAGCACGGCGTGAAGATCGTGATCTCGACCGACTCGCATTCCGTGGCCGATCTCGACTATATGCGGTACGGCGTCCAACTCGCCCGAAAGGCGGGGCTGACCGCCGACGACATCATCAACACGCTCCCGTTGGAAGAGCTCATGAAAAACCGACCGGCCCCCTTGCCCCTCACGCGGGTCTACTGACGGCCGGTCTCGTTCGCCGGCTCGGCCGCGACGCGGGGGACCGAAAGCCCGTCGACCTCGTCCCAGACGATCCGCACGCGCGAAAGGCGCCAGCCGCTTTCGCCGACCGCGTCTCCCTGGAAGAAGAGCCAATCCGAGCCGTCCTCGTCGGTGAAAATTCCCGGATGCCCCGATTCCGACGCGTTCCACGCCCCCGGCGGACCGTTCGGAATGAACGGAACGTCCCAGAGACGGCGAAAATGAACGCCGTCGCCGCTCACCGCCACGCCGATCTGCTGCGGCTCGTTGTTATACGCGCCGGCGTAAAAAAGATAGAGCCGTCCGTCCCGAACCACGGCGCTCGGCGCTTCGATACACTTCTTTTCCCACGGCAGAGTCGGCTCCAAAATCGAAAAATCGGCGGCCTGAGTCCACGCCTCCGGCCCCAAATCGGACGTCGGGTCGGCGGTCGCGACGACCAGTTTCTGGATTTTCCCCTCCGGATCGCGCGTGGCGGCGTAGAGGAAGAGCTTCCCGCGAAAGAGAACCGCGTCGGCGTCGATCGCCCGGCCGCTGGTCCAATCGCCGTGCGGACGGAAGACGGGATTTTGCGGGTGGGGCGTGAAATGAAGGCCGTCGTCCGACCACGCCATACAGATCGCGTCGCGGGCGCCCGTCCCGTACGACTGGTAAAAGAGGTAAACCCGATCGCCGAACACCCTGGCGCACGGCGCGCCGAGCCCTTTGGCGTCGACCTCCTGCATCGGGAAGAGATTCCTCTCGAATTTCCAGTTCACGAGATCGGCGCTCGAGGCGATCCCGATCGTCAGCACCGACTTGCCGTCGGCCATTTTCGCCTCCGGCCCGTAATACGAGTAGTACAGAAGATATCTCCCCCGGAACCGGATCGCGGTCGGGTCTTTGGCAAAATCCCCCTGCGCCCATTTCATCGCGGGCGAGACGACCGCGGGACAATCGGCCGGTGTGACCGATTCCCGCTCCGCGGGGAGCGGGAGCGCGGGCTCGGCCCAAAGCGCCGATGCGCATAAGTTCGCGATAAAAAAACACAGGGCGAAAAAACGTTTCTTTGTCATCGGTTCATCCCGGCGCGGCCGCGCCTGAAAAACGGTAAAAATTTCTAGCGGCGTCCGCCGATTATACCCCGGGCCGCGCCCGATTGCAAACCGGTCTCTGGTCGAGTTTTCCCGAATCGGTATAATCAAACAAAGAAAAACTTGCAAAAGGAACGCCGATGTTCGACACTCCCGACAGCTCGCCGATCTCGCGGGGAACCCTCTCGTTCCGTCTTTGGAACATTCCGGTCACGATCAAGCCGTTTTTTTGGCTGATCGCGGTCTTTTTCTCCCCTTTCTTCAGCGGCCGCGCCTCCGACGCCGACTCGCGCGTTCTCTTTTTGGGGCTCTTGGCGTGGATCGCGGCGTGGTTTCTGAACTTCGTGATCCACGAGATGGGGCACGCCCTGGCGGCGCACCGTCTTTTCGGCGCCCGCCCCCAAATCGTCCTTTTCGGGTTCGGCGGGGTCACCTCCTGGCAGCCCTACTACACCCGCGCCCCCGGACGCTGGGGGAACGTTCTCGTCTCGCTGGCCGGGCCGGGCGCCGAGCTGGCCGCGGCGTTCGTTTTGATCGGCGTCCTGGCGTTCTTTCACGTTCCGCTCGAGTGGGGGCTGACCTCGTTCGGTCCGATTCCGATCCCCGCCGTGATGGCGAACCTGTTCGCCGCGGCGTCGAGTACGCCCGACTCGGTCTATCTTCCGAAAGTCGCCCTCGAAATCTTCATCAACAGCTTTCTCTGGATGGGATTCTTCTGGGGGATTCTTAATCTGCTTCCGATCCTTCCGCTCGACGGGGGGCACATTTCGCGCGGCTTTTTCGCCCAGCTTTTTCCCCGGCGGGGGGACCGCCTCGCGCTCTGGATCTCAATGCTCAGCGCCGCGTTCCTGGCCGGTTACTGCATTACCAGCAAAAATTTCTTTATGGCGATCTTCTTCGGCCTTTTCGCCCACATGAGCTGGAACGCGCTGCGCAAAGCCCCGTAACGCCCGCGCGGCGGCCAAACGCGTCTTTCCCCAAACCTTGAAACGGAGCCCCGTATGAACGCCGTCTTCCTTGCCGCCGGTTACGCCACCCGCCTCTATCCGCTGACGCGCGACTTTCCGAAACCGCTCCTGCGGGTCGGCGGCAAACCGATCCTCGACTGGCTCCTCGACGACCTGGCGCCGACCGGGCAAATCGCGCGCTGCGCGGTCGTCACCAACGCGCGGTTCGCCCCGGCGTTTCGCGCGTGGAGCGCCGCGAAAGCGTTTCCCGTTCCGATCGAAGTCGTCGACGACGGTACCGCGACCAACGAAACGCGGTTGGGCGCGGTCAACGACCTGCGTCTGACGCTCGAACGGCTCGAGATGTCGGGCGAGACCTTCGTCGCGGCGGGGGACAACCTTCTCGATTTTTCACTGGCCCTCTTCCTCGACTACTTCCGCGCGGGAAACACAAATTGCCTGATGCGTTACGAAGAGCCGAACGAAGAGCGGCTGAAAAAGTGCGGCGTTTTGGAACTCGGCGACGGCGACCTCGTCCTTTCGATGGAAGAAAAGCCCGCGGCGCCGAAATCGCGCTGGTGCGCGCCGCCGTTTTATCTTTACAAAGACCTGTCGGCCGAAAAGATCGCCGAAGCGCTCCGAGGCGGCTGCGGCGCCGACGCGCCGGGGAGTCTGGCGGCGTGGATCGCCGTCCGCGAGCCGACCCGCGCGTTCCCGATGCCGGGCAAACGCCGCGACATCGGCACCCTTGAAAGTTACGAAGCCGTCCGCGCGCTCTACGAATCGCGCGGCTAGACGCTACGGCTCGGCCGTCTCCTGTTCGGAAAAGAACCGATCGACCAGCGTCCGAAACGACGCGGCGTCTTTCACCGCGCTTACTTCCGCGCGAAACGTGCGGCCGCCGAACCGTCCCCGCGACCAATCGCACGCCCATTTCCGCATCAGGATCGTCCCCTTCTCTTCCCCGAACCGTTCCAGAACAAGGTCAAAGTGGCGCAGCAGAAGCTCGCGCTGCCGGCTCACGGTCGGCGCGGGCGGGATCGGCCGGCCGGCCAGCCCTTCGGCGATCTGATGAAAAATCCAGGGATGCGCGGCGGCGGCGCGTCCGATCATGATCCCGTCGACCGGCCAGTCGCGCAGCCGCGCGATCCCTTCTTCGGGCGTCGTGATATCGCCGTTTCCGATCAGAGGAATCTTCTTCAAAGAATCTTTCACGCGGGCGATCGCGTCCCAGTCGGCCTTGCCGCGGTACATCTGCGCCGCGGTCCGTCCGTGAACCGTCAACGCCGCGCCCCCGGCCCCTTCGACCGCCTGGGCGACGTCGGCGGCGTTGATCGAGTCGGCGGTCAGGCCCAGCCGGATTTTTGCCGTCGCCGGGGTCGGCGCGATCCGCCGGGCCACGCGTCCGACCAGATCCCCCACTTTCTGGGGGTCGCGCAACAGATACGAACCGCTCGCCGAACTGCCGGCGATCCGTTTCGCCGGGCAGCCGAAATTGATATCGATCACGCTCACGCGATATTCGCCCGCCAGACGCGCGGCGGTCTCTTCGAGCGTCTCGGGGATATTGTCCCAAATCTGAACCGCCAGAGGGCGCGGCTCGTCGGCCACTCCCCACAGGCGTTCGGGATGCCCGTCCCCCGCCGCGTCCATATAGACGAACGACCGGGCGCTCACCATTTCGGTGGCGATCAGACCGACTCCGCCGAAATACCGAAAGAGCGCGCGTAGCGGCGCGGTTGTATATCCGGCCATCGGCGCCGAAAGGAGGGGGGGATCAACCGCGACCGGACCGATCGAAAGGCGTTTCATTCCTCTTCGCTTCCGATCAGACAGTTCACGAAGGTACGCGAATCGAGCGACGAGGAATACGCGCCGACGTACCGCGCGATGGAAGAATTGAGCGATTCCAGAACCCGCACGTACCCCATGGCGGCCAGACGTTTGTTTTCAAGCGTCTTTAAATAGAGATAACCGTCGTCGATCCGCTCGAACGTCGAGATTTCGGGCGTGAAAAGGTTTTCGGGAGCCCCGAGCGAAAAACCGCTGACATACCCCGCGCGGATTTTTTCGGGGATCAGGATCGCCTCCGAAGCGAGTTCGAAACTCCGAGACTGCGCGGCTTCGGACTGGAGCGAATAGTTCCCGTACCACGGGGTCGAGCTGGGAATCGGCCAGCCGCGTTCGGTCGACCGGCGTGTCTTCCGCATCAGGTCGATCTGCCCCTGACGAATCTCGACGCGCAGCTGCGCGATTCTCGCGTCGGCCGAAGAGAGATAGACCCGATAGACGTTTGTCAGCGCCTGGAAGTCGGGCGTGTCGAGCGCCGCCTGGCCCAGGATCTCGGCGGCCTTTTCGGCGCTCTCTTTGACGCGGGTCTCGATATTCAAGTCGGCGATACGGCTGCGAAGATTCCAATACGACTCGACCGCCGCCAGACGCTCGGCGCCGTTTTGAATCTGCGAAAGCGCCTCGTGCAAAGAAAGGGGGATTTCGACAATCTCGGTGTCGCCGCCGCCACTGCGGACGGCGGGAACCTGGTAGAGAACCTTCACGATCTGCTGAAGCTGATCCTCCTGTTCCGGGGTCAGTTCGAGCGAATCGCCCGGCGCGGCGTCGAGCGCCGTTTTGGAACTCTCCGGCGGAGCCGTCGTCTCCGACCCTGTCTGGGGGGAAGCCTCGGCGTCGGTCACGTCGGGGGGGAGTACGCTGGGCACGTCGGCGTTTTGCGGCGGCTGGGCGTTCAAACCGCACGTCGCCGCGAGGAGCGCGCCGAGAAGAACCGCGAGAGCAAGGTCAGGAAAGGCACGAAACGAGGTCATCGCAACATCTCCGCGTTTTGGTCCGGCCGAATCGCGTTTTCGGAATTCGGCGCGGCGAATGAATCAAATGGAGGAATTTCGGCGGAAACCGGGCGGGGGCGCCGCGGCGAGTATTGGGTCGGGATCGGCGAGACCGAAGCGACACGGGTCGGAGCCGCCGCGTCCCAGGCCGGGATCGACGAGCGGTCGGCGGAGGGAATCATCGTCGAGATCAATCGCTCGCCGCGTACGCCGGGACCGACCGTTTCGGCCACATAGGCGGCGATCAGTTTGTTATACTCGCAGACCGAGCGGATCAGGCGCTCTTTGGCGTCGTTCAATCGATCGGCGGCCGAAAGAAGAAGATCCGCCGACGTCCCCTCCGCAAAATAGAGCGCCCGATAGGCTTCGAGCGCGTCGGCGGCGGCTTTGTCGTACAAAGTCGTCATTTCGTAGTAGGCGGGGATCGCCTCGGCGTAATACGCCGCTTGCGGCGCGAGCCGCTTTTCGCGGCTGATTTGGTCGATTCGGGTCCGATACGGGAGCGTGTTCGGGGAATCCGTGGGAATCGCCAGGCGTATCGTCTGGTCTCCCGCGCCGTTCTGACGCCGCAGTTCGGCCAGACGGCACTGCGCCCGAACCAGGCCGATTTTCGCCTCGGCCGACCGCTGGGCGGCGAGACGGCGCGCCGAAACGAGAACCGCCGTCTGGCTCTCGGACGGCGCCCCCCGCTGCGTAAACCGTGTAATACAGTCTTCGATGTCGCCGGCCGAAATCAGCGAAAGGTGATAGAGGGCCAGCGCCTGGGCGGTTTCCCAATACCCCTCGGTCAGGCTCCGCCGCCGTTCGGGCGCGCTGACCCCTTCCAGAACGTCGGCCAGCGAGGTCGGCCGGCCGCCGAGCTGTTCGAGAACCGAATCGGGCGGTGAGACGAGCGTCTTCACCAGCGCGATCTCTTCCCCGGCGGGCGGTTCCGGATTTTCTTCGGCCGCCGGCTCCGGTTCGGCGGCGGGCGCGGGCTGGCTCGCCGCGGGGCCGGAGGTCGGCGTTTCCGGTAGTTCCGGCGTCGAAGCCGCCGGAGGCTCGGCCGCCGGCGCGGGCTGTCCGGGGATCACTTCGGGAATCTCGCGCGGCTGCAAATCGACGTTAAACGACGCTTCCGGCCGAACGATTTCCGGCGGATTCGCGGGCTGATTCGCCGCGGGTTCCCCCGGATTCGCGGGCTCTCCCTGACTCGCCTCGGCGGGCGGCGCGGCGGGAACATTCCCCTCCTGCGGGTCGGCAACGACCATCGGTTCTCCGTCGTCAAAAAGGGGATCGTCGAACAGAACGGCGTCGTCGGCCCGAAGGATCGGAACCGCGACCAAAAGAAAAAGGAGCGCGCGGAAGCCCCCGAAACATTTTTTCACACTCGCCATCTTGCGTAAACTCCATTTTTCGGTGAGTGAAAGCAAAACACTCCGTACGCCTATTATAAAGAAAAGCTCCCTTTCGGAAAAGACGAATTGCGGCCGATCCGCCGGGCGAAAGATCAGGCGCAGCGAAGCGGCGCGTCGATCGAGTTCAGATCGAACGAGACCGCCCGTTTCCCCGTAAGGATCTCTTTGGGAAGCGCCCCCAGGAACTCGCGCCGCCAGCCGGTCAGAAGGCGGGGCGTCACCCCCTCGGGAAGCGTTCCGGCGTAATAGGCGATCAGCTCGCGCGTGTCCTGCGGCACGGCCAGAATATTCGGGGAAAGGTCGCGCTTTTTCGCCTCGTTATGGAGAATCGCCAGAAGCCACGACGAGGCGATCGGATAATTCGGAAAACTGAAATTCACCGGAATTTCGGGAAGAGCAAAATCGGGTATCGCCAGTCCCCGCGCGATGATTCCCGGGAGCTCCTGAAGGTACATCGCCGCGTCGCTCCGACGATGGATCGACCGGAGCGCGGCCAGACGGTCCGGATCGGTGGTCTTGAGTTTCGCCAATTCGATCATCACGTCGTCGCGCAGAATATGGTTGGAGCGCCGCCGCTTCACCGCGGCTTTCTTTTCGCGCCAGAACCACAGTTCGCGAACGATCGCCAATTCGCGGCGTCCGAGCGTGGTGATACCGGCGACCTTCTGCCAGCCGATCCCGGTAAACGAGGCGACCATCCGCGCCAGGTAGTCGCGCGACTCTTCTTCGAACCACGCGGTGCGTCCGAGTTTTTCAAGCCGATCGCAGAGCCTTTCGGCCGTCTGTTCCAAATAGAGAACGTCGTTGAGCGCATACTCGACCTGCAGAATCGAAAGAGGACGAAGCCGCCAGTCGCTCCGCGTCTCGTCTTTCGGCAGATCGATATGAAGAATCTCGTCGAGGAGTTTTTTCAGGCTTGCGGGATAATCGATCCCGACGAATCCGGCGGCAAGCTGAATGTCGAAAAGGCGATCGGGGACCCGTCCGATCGCCTTATAGCAGAATTCCATCTCGCTCCGAGCCGAATGGGCCGTCACCCGCACCGCCGGGTCGCAGAGCTTGTTCCAGAACGGCTTCATATCGCCGACGCCCAACGGATCGATCAGAATCGGTCCGTATTCGGTCGCCGCCTGCACCAAACAGAGTTCGGTTTTATATTTCCCGTCCGAGATGAATTCGGTATCGAAGTCGATCCGCTTGGCGTCGCGGATCGACTCCAAATAGTCCGAAAGTTCGGCGCTGCTGCGTACAAAGCGGTGAGATGTCATCGCCGGGAAACTATTTCAGGAAGATGTACGTCATAACCAGCAGGATCGGGAAAAGGATACAGACGGTATACCCGATGTAGCCGAAGAAGCTCGGCATTTTGACCCCCGACTGCTCGGCAATCGACTTGACCATAAAGTTCGGGCCGTTCCCGATATAGGTCATCGCGCCCATCATCACCGACCCGAGCGAAATCGCCACCAGCAGGGCGAGCGAAATCGGGACGCCCGAAACCTTCTCGTCTTTCAGAAGCTGTTCTCTCAGTTCGGGGTTTTCGCGCGCTTCGGCCTCGTCGGCCGCTCTGGCCGTCTCGAAGAAAACGACGTACGTCGGCGCGTTGTCGAGGACCGACGAGAGTGAGCCCGACATCCAGAAGAATTCCTGGGCTTCGTTCAGACCGATCTTTCCGCCGACCGAGTGAACGCTTTCGGCGATATCTTTCCCCTTCTCGTTCAGGATCTGCAGAGGCGCCTGCATGCAGATGAAGATTCCGAAGAAGAGGGCGGCCACTTCGATGATCGCGCTGAAATTGAAATGGTTTTCGGCGCGCACGGCTTTCGAGCCGAACACGAGCGAAATGAAGACCATCGCCAGCTGAACGATCTCGCGGAGGAACATCGGCGGATACCAGCCGGATCCCTCGACCCCCTCGGTCGCGCCGAGCGCTTTGCTCGGATCGAGGAACATCACCCCCAGAACGACGCCGATCAGGCAGAAGAGGTTCGGCAGGAGCCCGTGAACCCGAAGCGGCTGAACCGCGGCGCTGTCGATCGCCTTATCCAAAGGAGCCTCTTTCCGATAGAACCAGAGGGAATCCCACAGGAAATAGAAGCCGATCAGAATGGCGTTGACGAGGAGCCACTCACGCCAGAGGTTCATCGTCCAGAGGAAGTTCACCCCGCGCAGATACCCCAGGAAAAGGGGCGGGTCGCCGATCGGCAGGAGGCAGCCGCCGCAGTTGCAGACGGTCAGGATGAACATGATGACGGTATGAACCTTATATTTCCGCTCTCTGTTCGTGTCGAGCAGAAGACGGATCAGAAGCATCGCCGCGCCGGTCGTCCCGATGAAGCTCGCCAGAACCGCGCCGATCGTCAGGATGATCGAGTTCAGAAGCGGGGTCGCTTTCAGGTCGCCGGAAATCCGGATCCCGCCGGTAATCGTGAAGAGGGAGAAGAGGAGGACGATAAACGAAATGTACTCGCCGATGATCGCGTTGACGAAGATCGTTCCCGCTTTCGGAAGAGCCCCGTCGACCACGTGGTGAGCCGGCCAATGGAGATGTACCGGCGACGAGTGGACGAACGCGTAGTAGAGAAGGACAATCAGCCCCAGCCCCGCGGCGACCAGGAAACGGTTCAGGTTGCTCTCCCAGAAATGTTCGGTCGCGGGGATCAGCGGCAGGATTGCGATGCAGAGGAGGAGTACGCAGAACGGAATCGCCGCCCAAAGCGGAGGGGCTTTCACGTCGGCGGCCGACGGCTCGGGGGGCGTCTCCAGCTCGGCGTTCTCTTCGGCGACGCCCACGGCGTGATGCGTGTTCGAGGCGGCGGTCCACTTTTGCGGGATACCGGCGAAAAGGGCCGCGACGTAAACGATAAAGAGAATAACCAACCCCCAGACGACCGGTTTGGTATTGGCCGAAGTCGGCGCTTGAAGTGTCTGTTCTGACATGGTACTGTGATCCTATAGCTGAAACGACCTCTCCTTTGACCGAAACTCCGGCGGGAACGACGGAAACTCGGGGCAAGGAGAATTTTCCCGGCCCCAAAGGGCGCGGAAAAATAAAAAAACACGTTACCCCATTCTATTCTTTTTCCGCAAAATTGGAAGGGAGAGACCGCGCGCCGAGAGGCCCGCCGAAGCTAAAAAAAGGGGGAAACCGTTCGGCTTCCCCCTGAAAAACTCGGCGGATTCCCCGCTTGGACGAAACGCCGCGCCCTAGAAGAAATCGGGCTCGTCGGCGGGTTCTTCTTCGGCCGCCGGCTCGGCGGGCTCTTTCGTCCCGCCGCCTTCGTTGGCCGCCCGGACGCTTTGCAAAAAACCTTTCAGGACGTTCGGCTTTTTTGAAGGGGCGTCGGCGTGAACGATCAGCGATTCGGCGACCGCCGCCGGATCTCCCCCGCGTTGGGCGACCAGGACGGCGACCATCACGTCTTTGAACCAGTAGAGCCGCGCGAGATATTCGGGCGTGGTGGTGTCGATCCAGCCGGCGACGATATGGTTCAGATCGCGAATCTGTTCGACCGACCCCTGCGGGGGGAGCCCCAGCTCGGTTCGCGCTTTATCGTACAGCTCCGAAAAGTGGTTCAGCGTCTGCGCGCTTTCGAGGATCGCGGCGACCTTCCCGTCGTCGGGGCGTCCGTCGTAGATCACCATCTGGCGCAGAAAGAACTCTTTGGCGAGCGTGCGGATATTCGATTCGATCTGACTTTCGCGAAACGCCAGGGGATCGTACTCTTTGCGAAGCTCGTCGTTGCGGCGTTTGATCTCTTCGACGAGCTCGTCGGTCGGCACCACTTCGCTCGTGGCGATATAGCGGCCCGACTCCGGCCCGGCGACGACGCGGTAATCGGGACGGGCGAACGAGCTTTTTCGCGCTTCGACTTCTTGGGCGATGACGTTTTCGTCCCGCTTGTGGAGATACTCCTGAGCCGCCTGCTTGATGTAGGGGATCGCCTTCATGACGACCGGCGAGTTGATATCCGATTTCTGAAGCAGGTTCAGACGGTACTCGTACTTGCGGACCAGCCGGTTTCGGACCTCGGGGGTCTGTTTCTGCATGTCGTTGAACGCCAGCCAGCCGGTCAGCTGGACGTTATGCGCCTTTTGCGCCTGGTGGGGCGAAATCGTCTTTCGGCAATGCTTCACCCAAAGCCCGACCCCGATCAGGGTCAGGATAACCAGAAGCGCCATCACCAGGACGAAATAAAGGAACCCGTACAGGAGAGAGCGGAAGAAAAAGTAACTTCGGCGCCCCATCGGCGACGAGGACTCGCCCAGGAGCGAATCGTCGAGCGGTTGGATCCGCGGTTCCGCGTCGGCGTTCGAACGGCTCGTCTCGGCGTTTACGGAGGGATCTCGGTCAGTCATCACGTTTTACCACCTGAAATGTTGCTCATCAATTATAAAAACCCCTTTTCCTTAAATTATATCTCCCCGTTTTTCTTTTTCAAGCAATGATCTGATTCCTGCGCGAATTTTTCCGGTGTCGGAACCGATTATTCCGATTCTCTTTTCGATTCGCGCCCATTTTCGTCGATCATTTCCATTCAAGACGCTCAAGCTTGCGCTCTTTATTCCGGCGGGTATAATTCCCTCGTGGGAACTTTGTTCCTTTAACCGTCCAGAACAACTCAGATTCGGAGATTTCTATGATCGCGAAAGATATGAAGCGCGGCGACATTATCGTCTACAACGAGGCGCCGATCATCGTCGAAAACGTCCAGGTTCAGACCCCGTCGGCCCGCGGCGCGGCCACCCTCTACAAATTCCGATGCCGGAACCTGATCACCAAAGACAAAGTCGACCTCAAGACGAAAGGAACCGACAACTTCCAAGACGCCGATTTCAAAAAGCGGGAAGTCCAGTTCAGTTACGCCGACGGCAGCGACGTCTACTTCATGGACAAGCAGGACTACAACATGTACAACATTCCGAAAGAGGATGTTGAAGAAGAGATGATGTACGTCTCGGAAGGCCTCGAAGGGATCTACGCCCTGATCTACGAAGACCGCTGCGTCGCCGTCGAACTGCCGGTCACGGTCGAAATGCAGGTCGTCGAATGCGACCCCGCCGCGCGCGGCAACTCGGCGACGAACCGGAACAAACCGGCGAAGACCGCCACGGGCCTTGTGGTGATGGTTCCCGAATACCTCGAAAACGGCGAAATCATCAAGATCGACACCCGTTCGGGCGAATTCCTCGGCCGGGCGAAGTAACGCCGTCTTTTTCACGCGCCGCGCCGTTCGCGGCGCGGCGTTTTATCCGACGATTTAACCCGCACGCCAAGGAGACTCCGATGCATCCGATCCGCGTCTGTTCAGCTTTGTTATTCCTGGGGTTCTGCGCCCTTCTTTCCGCCGAAGATCTCGCCGTGACGCCGGCGGTCGAAGAGGGGATCGCCTGGTACGATGCCGCCGCCTGGCCGATCGAGGGGAAAGGATGGGCCGAAACGACCCGCCCGTTCGACCGGATTCCGGACGACTTCGCCGCGAAAATCCCCGCGGGCGTGCGCGAACTGGGCAAAAACACCGCCGGGCTCCTGACCCGGTTCCGAACCGACGCCGACTCGATCCGGGTCAAATACGCCCTTCTGAGCGGCAATCTGGCGATGCCCCACATGCCCGCCACCGGCGTGAGCGGGCTCGATCTTTACGCTCTCGAAGACGGCAAGTGGTGCTGGGTCGCCTGCACGATGCCGACCGTTCAGGCGAACGCCGTCGAGCTGGCCGGCGGACTCGGCCGCCGGATGCGCGACTACCTGATCTACCTCCCCCTCTACAACGGAGTCGAGTCCCTTTCGATCGGCGTGGCCGAAGACGCCGAATTTCACGCGGTCGCCCCCAATCCCGCCAAACCGATCGTCTACTACGGCACGTCGATCGCGCAGGGGGGGTGCTGTTCGCATCCGGGGAACGTCTACACGTCGATGTTGAGCCGACGGCTCGGCGTTCCGTTCGTCAACCTGGGTTTTTCCGGCTCGGCGCGAATGGAGCCCGAAATGGCCGAAATGATCGCCACGCTCGACCCGGCGCTCTTCGTCATCGACGCGGTCCCGAACATGGACGCCCCGCTCATCCGTCAGCGGGCGCTCCCCTTCCTCGAAACGCTCCGCGCGGCGCGTCCCGAAACGCCGATCCTGATCGTCGACGGGCGGCATTACGCCGACACCCACATCAAACAGGGCCGCGCCGCCGACTGCCAAGAGCTTTCCAAGGCGATGCGCGAGGCATACGAGACCTTCTCGGCGAAGAACGACGGCGTCTACTGGCTCGGTCACGAGAACCTGATCGGCGAAGACGTCGACTTCGACGCAACGATGGACTCGTCGCACCTGAACGACCTGGGGATGTTCCGGCAGGCGAACAAACTCGAGCCGGTGATCCGCGACATTCTTTCGCTGTAAGTCCCGCGATGCCGACCGCCACCACGCTCGAATACCTCGCCGGTCCCGAAAATTTCCCCGAACGCCCCCCCGTCGCCGTCATCTTCGGGGACGAGGCCTTTCTGCGCGCCGAGGCGTTTAAGCTCTTCCGTCGCCGCATCCTGACCGACGAAGACGCCGAGTTTTCGTACAGCGAACACGATGGCGGCTCGGATCTGCGTTTCGCCGATCTCATGCTGGAACTCTCGTCGCCGCCGATCTTCGGCGGCGACGTCCGCCTGGTCCGCATCACCGACGCCGACCGGTTCGTCAGCGCCTATAAGGAGGAGCTCGTCGATTATCTGAACGCGCCGTCGAAAGTCGGCGTTCTCGTCCTCCAGGTCAAAACGTTCCTCAAAACTTCGAACTTTTACAAGGCGGTCGAGAAAGCCGGTCTTCTCGTCGAAGCGGCGCAGCCCGACAGACGCGCGTTGACCCCGTGGCTTCAATCGCGCGCCAGAGAATACGGCGCCGCCGCCGAAAAGGGAGCGATCGAACAGCTGTACGAGCTGATCGGCGAAGAGCCGGGCCTTCTCGACGGCGAAATCCGGCGTCTGGCGCTCCTGAACCCGCCGGACGGCAAGCTGACCAAAGAGTTCGTCTTGCAAAACGTCGGCTCGTGGAAACTTCAAAAGGCGTGGGATATCGTCGCCGACGCCCTCTCGGGGGATCTCCCGAAGGCTGTTCGCCAGCTCGACGTCCTTCTCGCTTCCGGCGAACAGCCGATCGCCGTTCTGGCGCAAATGGGGGTGGTTCTTCGCAAATACTGGGCGGCGACCGAATTCTACCTCGCCGCGGAAAAAAAATCCCCGCGTCAGTCCCCCGGCGCGCTGATCGGCGACGCGCTCAAAAGCGCGAAAATCTTCATTCCGTACAGAATGAGCGCGAACGATCCCAAACACCCCGTCAACCTCATGAAGCGGCTCGGCCGCCGCCGCGGCGAACGTCTGGCCAAACTTCTTCTGCAAGCCGACCTCGATCTCAAAGGGGGGCAGCGCATCGACCCGCGCATCGTCATCGAAGAGCTGCTGGCCGAACTCGCGTCGCGCAGCCTGCGCGACGGGGCCTATATCGCGTCGAAAAGACCGCTGCGCGACTAGCGTAAAACAAACGTGTTTCTTTCAGAGAAACTTCCGCGACTCTTCGACCGCCATTCGGTCGCACTCCTCGTTCTGCGGATGCCCGGCGTGTCCTTTGATTTTGGTGAACTTGAGCGCGTGCCGCCGGTTCAGTTCGTCGAGCCGTTTCCAAAGATCGAGATTCTTGACCTCTTTCCACGTTTTTCCTTCCCGGCGCCGCCATCCGTTCGCCTTCCACGACGCCATCCAGCTCGACAGGCCGTTCAGCACGTAGGCGCTGTCGCTGACCACCTCGACGCCGCAGGGGTGTTTCAGCGCCGAGAGTCCTTCGATCACCGCCATCAGCTCCATCCGGTTGTTCGTCGTCCGCGCCTCGCCGCCGCTGCGGACAAGCCGTTTTCCCGACGCGGGATGGACCATGATGAACCCCCACCCTCCGGGACCGGGATTTCCGCTGCACGCGCCGTCGGTATACAGGATCACGTCGGTCATATTCGTCCACACATCCTTTCAAGTCGGGTTACCAGACGAGCGCGTCGGAAGGCTCTTCGCGGCGCGCCAAGAGAAGCCGCACGTCGCGCCCCGGGTCGAATCCGGCGCGGCGAAGTTCGCGCTCGACCGTCTCGAACGCCAGCCGCGGCGTGTTGTTCTTATCGCTGAGATGTCCCAGAACGATCCGGGTCGTCCCCCGCGCGGCCAATTCCGCGGCGAACCGGCCGGCGGCGAGGTTCGAAAGATGCCCGCGGTTCCCCGCCACCCGCTTTTTCAAAAAGTCGGGATACGGCCCGCGTTCGAGCATCTCGAGATCGTGGTTCGATTCGAGGAGAACCAGGTCGGCGCCGTAAAGCGCGGCCTTCACGTCGACCGAGACGTACCCCAGGTCGGTGGCGACCGCCGCGGCGCGTCCGGCGTAATCGATCCGATACCCCACCGAGTCGTACGCGTCGTGCGGGGTCGAAAACGCGGTGATCCGCACCGAGTCGGGGAGTCCGTCGACGTCGGGCGAGGCGTCGAAGACGCGCCGATACTCCGGCGGAACCTTCTTTACGCGCGGGTCGTTTTGAACGATTTCCCACGTCCCGCGGCTGGCGTAAACGGGAATCCCGTAGCGGCACGCCATCGAACCGACGCACTTGGTGTGGTCGATGTGCGCGTGCGTCGTCAGAATAAACGAAAGCTCGGAGATTTCCTCGCCGATCGCTTCCAGGGCGTCTTTGACGCGCCGCATCGAAATCCCGCAGTCGATCAGGAACGAAACGGTTCCGCACCGCACGAAGAACGCGTTCCCGCCGCTTCCGCTGGCGATCGGATAAAAAAGGGCGTCGGCGCCCGCCGGTTCAGCCACGTTCCGCTCCGTTCCGTTTCCGCAGATTTTCGGCGGCGCGCGCGGCGGGCGAAATCGTCCCCGCTTCGGAGGGGGGAAGCTCTTCGAGTTCGTCGAGCGTTCGGAAGAACTCGACCGCCGCGGTCCGGTAATCGACGCCTCCCAACTCGGCGGCGAGCCGGATACTCCGGTCGATCAGTTTTTTATTCGACGCGGCGACGTGCGCCATCCAGTTGCTCGACAGCCGGCCGAGTTTCCCCATCGTCGCGCTGGAGATATTGTTCAGCGCCAACTTCGAGGCGAGATGCCCGAACAGGTTCAGCGGGGTTTCCGGCAGATCGACTTTGATATGAAACACACGGTCGAACCCTTCGAGGCTCGGCGCGTCCGGGCCGATCGCCAGAACGGCCTTCGTCCGGAACCCCGCCGTCCGTTCGCGAAACGCGGTCAGCCACGGATTTCCCGGCCGGCGCGTACGGGCCGCCTCGTCCCCCAGCAGGAAAGCGACCGCGGCGTTGGGCGACACCTCGGTGCGCGAGAGGTCCGGCTCGTTCCCGATCCGGAACCGGTAGAGCTCCTCCACCCCGATTTTCGGCGGATTGGCGGCGATCGATTCCGGCGCCCCCATCCGCCGGTACTCTTCGGGAGTCCACGCGATGCAGTTCGGCGTGTGGTACAAAATCGACTTCCACGCCGAGACCGTGTCGTGCGTCGGGTCTTTCACCAGCGCCCACGGCGCGGGCGAAACGGCGTCGTTGTCGGCGCGGAACGGCGGAATTTTGAACGTCGGCGACCGTTCGGTCGTATCGGTGAAGATGTCGATCATCGCGCGGTCGGCGAAATAGGTGACGCGCCCGCCCGCGCCGTAGATTTCCGCCTCGAAGTCGATGTAGTCGGCGGCGGCCCGCAGATTTTCCGGCGATTGCAGCTGCGCCAGGAGCGTCCGGAACTCGGCGGCGGTCCGTTCGGGCGTCCGCCGGCCGGCCCCTTCCGGAGCCGACGCCAGCTCGAACGCCGAACCGGCGACGAGCATTTCGATCGTCGTCGCCTGCATACGGGTCGACCCGGCGATCCCCATCGGCCCGGTCGTCAGGTCGATCACGTTCACCCGCGGATCCTCAATCACCTCGCGCGAACGGTCGATCCGTTCGGCCATCAGCGCCGCGGGATTGTTAAACAGAAAATGGGTCCGCGCGCCGGCGTCGAGTCCGGCGTGGATCGTCCCGATCACCGAAGACGTCTCGCCCCCTTCGCTGATCGCCACCACGGTGTCGTTCGGGGTCGGATTCCGTTCGGCCATCTGCCGATACCCGAACGAGGCGTAATCCTCGAACGACTCGACCGATTTGACCAGGGCGTAATCGCCGCCGGTCATCACCGCGCCGGTCGACTCGGCCCCCCCGGCGTACTTCTCCGCCGGTTCGGGAAACCGCGCGGTCCCGTCCGTCCGGAACCGCCGATTGGCCGCGTCCAGCAGAATCGCCAGCCGGCCCGTCGCGCCGCAGCCGCTGAAGATCACCCGTCCGCCCCCGGCGAGGGAGCCGGCCATCGAGTCGACCAGCTTCCGAAACGGCGGCGACGCGATCACCCGTTCCAAAACGGGCGGGATATCCTCGTCGACCGAGTAGAGCATCGCCAGCCCCTTTTGTGTTTCTTCGGCGAGCGCGTCCGAAAGACCGCGCGTTTTCGGATGCGACTGTTCGGTGATCAGAAAACCGAGCTGAAACTGTTTCTCTTCGTTGATAAACCGATCGGCCCGCTCCTGCGGCGACGTTTTTTCCATAGCGTTTATTCTCCCATCAATTTTCGGCAATACGGTCTCGTTTGAACGTAAAGAGCGCGCACGCCAACACGGCAAGCCCGCCCAGCACCCACGTTCCGGAAAGGATCACAAACCCGCGCGAAAGCCCGTCGGCCGGCCCGTAAACGTCCTGGAGTTTTCCGAGCAGAAGCGGCGAAAGGGATCCGATCAAAAACGCGGTCATGATCATCAGCCCGACCAGCGACGAACGCATCCGCGGCTCGACCACGTCGAAGATCGACGCCTGCGTGTTCGCCTCGTAAAGCCCGCGCATCGCCCCGAAGCAGAACATCGCGGCGCAGACGACCGCCAGCGACCCCGATTTCCCCATCAGGAAGATCAGCGGCGCGCCGGCGAGCATCGCCGCGCATTGGAGCCCGACCCGAAACCGCGGCGCGCGGCGAACCATCAGGTCCGAAAGCGCCCCTCCGATCATGATAAAGGCGAGCGCGGCGATATGATGCCAGAACATCGCGTTCGTCCCGGCGGCGGCGGGCGAGAGTTCAAATTTTTCCTGCAGGAACTTCGGCGCCCACGAAAGGTACGCGTTGTTGACGAAGACGATCGCCACAAAACCGGTCGTCAGGAGCAGAACCGACGGCGTCGAGACGAGCCGCCGAACCGTCCGCCGAACCGAAACGGGCTTTTCGCGCGCCGCGGCGGCGCCTTCGACGGCCTCGGCCGGTCCCGACGCGCCGGTTTCGGCGGGCGCCCCTTTCAGGCGGAAGATGAACGAGACGCCGACCAGAAAGCCGACCCCGCCGAACACGTAGAAGGCGACGCGCCATCCGTATTTCATCGCGATCCACCCGGCGACGGCGCCGCTGGTGATCATTCCGATATAGAGCGCGGCCTGATGTACCGACAGGGCGATCGATCGGGTGTTCTTATGCCACGCGGCGATCAGCGAGACGGCCGGCGGCGCGTAGAACGACTCGCTTCCGGCGGTGGCGATGCTCCGAATGAAGATGATCCCAAGGAGCCCTCCGACCCAGCCGGTCAGCATCGTCGCGACCGACCAGAACAGAATGCTCCCGGTAATGATCCACTTTTTATTGAACCGGTCCCCCACGAATCCGGCGATCGGAACCATAATCGCCAGCGTCAGGAACATCGCGGTCTGCGCCGCGCCGATCTGGGTACTGGTGAGCCCCAGATCGTTCTGGATGTCGGTCGTCACCACGCCGAAGATGGCGCGGTCGGCCTGATGAAAGAAATACGCGAGAAAAAGAAGAAGAAGCAGTTCCCACTTGTAGAAGCGGTGAGCCGTCCCCGCAGAAGGCAGATTTGTCATCATAAATATTCCTGTAGAATCGAATTCCCCGGCGCGACGCCCCCGCCTTCGTCATTATACAGCCAACCTCCCTCCCGGCAAATAGCCAAATCTCCCGGTCCCCCTCCGGCCGATGGGATTTCCGGGGCATTTTCACTTGACTTTCACTTTCACGCCCAGCCCCGCGCGGGAACAGCGAAGTGCCTTCCCGTCCGCGCAACTTGGGCGGTTCGAATCTCACTTTCCGTTTTTTGCCGCTGTCGGCGCCGGATCGGGGATAAATTCCAAGCGAATTTTCATCCCCATTCCGGCGGCGAGACGCCGCAACGTACGCAGAGAAGGATTGGCATTCCCTTTTTCC
>CADBQY010000024.1 GCA_902796885.1 uncultured Planctomycetota bacterium
GGACTACGCGAACACGTCCGCCGCGTCGATCCCGCTGGCCCTTTGCGCCGCGCTGGCCGAAAACGATTCGGTACGGCCGCTCCGCACCCTTTTCTGCGGATTCGGCGTCGGCCTTTCGTGCGCCGTCGCCGCCGCCGACCTGGTTCCAGAGGGGATTCTCGCCCCCGTCGAAACCGACGCGGCGTTTCAAGAAGGGGAAATCCGCGGCTCGGCCGATCTGGAGGAGTAGGCGTTTATCGAAATTGAAATTACAAGCATGGTGGTAATATTAACCCGACAGATGATGCAACGAGAATAAGAAAAAGTTTTTGACTCTTTGATGCTTAGGATTACTTATTTTCAGTTAGCTTCCAACTGGATAGATGGGATAGATCGTGGATTTCATGACATATAAAAGGTTAGCCGCGACTAATCTTCTTTTGTTTTTATTGCACTGACTTGCGGTCGAATGTTCCTTGTGATAGAATCTCAGCTGGAAAGCGGCTAGCTTCGCATTTCATTTATTTGCCAACGATATCCAGACTCTAAACAAGGATAAAAGGTCCGCTATTTTAGTATCGTTCTGTTGCGAGAACAGGGAGAGACGACCATGTTAAAGAAAGAGGACGTATGCTTGTCATCTGACCAGTGCCTAATCCCTGACGCATGCTCAGAAAGCAACATACATCAGACATGACCGCACTGACAGCTTTTCAGCCTTCAGTACAACAATTATCTAACAGACAGCTTAAAAAGGAGGATCGTTATGCCAGCAAAAGAGAACCGCTTCAGCATATACGTAAGTGTCATTGTGATATTATTTGCAGTTCTGTATATATCATCAGGATGCAACTCATACGGAACCAAAAATCACCCCTTCGAACCCGTCTCCGAACAGGAAGCAAGAGATTTTGGCAAACGGCTTGTTGAAGACGTAAACATTGGGAAAAAAGATAAGATTTTGAATGCGGGGATTGATCCTGCCGCCCCCCGAGCATTGTGCGAACTCATTGGAAAAGACTGTCCCAAGGAATTCGAAAATCCAACATCGGAAGAAATTAAGTTTTATCAGACTTATACTCTTGAGACGCACAAGACTTTTTACAAAAAAACCAAACGCGCCGAACTTATTTCAGTAAAACCTATCGGTTCCACTTTTCAGATCACCATTCGCTTTGACACCACGACACTTTTTGATGAAGACCATTCAAACACCGAAAATACATTTGTAATCGGCAAAAATAAACAATCAGGCAAAATTGAAATTCTAACCGCAGGTCATTCGTCTTTAGTAATGTAAGTTGCAATCATTTTTACAACAGCCATTGCAGAAAATCAATTCGCGAGATATTTACCACGACACAAGTTTTATAAAATGCTATCATTCCAATCAACCCCCACAACCGGCACTCCGATATCGTCAATTGACCTTGATGTTACCCTAGACTGCAACATGCGCTGCGTCTACTGTTTTAAAGAAAAAAGACGAAAACAGATGGATGACCGAATCGCGTTCGACGCGATGATATGGCTCATTCACGCCAGCGGCGAAATACGAGACTTAAATGTCGCGCTGATCGGCGGCGAGCCGCTTCTTCGATTCGATCTCATTAAAAGACTCGTCCCCTTTGCGAAGCGCCGCGCGGCTTACCACGGAAAGACAATCCATTTTTCCGCAACGACCAACAACACTCTTCTTGCGGACGAAATCCCTCCGCTCGAATGTGAAACAAGGCGGCTTTTCATCAGGGCGTTCCTCGAACAAATTCACACGATCAGGAAACGAAACTGTCATGAATCGGCCGGTAAAAAGTAACCCTCTCTGCGAATATCTCTGCGCATCGGTTCTGATCGTGCACGTCGCTCTTGTCGCGTGGTCTTCTTGGATCCATAGCCCCAACATCGACGAAGCGGCGCATCTGTCGAGCGGACTGACGATACTCGCCAAAGGAAACTTTGAACTCTATTCGGTAAACCCGCCGTTGGTTAAAACGATTGCGGCCCTGCCTCTGCTTCCCTTGCGTCTTACCGTTCCGACCGTCGAAACGGATTCCCCCAGGCCGGAATTTTCCGTTGGAATTGAGTTTTTAAAAGAAAACCGGGATTCGTTTAGGCGTTACTTTTTTTGGGCGCGGCTGGCATGTCTGCCCTTTTCGCTGTTGGGAGCCGCGGTCTGTTTTCTATGGGCTCGCGACCTTTTCGGGAAGATGTCCGGGCTCGCGGCGTTATCGTTATGGTGCTTATCCCCGAACATGATCGGCCTATCATCTACGATTTGTCCCGACACCGCGGCAGCTTCCTTAGGGCTGTCAACTTGCTATATCTTTTCAAAATGGCTAAAGAACGGAACACTAAAAAGGACTCTCCTTCTGGGAATTGCCTTGGGATTCTCGGAACTGGCAAAAATGAGCTGGATTATATTTATCGTTATCCTTCCCGCGGTCTGGCTCGTGTTTCAATGGAAAAACATCGGGCGCGATCGACGAACCGTTCTGAAATCGGGCGTTCGTCTTCTGGTCAGTTTTCTCGCCGCCTTGCTTATTCTAAACTCGTTTTACCTGTTTGACGGAACGATGACGAAAATCGGAGATATTTCTTTTCGGAGCCAATTCTTCCGGTATGTTCAGAAAGCCGAAATTTGCGGCGTGCGGGCGGCCAAAATCCCCGTTCCGCTCCCCGTTGACTATGTCAAGGGAATGGATATCCAAAAAGTGGACTTCGAGTCCGGAAGATTCGATTCCTACCTTTTAGGAAAATGGCAGCAGGGAAAAGGGTGGTACAGTTATTACCTTGTCGGACTCCTGGTAAAAGTTCCGACGGCGGTTCTCATTCTGTTCGTCATGTCGGCGGCATTTTGTTTTATCCTTCGGTCCCGGTTTATTCATAAGTCCGATCTTGCCGTTCTTCTTTTACCTCCGCTTTTTTTCTTCGTTTTCATCTCTTCACAGAACGGTTTCAGCAGACATTTTCGCTATGTCCTGCCCGTACTGCCGTTTCTGTATATTTTGGCAAGCGGCTGTTTCAGCAAGTCCATTGAACAGCAAAAGATCTATCGATTTTCAACGCTGCTGCTTCTATGGACGGCCTTCAGCAGCCTGATGTCATACCCAAATTCTCTCTCTTACTTCAATGCCGTTGCCGGCGGAACAAAAAACGGATACCGAGTCCTTCTCGATTCCGCCGTAGACTGGGGACAGGATTTCTATCTGCTAAAGGATTGGCAGGCGAAACATACCGACGCAAGGCCTTTCTACATCGACTGTTACAGCGAAATTCCGCCCGAGATCTTCGGGATTGAGAACGACGGTCCGCCGGCGGGAAGTCGAAACCCGACGGAATGCGGTCTGTCGCCATTTCCCCCCGCGGGTTGGTACGCCATCAGTATCCACGAACTTATGCACCATTCGAACAACTATTTTTTCTTTCAGCGTCAGAGACCGTATGCGAAAATCGGAGGTTCGATCAATATTTACCGCATAGAGGAGAAAAAACGCGTTCCGTAGAGGGAATTGCCGCAAAGAAAGCCAGAGCCAAGGATTTATATGTTATACTTTACCGCCGAGCAAAATATCAACCGGAGGAAAACCGCCATGAGACCTAACGCTTGCCGTCTGTTTATCTGTCTGTGTTTGGCATCTTTCCTTGCCGTTTCGGGAACCGCGTTTTCCGCGGATTCCGCAAAGGACGAGCTGATCGAGAAGATCAAAACGTTTCAGGAGGATTGGACGCGGAACGCGTCTTTCACCGGAACGTTTACCTTTAAGTCGAAACAGTTCTTTTCCGAAGAGGAAGCCGCCGCCGCGGAGATCGGCGAAAACGATCTTTGGACACACATGGCGGGACGGCTCTCCAAAAAAGAAGGCAAATACCGAATGCAGCTTCACGAACTTTTCCAACAGGGTGCCGACGCCCCGAATTCCCCGCCTTCGCCTGAATTTTACGACCGCATCACAAACGGAACCTTCTTTATCGGCCTGAGCCGCTATAAAAAAGGGGTAAAGACGGATTCTCCCTTTAACGGCTCCTTGTCGCTCATGGGTGATGAACCGGCGACAAGTATCGGCCGGGCGTTTAAAATCTGCCAGAACCCTTGGACCTTTATTACTCAGATATTTAAAGATCCTTCCGGTGAGGAGGATTTAGACGAATCTTCCATCGAATATTCCGACATCGACAAAGAGCGCGCAAAACTGACGGCAACGGGTAAATATGGCGAAAAAAGACGCTTGGTTAAGGAAATCACCGTCCGTACCGATCTGCCGGAACCTGAGATTGAACAGATCACCGTACTGCTCTATGACAATGAAACGGATCAAATCGAGTACAAACGGATCCAAAAGGTCGTCGAGTGGAAAATCTCGGACGGCCGAAAAGTTCCGGCCGAAATCAGATCGGAATACGGGCATTTAAATCTCGGCCCCGGCCCCTTCAAGGAAATGTGGTTTGTGTCTGAATGGAAATGTGACGATATCGGCGATCGCCCGGTTGAAGAAACTGATTTTATCATCAAGTTGGATCGCAAAGACAGAATCGCCCATCTTTCCAGCACTTTCAAAAAACGAAAGTTCAATATCGACGAATTGACAGAAGACGATTATAACCCCTACGTTGGGGATTACGCCGACATCCCGAACCAAGAATTCTCTTCCGGAAAAACCTTTCTCATCCGCTTGGGCCTCCTCGTCGCCGGGTCCGCGTTGGTCGTTTTCGGTATTCTCCGGTTTTATAAGGAACGAAAAGGCTAGGCATCTCGATACGGCATGTTCCGGAAGGAGTAGAGCCGTTAAACCGAAGACACGGGGAAAACCGGAATACCGGCGAAGGTCTTTTGCCGCTCTAAAACTTTACTTTTCGGGGCCGCTCTGTATAATTCGTCTGTGGGAAGCTCTTTTTTCCACACGGACCGGGTCCGCGGCGCGAAGATGAGTTCGGCGGGAGAACACCAAAAAGAGCCGTATCGTCCCGGATTCTCCGCATCCTTCAGAGATCCCGTGATTGTTCGAGAACGGAAATGAAAAAGAATCCTTGGGAAAAACGGAAGCTCCGTTTTGAAACGCTGGAAGACCGAACCCTCCTGGCCGTCTGGTCCGGCGGCGAGCCCGCGGCGGCGGTTCCGATGCCGACCGCGGCGCCGGTTCCCGCGGGTCAGAAGGTCGGCGACGTCTATGTCGAATCGACTTATGATATCGACGGGGACGGATTCGTCGGACCGGGCGACTACGCGCACCTGAGCGGCGCCTGGTTCGCGACCGCCGACGACGCGAACTGGAATCCTTTCTGCGACCTGGACGGGGACGGATTCGTCGGGCCGGGGGATTACGCGCTCATTTCGGGCCATTGGTTCCGGGAATGCGGCGAACTGCCGGACGAAACCAAGTCATACGCGATTTATCCAGACGACCTTTCGAACTGGGATCTGTCCGGATCCGACGTGTCGAAGATCGGCGCGGCGGACGGCGTCTTAACCTTCGACGCCCGAAGCGGGGGGCTTGAAGCGGTCTGCGCCTACGGAGGATTCGGCGACAACATACGCGTTTCCGCCGATTTCACGCCGACGCGCCGGAACGCCGGGATCAGCGCCGGAATCGAACTGGCGGTGCAGGATTCCGGCGAGTGTTATTACGCGGCGTTTCAGAGCAGCAGGGCCGTTCTCTTTCGCGTCGACAGCGGCGGGCAGATGACGGAACTTGCCAGCGCCCCGACTTCGCTGAACTATCAGAAAACCTACGGAATCTGGGCGCAGATCGCCGACGGACAGATCGCGTGCGGGATTGGCGGGGAGACGCTGATTTCAATGAACGACGCGCGCCTTTCCGGAGGGAGAGCGGGATTCCGCGCGGTCAGCGGCGTCGAAACGTTCGCCAACATTCGGGTCGAAAGGGATCCCGCGCCGACGGAAGTCACTCCGTCTCACCGATACGTTACGGTCGCGCGGGGACAGGGAAGCTTCAGTTACGCCGCGTTTCCCGACGTCTGCCGGCTGAACGACGGGCGTCTGATGGCTGTCTTCTACGCGGGATACGGTCATGTGTCGCACCCGAACGCCGATTATCCGAAGGGCGGGCGTGTCTGCGCGGTCTATTCGTACGATGACGGAAGATCGTGGACGGTTCCGCAAACGATCGCCGACACCAACTACGATGACCGGGACCCTTCGGTGGTTCAGCTGGAGGACGGACGGATTCTCTGCAATTTCTTCGCGCTGACGCCGGACGGCGTCGGCGGAGAGCGGCTTGTCACCAAACTGACCGAATCCGGCGACGGCGGCCTGACGTGGTCGGCGCCGGTCACGGTCTACGAAGGATACGCCGTTTCGTCGCCGATCCGCGTTCTTTCGAACGGAACGCTTCTGATGCCCCTTTACCGGCAGGCGAACGATACGGCGTGGGGAGCGGTCGGTCTCAGTTACGATCGGGGCGCGACGTGGGAGAGGCCGGTCACGATACCGCGCAACGGGTTCCGCCTGGACGCCGAAACGGACGTCATCCAGCGGAACGATGGTTCGCTCTACGCGATTCAGCGGTACGAAATGGCGTATTCCGTTTCGACGGACGGCGGAAAAACCTGGTCGCCTTCGCGGAGCGTCGGGTTCCACGGGCAATGCCCCTACCTTTACCGCGCGCCGAACGGCGTCGTGGTGATGGCTCTGCGCGAAGAGCTTTCGCCGACGCAAACAACGATTCGCGTTTCGCTCGACGACTGTAAAACGTGGAGCGGTCCGATCGTGGCCGACAACGTTCCCGGCGCGTACGCCTCGATCGTCGCACGGCGCGACGGTTCTCTTTTGATTCTCTACTACGAGGAGGGAAACGGCTCCAATATCCGCGCCCGGAGTTTTACGGTCGACGATTCCGGAAACGTGGAATGGAATCTGCTTTAAGACCCGCGCGGCGAAAAGTCCGGGCGCGGCACTGAAATCCGCCGCGCCCGCTATTCTTCCCGCGGGAGCCCCGCGCTGTCTTCGTTTTGGGTGTCGCCGATCCGAACGGTATGGAAATCCTCGTTCGTGAGGTACTCGATCACGTCGCCCGCCCGTTCGGTAAACGAAGGAAAGTAGTGGTCGCGGATAAAAAGGAGGAACTGCCGTTTCTGCGAAAGGCCGAGCGGGACCCGGCCGACGATCTTCTCGAAAATCTCCGACTCGCCGCGGAGGAGCGATTTCAGCCCCCCGCCGCCGGCAATCTTAAAGAACTGCGCGCCGACCAGCCGGTGTCCCTCTTCAAACTCCTTGACGTTTCCTTCGGCCAGCACAAATTCCCCCTGTTCGGCGACAAGCGACTCGGCGCTCCGAACCGGAACGTACCCGTGGCTTGTCCGGTACTGCCACCCTTCCCCCTGTTTCCAGAAGGCGAGGAGCTGGTCGTTGTTCATAATGGCGTAGATATTCGAAAACGAGATCCGCCGGGGAACCCCTTCGGTATGGATCAGGGTCGGCAGGTCGTCGACGATGATCGGCGTCGACGGACGCGCGGGGGGTGCGGCGGGCTGAATGGTGATCACCTTCCCGCATTTGGGGCATTTTCCCCGTTTTCCGAGATAAGCGTCGGGCGCGCTCATACCGCTGCCGCACCCGGGACAGACCAGTTTAATGACCATCGTGGAAATTCCTTTCGTTCAGGGTTGACCGCCGCCGGACGCGCGCGGTGATTCGTTCGGCCCCGCTTTCGATTGCCGCCGTTTCGATTCCCGATTGACGCCGTCGGGAAAAGACGCGAAGCAAAAACGATATTTTCCCTTCCCTAATCCGGATACGGAACTGATAACCCCTTGTCGCGCCATCTCCTTCAAAAGCCCGGAAGCCCTCGTAGGCTTAAGATCGATGACCCTCATAACATCGGAACGGCCGAAGACCGTTTGCCCCGGAAACGCGGCGGCCAACTTGAGAACGTTCGCGGCGGTTTTCGGCTGAAACATTTTCTCAATGTTCGCTTTTACGGCCTCAATGTTCGCTTTTTCAGCTCCAATGTTCGCTTTTACGGCCTCAATGTTCGCTTTTTCGGCTCCAATGTCCGCTTTTACGGTTTCTTTAAAAACTCCGCTAATATGCAAAAAACGGTTGTGAAGCGGGTGATTTTCATCCAGCAGGAGATTGCGAAGAAAAATCTCAAGGTATTCCGTCGTTCCGTGGAGACCGTTTTTCAGATCGTTATAGTTTGCCCGGACAAGCGCGTTTCGAAAATACCACGCATTCTCGGCAAAAATATCGTTTGTCACGTCAAAACCGAGCGCCCGCAGGTATTTGATAAAAAATACCGCCGTCGTCCTGGTATTCCCCTCGCAAAACAGATGAATCTGCCACAGTCGGGATATGAATACCGCGAGATGACGTATGATCTCGTCCATCGAAAGGTCTTGATACGAGAAATTCTTCTCTTCGGAAAAATCATAGTCCAGTGTCGCGCGCAACTCCGTCGCACTGCCATAGAGAACCGTCGCGCCGTCCAAAACCCATTCTTTTTTCGTGATGTTGTAATCCCGAATGCGACCCGCATGCGGATAGATGCCGGAAAACAGCTTTCGGTGAATAGAAAGGTACTCGTTTGGAGTAAAGCTGAAAGACTGTTCCGCAAGGAGCGCCGCGATTCTGACCGAGACTTTATCGGCCTCCTCGGTTCGGCTTTCCCTATTACGGGAGGGATTCTCCTCGTAGTAGGTCTGCACCAGTTTCTTCGCTTCCTCAAAAGAGATCTCGCCTTCGATGTTCCTAACGGCGGTGCGAACCAGGTAAGCGGAAGTTTTGAGGCCGTCAACCGCCTGCAAACCGATGGCGGTATGCCAAACGTACCCCTTCTCCCGTTTTGTCGGTTCCGCCTCCTTGGCATACTCTTTAAACGGATCTTTATCCACCGCGAATCACCTCGCCGTCGTTGTCAAAAATTCAAGAGGCCCGCCGCCCCCGTTCCCGCTTCTTATTTTAAATCGACACCCCCTCCGATACAATCTTTCCCCTGATAAAAGGTGAAGCTTTTGGCGGTTATTCCGATAAATCTAAAAAATAGGAAAGATGGCAAGTTTTGTTTTATTCCGGCGGGACTAAAGTTCGATAATGGAAAAGACGTTTCACGGATGAAACGGTCGATTTTAGTAAAGTTTGTTAAAATCGGCAAAATAAAAAAGATTCTAAGCCTCAAAGTCGCTTAGATGCAACGGAGTCATATCGAATAAAATCTCGGAGATTTGGTAACGTGAGCCAGATTCAGACGCAAACTTCCATGTTTGACCATTCCAACTTGGTGAAACTTGTCCAGTTTCGGGCAGCCGTGCAGCCGAACGACACGGCGTTTCTCTATCTCACCGACGGAATCGGGGGGGAAGGACATGAAATTCGGCTGACCTATCGGGAGCTGGACCAACGATGTCGCGCGTTGGGGGGATGGCTTCAGAAGAACCGCTACGACGGGAAGCGCATCCTGTTGCTCTATCCTCCGGGGCTTGAATTCATCGTCGGATTCTTCGGCTGTCTCTATGCCGGCGCGACGGCGGTTCCGATCTATCCGCCGCGGAAGAACCGTTCGATGCTCCGCGTGCAGGCGGTCGCCGACAGCGCCGAGGCGAGTCTGGCTCTGACGACCGAAGACGTGATGACGCGGGTCCGCGAAATGATCAACGAGACCCCGAATCTGAAAAAAATCGCCTGGTCGACGACCGACCGCGAACTGGCCGGATACGAGGAGGAGTGGAACGACCCGAATCTCGATTCCGACGCGCTGGCGTTTCTGCAATACACTTCCGGTTCGACCGGCACGCCGAAAGGGGTGATGATCTCGCACGGGAATATGCTCCACAACTCGCTGCTGATTTCGACCGGGTTCGAGCATACGCGCAGTCACAGCGGCGTCTTCTGGCTTCCGAGCTATCACGATATGGGGCTGATCGGCGGGATCATTCAGCCGATCTACTGCGGCCGGCCGAACGTGATCATGTCGCCCCTTTCGTTCATCATGAAGCCGTACCGCTGGCTGGCGGCGATCAGCAAATACCGCGGCACGACCAGCGGCGGACCGAACTTCGCGTACGACGCGTGCGTCAAAGGGATCCGGGAAGAACTCCTCGACACGCTCGATCTCTCGTGCTGGCAGGTCGCCTTTAACGGCGCCGAGCCGGTTCAGGCCGAGACGATGGAACGGTTCGCCAAGAAGTTCGAACGGTGCGGGTTCCGTTACGAGGCGTTCTACCCCTGTTTCGGGCTCGCCGAAGGAACGCTCATCGTAACCGGCGGCCAGAAGAGCAAAGCGCCGGTCATCAAGGCGGTCGACGCCGACTCGCTGGCGAACGGCAGCGTAATCGACGCGATCCCCGGAACCGACCGCGTCCGAAACCTGGTGTCGAGCGGACGGATCATTCTCGACCAAAAAGTGCGGATCGTCGATCCCGAAACGCGTACGCTCTGCCCCGACAACAAGGTCGGCGAAATCTGGACCTCCAGCCCGAGCGTCGCCAAGGGATATTGGAAAAACCCGAAAGCGACCGCCGAGACGTTCGGAGCGTATACCGCCGATACCAAAGAAGGTCCCTTCATGCGCACCGGAGACCTGGGCTTTATGTGCGACGGCGAACTCTACGTCACCGGCCGCATTAAAGACCTGATCATTATCCGCGGGGTCAATCTTTATCCGCAGGATATCGAGGCGACGGCTCAGCGCGCCATGCCGAACCTGTTGAAACTCAACGCCGGGGGCGCGTTTATGATCGGCGAGGACAACGACGAGAAACTCGTTCTGGTTCAGGAAGTCGAACGCCGGTTCCATCCCGACGAGGACGCGCAGAAGACGTTCACCGAAATCCGCAAGGCGATCGCCATTGAGCACGAAGTGCCGATCGACACCATCGTTCTGGTGCGGACCGGGACGGTGCCGAAGACGTCGAGCGGAAAGATTCAGCGCCATTCGTGCCGCGACATGTTCCTGAACGACGAACTGAGCGTCGTCGCCCGCTGGTCGATCTCCGACGAGTCGGCCGACCGGCTCGACGTGGTCACCGCGCCGAAGAAACGTTCGCTCGGCAGTTACACGGAAGCGGACAACCCGCTCAACTACGATCCGAACGCCAAAGAGCTTCTCGACGACGACGACAAGATCGCCAGCCAGGCGAAACGGTCCGACCATCCGGGAAGCGAGATGGAAAGCGTCTTTAAAGTCGAGAAGCGGCCCGCCGCCAAGGCGGAGCCGGCTCCGGCTCCCGCACCGCCGACCGTGCGCGTCTCGCTGGCCGACCTCAGTTACCAGGATACCGCGAAGATCGTCCTCGAAGAGGTCCATCGGATCGCCAAGGACCGCGCCCGCGGGATCACGCTCGATTCGGATATCACCGAGCTGGGGCTCGATTCCCTCGAAAGGATGGAAATTCTCGCCTCGCTCGAAGACAAGTTCGGCGGGCAGTTCCCGGAAGTGATTCTGCCCGATCTGCTGACCGCGCGCGAAGTGGTCGACGCCGTCCGAAAGCATCTGGGGCACGGCGTGAAAGTCGACGAGCGCGAAAAGAAACTCTACGACGTCAACGACGCGTCGAACGATTTTTCGCTCTTCCCGGAATATCTCGAAATCCGCGAGAAGCTCAACTACCTCGAAAAGATGCGGCTGAGCCATTTCTTCGACGTGCACGAGTCGATCACCGACGACGTCACCTATATCCGCGGCAAGAAGTACATCAACTTCGCCTCGTATAACTATATCGGCGCCAGCGGCCATCCCGAAGTGATCGCCGCCGCGCAGGAAGCCGCCAAACTCTACGGGACCAGCGCTTCGGCCAGCCGAATCGTCTCGGGAACCAAACCGGTTCACGTCGAACTGGAACGCGCGATCGCCGATTTTCTCGGAACCGACGACTCGCTCACTTTCACCGCGGGGCATCAGACGAACGAATCGGTGATCGGACACCTGATGAACCAGTACGACATGATTCTGTACGACTCGCTGATCCACAACAGCTCGTACGAAGGGGCGCTCCTTTCGGGTGCCCGGCGCCGTCCGTTCCCGCACAACGACTACGAGGCCGCGGAATGGATTCTGAAAAAGCACCGCAGCGAGTACCGCCGCGTGTTGATCGTCCTGGAAGGGGTCTACAGTATGGACGGGGACTATCCCGACCTGCCGAAGTTCGTCGAACTGCGGAACAAATACAAAACTCTGATGATGATCGACGAAGCGCACTCGATCGGCGTTCTCGGAAAGACCGGGCGCGGGATCGGCGAGTTCTTCAACGTCAACCGCCGCGACGTCGACCTGTGGATGTGCACCCTGAGCAAGACGCTCGGCGCGTGCGGCGGATACATCGCCGGCCGGCAGGAGATCATCGATTACCTGAAATACACCACCCCGGCGTTCATGTTCAGCGCCGCCATGGCGCCGCCGGTCGCC